>WHTJ01000045.1 GCA_009377795.1 Propionibacteriales bacterium | reverse complement strand
CTCACGCAGCTCATCGGGGTACTTCCTCGGTGCTGCCACGAAAACTTCCTCTCCGGTCTGACACAAGATCAAACCCGGTTCGAAAGTCTCCGGGAAAGCGGGGGAAGCTCACTGCCCCAGCTCGACCCGCATCAGCCGGTCGCTGCGGTCCCCGAACAAAGCACTGAACCCACCGTTCACAGCGCCGAAACCGAACCCCGGCACATCCGTCGGCTCCACCGTGGTGTCGATCTCCCGCCACCGGCCAGAAGCCTCCCGATAATGAACCGGACCCGTCGACACCTCCACCTCCCGGCGACCATCCGACAACTCAAACGTCTTCGCATACGCCGACCGCTCCGACACCAGCTCACGCACCCGCGACGCCGGCCGCGTCACCGCCGGTTCCGCCTCACCGGCGTTCTCCCGTGCCAGACCGGAAGGAACCGCACCCACCGCAGCCGCAGGCGACCGACCCGTCTCAGCCGCGCCCCGACCTCCGGTCGCGGCAAGCAGGCTCGCGACAACCGCCAAACCCGCCGCGATCGCGGCCACACGAAAACAGAAACCACCGAAAAGGAAAGAAGACCGACGCTGACCAGACATCCGCAACGCCTCCCCGCGCTGAGTCCGAATCCCCCGCGGACCCCAACACGGTGCAACAGTTTTACCAAAACACCACACCTGATCGCAACCAGTGTCTCAAGAACTACTCACCGTATGCACAGCTCGATGCCCGCGCTACTCCGCTACGTCCGTTGGCAGTGGCCATCAGCACGGCCGGAATCACGCTACGCGGAGCTGCCCGTTTTTCCCTTGTGGGACTCGGATGCCAGAACGCCGCCCTTAGCCAGGCTCTCGCAGGTCTGCGCATCGTAGCCGAGGTACTCACTCAGAATCTCCTCGTTGTGCTCACCGAGGAACGGAGCCTCGAGCGGAAGCTCGTCGGGCCAGGCGGAGAAGCGCATAGGGACGCCGGGGATCTCGATCGTGCCCCAGACCCGGTCCCGTACTGACCGGACAGTGCGCCGCTGCCGCAGATGCGGGTGGTGGATGGCCTGCTCCACGGACAGGACTGGCGCGACCGGAACCCGCTCGGCCTCGAGCACACGTACCGCCTCCTCGGTCCCGGACAGGGTCGCCAGCCATCCCTCGACGATCTCGACGACCTCCGTCGCCCGCTCCGACCGTGCGCGGTTCGTGCTATAGCGGGGATCCTCGATCAGCTCCTCCCGGCCGATCGCCCGGCACAGGTACGACCACTGGTGTTCGGAGGGAACCGCGATGAAGACGAACCCGTCGCTGGTCCGGTAGACGCCGAAAGGACAGATCGCGTAGTGGTGCGATCCCGAACGGCTGGGCTTGATGTCGCCGCGGCTTCCGCTATACGCCTGCACGTTGATCTCGTGAGAGTTGAAATATGTGTCGAGCAGGGATACCTCGACCCACTGGCCCTCGCCGGTCCGCTCGCGATGGAACAACGCCGATGCGACGGCCGCCATCCCGTAGACCCCGGTCGTGACGTCGCCGACCCCGAAGCTGGTCAGGCTGGGCGCAGCCTCCGGCGTACCGATCATGGACGTGATGCCGGAGTACGCCTGCGCGATGTGGTCGTACCCCGGCTTCCCGGCGAGTTCGCCGTCCTGGCCGAACGCGGACACGGAGCACATGATAAGCCCAGGACGTACCGCCTTCATGGCGTCGTATGTCAGGCCGAGGGCGCCCAGGGTTCCCGGGCTGAAGCTGTCCACGACGATGTCGACATGCCGTAGCAGGTCGAAGACGATCTCTATCCCTCTCGCCGAGTGCAGGTCGACACAAAGGCTCCGCTTCCCGCGGTTCTGCTGGATGTGGTAGCCACTCCGGCCGTCCCGTAGGTAGGGGAGAGCTCGCGACCGGTCTCCGCCAGGGGGCAGCTCGACCTTGATGACGTCCGCGCCCATCTCGGCCAGCAGCCGGGTCACGGTCGGCCCGGCCAGTACCTGGGTGAAGTCGAGCACGCGGATGCCGTCGTAGATGTGCTTCAAACCGTCGGGGGACATAGCTCCTCTTCTCCGTCGATCCACTGCCAACGGTCACTCACATGGCCACGTAGCCCCCGTCGACCGGCATCGCGTGGCCGGTCATGTAGGACGACCGGTCTGACCCGAGCCACACGGCCGCCTCGGCGATCTCCTCCGCCCGGGCTGGCCGGCCATACGGTGTCCGCGCGATGAGTCGGTCCCAAAGGCGGGAGCGATCCTCGGTTATTCGTTCCAGCATCGGCGTATCGACGATTCCGGGGCATACGGCGTTGACGCGGATCTCGGTATTGGCGTACTCCAGCGCGGCTGTCTTGGTGAGGCCCACGACGCCGTGCTTGGACGCCGTGTAGGCCGGCATGCCGTGGGACGCCCTGAGCCCGGCAACGGAGGCGATGTTGACTATTGCGCCTCGTTCCTGCTGGACCATCTGGCCAAGCTCGGCACGCATTGCGAGCCACGTACCAGTGAGGTTGACGTCGATGACGTGTCGCCACGCCGCCTCCTCATAGACACCCGTCTTGCCGAATGGCCCCTCGACCCCCGCGCAGTTGAACGCACAGTCGAGAGCGCCGAACAGACCCACGACCTGTGCCACGAGTGCATGGACGTCCTTCGCCTCGGTGACGTCGCACACCGCCGGGTGCACCTCGCCGCTCATGTCCGCGATCGTCTGCGCCGTCGTCCGGCAGCCCTGCTCGTTCAGGTCCGCTATCACCAGGGATCCACCCTCGCGGGCGAACGCGAGAGCTACCGCTCGGCCGATGCCGGACGCAGCGCCGGTGACCACCCCGATCTTTCCCTCAGTCAAACCCGACATGAACCGTCCTCTCAGCTACGGCCGGTCATCCGTTCCCTCAGGACGTACTTCTGGACCTTTCCCGAGACCGTCCTGGGAAGCTCATCGACGAACTCGATCCTGGTGGGCTTCTTGAAGCCAGCCAGCCGCTCACGGCAGAGGGCCAGGATCTCGTCGTGGTCGACAGTCGCCCCGGGAGCGGGCTGGATCACGGCACAGACGTTCTCCCCCCACTTATCGTCCGGGACGCCGATCACGGCCACGTCGTGGACGGCTTCGTGCTCACGCAGGACGTGCTCGACCTCGCTCGGGTAGATGTTCATGCCGCCGCTGATGATCATGTCCTTCTTGCGGCCGGAAACATACAGGAACCCCTCTTCGTCCATATAGCCCAGATCACCGGTGTGCAGCCAACCGTCGCGGATGGACTCCGCGGTCGCCTCCGGGTTGTCCCAGTAGCCGGGGGTCACGGTAGGGCCCTTGATGATGATCTCCCCCGCGTCGTTCGGGGCGCACGTCACCCCGTTGCTGTCGACCACCCGGATGTCGTTATGCATCGAGGCCTTGCCGGCCGAGCCGATCTTGGACACGGCATGCGTCGGTGGCAGGAATGTGACGGTGCCCCCGCCTTCGGTGAGCCCGTACACCTGAACGAAATCGGTTCCTGGGAACGTCTTTTGTGCCCGAGCGATGATCTCCTGGGACAACGGCGCTCCGCCGGACATGATCATCTTCAGCGAGCTCGTGTCGTACTCGGTCACATCCGGAACCCGGAGGATGTCGTAGATCATGGTGGGCATCCACAGCACGTGGGTGATGCGGTTTTCGGCGACGTACTCGACGGCCTCCCGCGCATCGAACCCGCCCGACCGCCGCAGGTGGACGGTCGCTCCTTGATAGAGCATCGGCCAGGTGAAGTCGTGGCGGCCGCCGATGTAGTTGAGGTCAAGCGCGACGTAGGTCGAGTCATTCGAGCCCAAGGCATAGTCCATGACCTGCTCGATGGCGTTCCACATCACCGTTCCGTGCGTCCACACCACACCTTTGGGGAGTCCTGTGGTACCGGACGTGTAGATGATCTCGTGTGGGTCCTCCAGCCGCGCCCCGATGGCTGGGTCGGCCTCGCTCGACGAGGAGCAGAACTCGTCGTAGTTGCGTACGCCGTCGTGAGCCTGATCGAACGAGACGATGACCTGCAGATCGGGAAGGTCGCCCGCGGACTGTGCCTCGAGGATCTGCGGCACGTAAGGCTCCTCGGTGAAAACCACGCGAACCTGGGCCCGGCGGAGCAGGTTCACGCGCTCCGGGCCGCTCAGCCGCCAGCTGAGGGAAACCATGATGCCGCCTGCGGCGGCGATACCGAGCTCGGTCTCGAAGTACTCCATGCGGTTCCGGGTGGTGATGCCGACCCGGTCAAACCGCTCGACCCCCAGTTCGACCAGGCCGTTGGCTATCCGGCGATGCCGTTGCCTGAGCTCTCGGTAGGTTCGGGCCCGCCCTTCGTGGACGATCGCCGTCTTGTCCGGGTCCAGGCCGGAACGATCCGCAAGGTAGGCAAGATTCAGGGAAGACCAGCGGGGCTGCGACACATCCACGGCGGGCGTGGACCCGGCAGCGTTAGCGGCAAGGTCCTTCATCTCTACTGTCTCCTTCCATCCGCTTGCGCACCGCGGCTCGGGTGTGCCGCCTTCTTGGCCTTCGACGCCGAGCGGCCCCTCCGCTCCAGCGCCTCCAGCAGACGGCCTAGGCGGTCCACCTCGACGCGCAGCTCCTCGACGAGGTCGGACGGCGGAAGCAGCGCCGGCTCCAGCAACGCGTAGATGTCGTCGGATACGGCTTCCACGTCCATCTGTTCGCCGTGAGCCTCGTGCCGGAGCCAGACATGCTCGATGGCGCCGAAGATCATGTCCCGGACGAGGCGAGGGTCAAGGTCGCTGCGCAGCGACCCGTCGGCCACGCCGGCGGCGACGGTTCTGGTCAGCACAGACGTGTAGCGCCGGTTCAGGTCGGCGACACCCATCTCCTCCTCGGCCGAGGACTGCCGTGCCTGTACGACGACCAGCCGGTTCAGCTCCGGAATCTCGATGTAAGAACGGACGTGACGCCGAATCACGTAGCGCACGATCGCCACCGGGTCGCCGATGTTTTCGGCGGCGTTCTCGATGTCCTTCAGGACCGGCTCGTAGAAATGGCTCACCGTCTCGCGAAACAGATGGTTTTTGGAGGTGAAGTGCCGGTATAGGGCGCTTTCCACGACGCTGACCTCGGCCGCGATGGCCGCCATCGTCGTGCCCGCGAAGCCATGCACGGCCAGCAAATTCCGCGCGGCGGTCATGATCTCGACCTTGCGAGGCGAGCTTGCCATTCGGTCTCCAGGAGTTGTGACTAGGACGGATCAGTGGACGGCGGCGAACATCAACCGTTCCTCATCCGCCTCCAATGGGTCGAACTCGGCGACCACATGCCCCTGTCTGGCCACCAGAATGCGGTCGGATAGGGCACGGATCTCAGGAAGATACGAGGAGATGACAACGACGGCGACACCATCGTCCGCAAGATCGCGGATCATTTCGTGGATCTCCTCGATGGAGCCGACGTCCACGCCCCGCGTGGGCTCGTCGATGATCGCCACCACCGGTTTTCTCGTGAGGCCTTTGGCCAGCACGACCTTCTGCTGGTTGCCGCCGCTGATCTCGACCAGGTTCGCCAGCTGAGGTTGCAGTGACCGCACGCTGAACCGATCGACGAATCGCTGTCCGATGGACCTACGTTCACGCGGCGAGTAGAAGGGCGGAAGCCACTTCGACCCGCACAGGTGACCGAGGTAGATGTTCTCGAAGATCGTGAGGTGACTGAAGAAGCCCGAGACCTTGCGGTCCTCCGTGATGTAGACGATGCCATCCCGTCGGGCTTGACGGGGTGTGCGGTAGCGGACCTCGCGGCCCCGGAACCGGACCTTGCCCCCACGCAGCCGTCGCCGCTTGGTGATGCCGGCGATGATCATCGCGACCTCGCTACGCCCGGCACCGACGAGCCCTGCGATGCCGACGATCTCCCCGGCGTGGGCGGAGAACGACATGTTACGGACCAACGGAATCAGCGTGACGTCCTCCACCTCGAGGACAGGGTCGGGGTCGGCCTCCCGGCCCGCCGGGCGGCGGGCGTACTCGACGTCGCGTCCGACCATCATGCTGATGACTTTGTCTCGCCTGAAATCCTCCTTGAGGAGGGTGCCCTGCAGCTCGCCGTCGCGCAGAACCGTGATCCGGTCGGCCTCGGTGAGCGCCTCCTCGATGTTGTGCGAGATGAAGATGACACCGACACCGTCCCGCTTGAGGCGCTGCATCGACATGAACAGCTGCAGCCTCTCCTCCGGAGTGACCGCAGACGTCGGCTCGTCGAGGATGACGAGTTTCGCCTTCCTATGGACGGCGCGCGCGATCTCGACCATCTGCTTCTGGGCGGCGCCGAGCGAGGAGACGGCATGCTCCGGACGGATGTGGAAGTTGTGGGACTCAAGGAGCTCGCGGGCGAGGATGTTGAGCCCCGACAGGCGATTGAACACCTTCTCCCGCCCCAGGAACAAGTTCTGTGCGACGGTCATCGACTCGACCAGCGAACTCTCCTGATACACCATCTCGACGCCCGCGTCCGCGGCCTGTGCCGGAGCGGAGAAGACTCGCTCCTCGCCGTTCAGCCAGAGGGTGCCCTGGTCGTGCGGGGTGGCGCCGGAGATGATCTTGACGAGAGTGGACTTTCCGGCGCCGTTCTCACCGAGTATCGCGTGGATTTCGCCGGGGAACACCTCGAAGTCGACGCTGTTGAGAGCGTAGGCACCCCCGTACCGTTTGCTCACGCCCGACAGCCGCACCACCGGGTCTTCCGCTCCCTCTTGCCGAGACACTGCCTCCAGAGGACTCACGAGCCTATTCCTCCTCGATCTCTACTAGGGAACGAAAACCCTGAGCAGCCGCGATCACTTGCGTCCCGTGAGCTGTGACGCGCGTGATGCCGTGGCATTTCCCGTCGACGCGCGAGTGCACGCTCTCGCTGATTCGCTTGCCGCGGTCGATGCGAAACGCGACACCGTACGACCGAGGCGGAGCCCACGGCTTGACGACACCGAGGGTGCGCAGCTGACCCATCTGCAGCGGATCCGTGTACGGATTCTCACTGCGCAGACGGGGGATGAACCATTCGTCCGGGTTGATCGTGGCCACCATCTCCCCGAGGAGCTCGGGCTCGTCGAGCAGCAGGGCGGTGATCCGGTTGCGCACGTATGGGCCGGCCACCCACCACCCGTTGTCCCCGAGAGAGATGCGCCCGGGGTAAAGGGGGAGATTGGTCAGCATCGGGCGCGCAGCACCGTCGAGGGAGTCGGCCGCTCGGCGCTCGATGCGATGGTCCAGACTGAGCGACACCAGCACCTCACCGTCCGGGTCGGCTTCCATGCCTGCCGGCCAGCCCAGCCCCTCGGCCCTGACCTGGGCGTGTTGTCCGTCCACCTGGACGAGACGCCCCGACCGGTCGTGATGAACGAGCGCCCTCCCCCAGCCGTCGATACCGTACTCGGTCGACCCGACGCTTGCCAGCAGGGAACCGTCCGGCAGGGCGGTGAGATCCGTGACACAGGTGGCAACCGACGTATCCGAACACAGCTGGCTGACCGACTCCGAGGCGCTGACGCTCACCAGACCCCTGCCCTCCACGGCGGCGACAATGTCGGAGTTCAGTTTGGTGAGTGTTCCGACGGGGCCGCCGAGCTCGGCGACGGTCCGCACATTGCCGTCCTTGAGCTCCTGGATCGCCGTACCGCTGGAGAACCAGATCGCCCCGGAGTCGAGCACCAGGAGGTCTTCGGGCTCATAGTCTCCCGGCGTGAGCAACGCGTGGGCGTGGTCCAGACGACTGTTCGGCCGAAGCCCCCTCTCCATCGGGGGGATCGACATATGGGTCGCCCAGTTGGGGTTGATCCATTCCTTGATCGCGGTGAGCGTTCGGTTCAACGTGCCACCTCCGAGAATGGGAGGGACCGTCCGGTGGTGCCGGGCACGAGACGGGGGTCGATGTCTCCCACGTCCTCGGGATCAAGCTGGAGCCGACCAACCCGGTTGTTCAAGAGCCCGCACAGGTATAGATGTCCGGCGTGCTCGTTGATGGACGTCACCATGGGATAGTTCTCCAGGCTCTTGTCCCAGAACACCTTGAGCACGTTCCCTTGGTCGTCGAACTTGAGCACACACGAGACGTTCAGCTGCGGAACCAGCCAGTTGTCCTGCGGCACTTCCCGGGTCATCCGCCTCCGCACCGCCGGGTACTTCATCAGCAGGTCCGACATCGGCGTCCGCATCGCGATGAATGACATCCAATAGTTGCCGTCCGACGCCCGGTTGATGTTGTCACAATATCCGGGCAGGTTCTCCATGACCGGCTCGAACTGTCCCTGTTTAGACCCGGAGATCCACAGCCTGTCGACACGAAACAGACCCGTGCTCGCGATGAGGATCGACTGGCCGTCGTGAGACGTGCAGATGCCGTTGGGGAAGACGTAGTTGGACACCACGACGTCCGTGCTGCCGTCGGGGTCGATACGGACGATGCGTCCGTTGGGCCGGTACTCCACCAACTCGACCATGTACTCGGCGGCGTTGGTACGGGTCGAAAAATCCGACACGTAGATCGAGCCGTCGGGCGCGGTGTCGAGGTCATCGGCGAAGCGGAGCGCCGAGTCATCGTGCAGGGACGTCAAGCTGCGCCGCACTTGGTTGGCGACGAGTTTGGTCTCCCCGTCCGGAAAGACGCGGTAGACCCCCATGCCTCCGACGGCCACCATGAGGACACCGTCACGGTCCCAGGCGTGCCCCAGGGGCATGCCGCCGGTTCTGGCGAATACCTCACCGTTGGTGTGGTCTGGCCCGGAGAAGCGCCAGATCCACCCACGGCGATCGCCGCAGAACAGGTTGCCCTCGTCGTCCAGCGCGCAGTCCTCCGCGCCCTCGATCGTCCCGAGCCCGATCGGAGGCGCATCAGTGAGCTTGCTGTTGATGCTCCAGACAGTGCCGGGCTCGGTGACGTCGACGAGTGGACCGACCGAGATCCTGCCAGGATCGATGGTGAGCTTCTCCGCGATCCGCAGTCGGTACTTGCCCCACTTCAGGTCCAGAATCGCGAACGAGAACAACACGAGTGCGAGGATGGCCGTGTAGCCCCCAGCCTCGAGGGTGAAGGCGATGCTCGCCTGAAGGATAACGGCGACGACGACCATCCCGGCGACCGCACGGACGACAGACCCGCGTCCGCCCTTGAGACTGACACCACCAATCACCACCGCGGTGAGCGCAATGAGCTCCCACCCTTCGCCCACAGCCGGGTCGGTGCGGCCCAGGCGGGCTGCGGTAAGCAGTCCGGCCAGGCCGGCCAGTGCACCTGACAGCACATAGGTGAGGAAGACCACCCGGTCCACGGGGATGCCGTTTCGCCGCGCAGAACGGCGGTCCGAGCCCACGGCCGTGACCCACCAGCCCCAGCGCGACCGGGTGAGGCCGATGTGGGCTACGACCAGGACGATCCCGAAGATCGCCCAGGCCGTGGGAATGCCTGCGATGGCGCCCTCCCCTAAGAAATCCCAGAGGATGTCGGACTTAGGGAATGCGAGCTGGTTGGTGTACCTCGACTGCAAGGCTTCCGCGGCACCCCCGAACGCGACGAGGGTGACCAGCGTCGTGATGAAGGGCCGCATCTTCATCTTGGCGATGAGGACGCCATTGATCGCGCCCAACATCGCGCCAAGAATGACTGCGGCCGGGATGACGACCTCCATGGGCCAGCCCCACACGCGGAAGGCTGTCAGGGCCGCCAGTGAGGAGCAGCCGACGATCGACCCGATTGACAGGTCGATGCCGCCGGCGACCATGACCAAGGTCAGGCCGATGGCGAGGAGGCTCTTCTCCGCGACCTCATCCATGATCAGCGGGGCATCGGTAGCACCGACCGGAGTCATGAACACGACCCCGGTCGTGAGCACGGCGGCCAGTACGAGAGGGACGGCGCCCTCCATCCACCGCTTGCCGATCACGTCCGAAATACCCTGAAGTGGAGTGAGTCGGTCGCGCCATCCTCTCCCGGTGAGAGGGAAGGCATCAACCCCACGCGTCGCGATTCCGAACATCCTCACCTCGACCTACCTTGTCGTGGTCAACCGGTCAGTTGCCCGTGTAGCAAGCGATCGTGTACTCATTCATCGTCGTCTTGTCCACGACGACGTGTGGGAGCAACGAGATCGTGTGCATTGACCCGGGTTCGTTGCCCATCTCGAGCAACTGCTGCGTGCCGGCGACGATCGACGACCCGATGCCGGTGACGTCGTAGGCCGCGGTCGCAGTGACCTTCCCGGCATCCATCGCGGCGCAGGTCTCCGCACCCGCGGCCATGGTGTAGACGCCGATCGAGCCTTCCTGGATCAGACCCTGCCGCTCGGCGTCCTGAACGGCGTCACCGACGGCGATCGCGTTGAGGTCGAAGGTAACCATGAACGCGCAGATATTGTCCTTCTGTTGCTGGAGGATCTGCATCGCCGCCTTGTTGGCCAAGGAGTTCTGCCACTGAGCGTGGGAGGTCCGCACGACCTCGTATCCATGCTCCTCGAACGTGTTGCTGATGCCCGCATTCCACTGCAATGAGAACGCGTCGTTGCCGGGGCCGTCGATGACCGCGACCTGCTTGGGTGCGCCGCGGGACTCGCAGTCAGTCACCGCGCGCTCAGCAACGTCTTCGGCGGACCCGACGACGTCGGCGCCGACGAAGATGTCACCGGACGCGTTGGAGATCATGTTGATCACGACCGTGTAGATCCCAGCGTCGGCGGCGTCCTCGATCTGCTGGGTGAGGACGCCGACGTCGGGGTTGTGCAGGACGAGCACGTCGACGGCCTCGCGCGCGATCAGATCGTTGATGGTCTTGACCATCTGGTCCGTGTCGAAGTTGGAGTCGTAGACCTTGAACTCGGCGCCCATCCGCTCGAATGAACGCTCCATCGTGTGGCCCCACTCGGTGGTCAGGTTGTATCCCTTGTAGAGGATGGGCACGAAGGCGATTTTCTTGCCCTGCATCGTGTCGTAGACCGCCTGGCGCGCCTTGATCGGTGTGATCGTGTCGGGCATTCCCTCGCCGCCGCCGGCACTGCTGTCGTCCGACGACCCCCCATCAACCGTGCATCCGGCGAGAACTATCGCGAACGCCCCGAGAAGAGCCGCAACTCTCGTCTTCATAGTTTCCTGCCTTCCGAAGTAGACCTTTCTCCGCTTTGCATGTCTCTCGCTGTCTCTTGCCAGCGCCGGGTTCGTCGGCGGAACTCGGTGGCACGGTCACTTGTCATGGGCTCACATCACAATTCATCGGTCTTCGCGGTTTCCTCGTCCCTTGGGTGCAGCCACGCATCGAGAGCGATGGCGGCAAGCAGCAGAGCCCCACGGACGATGTCTTGCGTGGCTGTGCTGAAGCTGTGGAGCACGAGAAGGTTGTTCAGTACGCCGACGAAAAGGGTGCCCGCGAGTACGCCGAGGAGCGTTCCCTTTCCGCCGGACAGGGAGACACCGCCGATCACCGCGACCGTGACCGCGGTGAACAGTAGAGGGTCGAAGGCGGTGCCGGTCGTTTCGACGCTGTTCTCGGTGGAGATCATCACGTAGCCGGCGAACGCCGCCAGGAGTGCGGCGACAACGTAGGTCAACACCTGCAGCGGGCGAACCGGTGCGCCCATGGCCCTCGCCGTGTCGAAGTTGTCCCCCATGGCTCGAATCAGGCGACCAACGGACGTGTAGGAAATGAACAACCATCCGAGCAGGAAGACCAGGGCACCGACGAGGACTGCCCGAGGCACACCGAGGATCGAGCCGTCAGTCAGGACAGCGATGGCCGAGCCTTCCGGCAGCGAGTAGATGTTCTCCTCGAGAAAGAGCACGAGCACTCCACCGAGAACGAGCTGTCCCGTTGCGAGTGTGGTGAACAGGGCCGGCACCTCGACGAAGGCGACGACAAACCCATTGACCAGCCCAATCACAAGGGCGAACAGCACGACCAGCAGGATGGCCCGCCCCTCGGACAGGTCGCGGCGCATCAGCTCAAGCGTGACCTGCGCCGTCACGATTGCCACAGCGGCCAACGACAGGTCGAGGCCCTTGCCCAGGATGACGATGGCCGCGGCAATCCCCAGAATGCCGAACGTGACGGACAGCTGCAGAATGCTGGACAGGTTGTTCAGACTCAGAAAACCGTCAGTCGTCAGTGCTCCGACTACGCACAGGGCGATAGTCATCCCGAAAACGAAGAGGCCCTGCTCCACGTGTGCGAGCCGTTGGCGCAGCGAGAATTCCGTCCTCGGTGCTGTGGCAACCGCTCCCATATCACTCTCCCGCAGTCGTCGTCATTTGGCGCTGGGAGAGCATGACTCACTTCCCCGAGCGAGGTGAGTCAGCTTGCCGCGTCGCGCCACTACAAGCGGCAGTTGCTCGATTGCCTTGCCGATGGCATGTCGTGGCTCATCACCCGCCACTTTTCCCACTACGACTCATCGTGTGGGCGCATTGAGGCATGCACTACCTGCACTTCAAAGGACCCCGTGCGGGTCCCTCACGTATGTGAGTCATCCTCACTTCGAGTGAAACCATAGACCTTGACCCTCCCTACGTCAACAGGTTGCTCTGGCCTGAGTTCGTAGCGTGGTTCGGCATAATGCGCGACCGGTGCGGCCACATTTGGCGTCTGTCAACGGCTCACGTGGTCCCCTACTCGCCGCAGGACGACCACGGTGCAACCAGTCGCCTTCAAATGCATAAAGGTTCGACAGTTGCTCATTCGCGGACTACTGGTATACACACGCTAGCTATGAGCTTTGATCGCATGGTCGTCCTCGTGACGGGCGCAGCAAGTGGAATTGGTCGCTCGACGGTTGAGCACTTCCTTACCTTGGGATGCCATGTCGTGGCGGCAGACTTGAACGCCCAGAACGGTCAGGAGCTCGTGAACTCCCACGCGCAGAGTCCCGCTAAGGACAGATTGAAGTTCGTGCAGGTCGACGTGAGCCGTGAGGAGGATGTCGAGGCGGCGGTCAACGCGACCGTTGAGCAGACGGGCAGGATCGACTGCGTTGTCAACAACGCCGGCGTGGGCGGCGCATTCGGCCCAATCACGGAGATCGAGGTTGACGACTGGGATTACACGTTCGCCGTGCTCGTGAGAGGAACCTTCCTTGGCATCAAACATGGCTCGCGAGCCATGAAGGCTCAGGCCGGGGGCGGATCCATCATCAACACCGCGTCGATTGCCGGCTTCACGGCAGGTGCTGGCCCGCAGGCATACTCAGCGGCCAAGGCCGCGGTGATCAATCTTGGCCGAGCCGCCGCCGTTGAGTTGGCCCCTTCACTGATCCGCGTCAACACGGTATGTCCGGGCGTCGTGCCTACGCCGTTGCTGGGCGGGCAGCCCGAAGATATCGACAAGGTCTTGGCAGACGTACAACCGTGGCCCGAGCGAGCTAAGCCGAAGGACTTGGCCGAGGTGATCGCCTTCTTGGCAAGCGACGCCGCACGACTGGTCACCGGAGAGACCATCACGGTCGACGGAGGTATCAGTGCTGCGGGGCCGCGACTGCACGACTCGTTGGGCGGCAATCCGGGAATACGCGGTCTCGTCGGCGTGAACCGCGGGACGACGGGCCAGAGCTCCGTTGTGCATCACCGCGACACCCAAGCCTGAGCGACCTCGCCGTGCCGCTGCGTCCGCCACCAGCCGGGTGACTACGGGATTCTCCGGATCGACACGCTCCGATTTCGCTACGTAGCGTGGTGTACAACCGCTGAGATCGCTCGAGCACAGGGCTGGGCCGGCGGCTGCCAGCACCTGGCCTGGGGGACACGTATGGAGAGATGGCGAACTACGGCGGTCTTCCTGACCCTGCTGGTCGCGCTCGGCTGTGGGAGTGACTCGGACGAAGGCACCACCGGTGCCAAGGGTGCGCCATTTAACCAGGGCGGGGCAGAGGGCTCCTCCGGCGGTGCCTCGTCTGGAGGTTCCGGCGCGGGGGGCGGTGCCGGCAATGGTGGCGGCGCGGTCGGCGCGCCGATCAACATCCCCAGCATCGTGCAGGATCAGGGAAGACCGCTCGCGGTCGTGCGGGCCGAGATCGAGAGCGGTATCCGCGAGCAATGCGGCAACGGCGAACTGTGCGTGACCCTGGTGGTCGAGAGCACCGATCCGGGTTTCAGGACATGCCAATTCGTGCGGACCGAACCGCCGCAAGGAACCAGCGTCGAACGTGGTTCGACGCTGGTGATCGTCGCCGGAACGACCCCATGCGAGGACAGCGCTGAGGGAGAGCCGCCCGAAGACGGCTCGACGGAGGAGGACGGCACGACGGAGGAGGACGGCACGACCGAAGGGGGAACCACGGAAGACGAGACCATCGAGGACGGCACCACGGACGAGAGCGGCTTCGCGGATGACGGCAACACCGACGAAAACCCCTGACAAGGTCGCGGCGACCGCTGAATCCGAGGGCTCGACTGGGCTCCCCAGGCTGACCAGACTCGCGGCGGAGATCGTCGCCCCGACGACACTGCTCACTGCATTGCTGTTCTACTTCGGCTGGTCGCATGCCTACTGGTTCTTCGACTACTTCGGGGTGAGCTCGACGGTGTTGGGCCTCACCACCCAGGACTATCTGATGCGTGCCGTGGATGGGCTCTTCGTCCCGCTGATCGTGCTGGCGGTCGGCGCACTACTGGTCATATGGACGGCTGCCGTGCTGCCGGCGCACGTCGACCTCGGGCTCCGCGCTCGTTTCGGTCGGGTGGCGGTTCGCGCCTTCGCGACGGCCGGGCTGGTCCTGGTGACCAACGGCCTCTCTCGGATCCTGTGGTCCACGCCGTTCAATCAGGGGTTGGCGGTGGCGCCGCTGTGTCTGGGGTTCGGAGTCGTCTTCTTGATGTACGCCGTGCGCTTGTGGCGCCGTACTCACGCGATCACCTCGTCGGCGCGGAAACCCGACCGGCTGCCCTTCACCGAGTGGGCGGCGGCATTCGTGCTCGTGGCATTGAGCCTCTTCTGGGCGGCGAACGACTACTCGGCGGCGGTGGGAACGTCACGAGCAAAGGAATTCGTGCGCGGCCTGCCCGACTACCCGCGGGCGATCGTCTTCAGTGAGCAGAGCCTCAACATGGACGCGCCGGGCGTTCGGGAAGTGCGCTGTCAAGGCGCCGAGTCCGGCTACGCATTCCGGTACGACGGGCTCGTCCTGATGCTGCACGCCGACGATCAGTACGTGCTGCTGCCCGAGCAATGGACTCCAGCGAGCGGCAGCGCGATCATCCTCCCTCGTAATGACTCGCTGAGACTCGAGTTCCTCCCGAGCGCATCCCGCGGCTTGCGGCCGACGTGTTAGCTTCCGCTGCCTGTGTCTGAGGCGCTTGATGACGGTCAGCGGCCGGTCTCGCGCAGGATCCACAGCCCCTGGTTCTTGTTCGACAGGTAGATGTACCCACGGGTGTCCACCAACACGTCCTCGGCCTGCAGCACGAGCGCATCCGGGGGCTGCGGCCCGAACCGCTCCGTCGGGTCGGGCGGCATGAAGTACCCAACCTCCTCGGGGGTAGTGCGCGGGTCGCCGATGTCGTAGATCCGGAGACCGGCGTTGAAGTACGCCAGGTAGATGCGGTCATCGGAGTGGTCGGTGAACGGGCTGTGGTACAGCATGTTCGTGTTATGCGGACCGAACCGCCCGCCGCGGTCGTGGAAGGTCGGGAACGGCGCACCGCGCGGCGGGTCGGGTACGGGGAATGTGGCCAGCAACGTCGGATTCGCCGGGTCCGAGATGTCGACCGTCGACGTGTGGTTCAACGGCTCCATGCCACGGACGGCGATGGCCTCGGAGTTGGCGACCGCGATCCCGCGGTCCACGAGTGGAAGGACGCTGTGCACCCCGATGTTCGGGTTGAACGGCGGGGAGAAGTCGAGCTGCCCGACGAACTGCGGACTGGTGACATCGCTGATGTCCACGATCACGAGTCCGGCCGCGCCGTACGGCAGATAGGCGAGATCGCCGACGACGAACGGCGGCCCGTGCAGGGAGACGCCTGACTCGGGCGTCTCGCCGCCCGCCTCGTGCTGGCCGGGAACCCACCAGCGTCCGACCTCCACCGGGTTCGTCGGGTCGTCGATGTCGATGATCACGTAGATGTTCCGGCTGAAGCCGGGCATCCCGGCGGCCAGGTGTACGTAGCGCCCGCCGGGGTAGCCGTTGCGGTGGGTGCCGCTTCCCTCGGTGCGGAAGTGACCGAGCAACCTGGGGTGGACCGGGTCGTCGGCGAGGTCCCAGATCAGCACGCCCTCGTCGAACGGCGCGGACGGATCGCCGCCCCAGCTCGCTGGCATCTGCTCCAGCGACGTGATCATCAGGTTGTCCTCGACGTCCATCTGGATCGTCCAGGTGTTCGCCGGCCCCTCGATGAAGTTGAGCACCTCGGGCTGTCGCGGGTCCGTCACGTCGAGGATGGACCACCCGCGATGCCATAGGTGGCCCATGTACAGGTACCACCTGCCGGCCACCTCCTGGATCGCGAGCTTGAAGCCGCCACCGCGGCCGTCAAGATCCGAATAGCCCACCGCACGAACGTTGTGCGCGGTCGTCCGGGTCGCCGAGAACGCTTCCCCGCCCTCGCCGGCACCGGCCACCGCTGTGGCGGGAGACGTGGGGGAAAGCGCGGCACCTGCACCTACGGCGGCGGCCCCGCCAACGAACTGTCTGCGTGAAACCTTCCTCGTGGTCATGACCAACCCCTTTGCGCATGATGATGGAGAGGCCGGGCCCCCGGGGACTGCAATCGTTTGCCAGCCCGACAGTCGAATACTACGTTCGGCTACCTGTCGATAACAGGGCGCATTGCGGTCAGGCTCACGCACCTCGTCCGGCTCGATCGCTCGACCAGCTCCGGCGGCTGTTCCTCAAGCCTCCTGCACGTAGGCGCGAGCGACCTCGCGCGCGTCGTCGAGGTCGACGATGGCGACATCTGGATGGTCGACCAGGAACCGGTGCACGGTCGGGCGTAGCGTCAGAGCCGCCCCGACGACAGCACCATCTTCGACTTCGGCGCCAGCCCGGTACGCCCGCTCGATGTAGTTCGCTGCCTGATCGAGGCTCACGCCGATGGCCTCAGCCAGTCGTACCGCCGGGACCGGCCTGCCGTCCGCGAGCAGGTCGATGCCGGCCCGGCTGACGCTGTTGGTGGAGTCGTCGCGCTGACTCCACGTGGTCTTGAGGTCGCTGATACTCGGCCTGGTCATGCCTCCATCGTCGGCCGCGTAGTGAGGTACAAGGTCAAGGGCCTTCAGGTCGTTCGACGAGTGCCTCTCCCCCAAAAAAAGGGGGTTGACCTTGTACCTCGCTACCGGGTCAACCATGAGGGATGGCACTGCCAGGTCGACGCCAATAGGACGAGGACCGAGGAGACGTGACCGTGGACGTGGTCTTCCTGCACGGCTGGTTGATGGGTCCGGACCTGTGGGACACCCAGAGGGCCGCGCTCGACGGCATCGCGGACACGCACGCCCTGACGGCACCAGCCCACGGCATGCCGGCACCCCCTGAGGGGTTCACCATGTCCGCTTGGGCCAACCACCGGATCCCAGTCGCCGCATCTGCCGAGGTGAAACGTACTCGCGGCTTGGTTCGTTCAACCGGATGGACAGGCCCCAAGGAGGCAACCCAACAGTGCGCCTTCCGCTGTCATGAATGCCGTCCCGATCTCGGTCGCGCTCGTTGCCGGCACACTGGCCGCGTTCAACCCGTGCGGCTTCGCGGTGCTGTCGGCGTTCTTGGCGTACAACCTTGGTGATGCGGCGGCACCGACGGGTGTGCCGAGTCGAGTCACGCGGGGGCTCGCTACGGGGTTGCTGGTAGCCCTCGGGTTTGTCGGCGTTTTCACGATGGTGGGTCTTCCACTGAGCTACGGCGCTTCCGTGATCTCCGACGCGATCCCGTGGGTTGGCCTGGCGTTCGGGGCAATTCTGTTCGTCGTCGGGCTCGCCACTTTGGCCGGCCGGCGTATCTCGCTCCCGAGAGCCGCGATCGCCCCCTTTCACGTGCGGGGACGTGCGCTAACCCACGTCCTGTTCGGGGTTGGCTACGGGGTCGCCCCCATGGCTTGCACTCTTCCGGTGTTTCTGGCCCTCGTAGGCGTGGCGGCAAGTCGCGACTTCGCCACGACCCTGGTCGTGTTCACCGCCTATGGCGCCGGCCTGGCCACGGTGCTGATGGTGCTGGCCGTCTGCGCTGCCATCGCCAGCGAGGGCATCCGGCGATGGGCCGCGCGGGCGCTGCCGTATGTCGGCCGGATCACCGGCGCACTCCTCGTCATCGCGGGCGGCTACCTCGCGTACTACTCGTTGCGCGCCGAACTCGCCTCGCCCGCCGCGGCGGCGTCCGACCCGCTGGTGGGAGTTGTCACCGACTTCGCCGCATGGATCGAGCTAAGCGCACGAAGCGGCGGCGGCGTGCCGCTTTTCCTCACCCTTGCAGCGATTCTGGCGATCGCGGTGACCGTCAGCCTGCGGCACCGGGCCCGGACACTGAGGCTGGCCGCCGGTGCCCTTGCGATCGCGGGTATGGCTGGGTTGATCGGGTACGGCGTCGGTGGGGCCGGATCCGGCCCCACCAGTGCGTCGTCTGACGGCACGGCCAAGTCTGGCCTGCCCGGCGACGACCTGTCGGCTCGGCCGGCGACGGCCGAGGAGCGGAAGCTGTTGCGCAATGCCGGTCCCGCCGCCACCCTGTCCTACCTCTCCGGCCTGGGACAACTGCAGCGGCTGTTCGACGAGAAGGCCGGTACGCCGCGCGTCATCGCTCTGCTGTCACCCACCTGCGTGACCTGCCTGCGAGGGGCCGATTGGCTGCAGGACGAGTTGGCGAGACATCCAGACGCCGACGTCCAGGTGTATGCGGTCTGGTTGCCCGTGCTGCCCAGCGACGAGCGCACGGAGTGGGACGGCCGCATCCTCAACGACACACGCGTCGTCCACATGTGGGACGAAGACCGGGTGACCGGCCGGTGGTTCGCCGAGCACGGGTACGGCAAGCTGCCCGTGCAGTGGGACGCCCTGTTTCTCTACGGTTCGAACTCTGTGTGGAGCAACAACGACGTACCGCAGGGCCTCGTTGGCTGGGGCCGCCCCATCATCGCTCACGCCACTGAACTGTCGGGCAAGCTCGACGCGCACCTAACCCGCTAGCGCTTCAATCCGTGATGGGAAGCGAGCAGGGCTGGATCACGTATCGGCCGGGCCGCAGCACAGGCAGCGGGTCAGGACGGCAGTGACCCGTTCGCCGAACTCCTCGACGCCGAGCCTGCCGTCGGTGAACGCCGTGTCGAGGCGTTCGACCGTTTGTTCGCGCTCGGCGTCGGATGCCAGAAGGTGGTCCGACTGGACCGCGGTCATGTCGCACCTCCGCACCGTGATGACGATTGTTGTCCTCCATCGTCGGCCCTGTACCCGGGTCCAGGGTCAAGCCGGGACGAGCCGTATCGGCCGTTGCTCCCGGGCATGCGCGGGGGCTTGGTCGCCGGCCGGCGCCGCCCACGCCACAGCAGTACGCCGACGACAAGCAGCACCGCTGCGCCGATCATCCAGAGGTTGCCCAGCAGCCAGCCGGCGGCCACTCCGAAGGCACCGGCGGCGATCAGGAGGGGAAGCGCGCAACAGAGCACCGGCAGGATGAACAGGGCACCCGCGCGTAGCCCACCGCCCCTGCTGCCGTCGTCGCGTTCGCTCGGCGCCACGGGCTGCTTCCTTCGTGACCTCAGACCTCGGGACGGGGCGGGTGGGGCCTCGTCGATGTTGTCGATGGTCGCCCCTGTACTAGGTGCAGGGTCAAGGGCGCTTGCTCTGTAGCTTGGTACAGGGTTGACACTGGAGGCATGCGGACGAGTGAGGTGGCGATGCAGGCGGGCGTGAACCCCCAGACCCTGCGGTACTACGAACGCCGGGGCCTGCTCGAACGGCCGCCGCGCTCCTCGTCGGGATATCGGGCGTACCCGGTCGACGCCGTGGACGTGGTGCGGTTCGTCAAGCGAGCCCAACAGCTGGGATTCACCCTGACCGAGGTGGGGGATCTGCTTCACCTGGCCGACGGCGGCCCGGACAACTGCGATGCAGCACGGGTAGTTGCCGAGGAGCGGCTCGCCGATCTCGAAGCCAAGATCGCCGACCTTCAGGAGATGCGAGGGGCGCTTCAGCAGCTGGTCGGCACCTGCGCACTACCGCGGAGCGACCGGGATTGTCCGTTGCTGCAGACCATCCGTCTCACGTCGGGCGCCGCGACTTGACCCTGCTGCGTAGTACGGGGTTGACACTGGCGGCATGAATCACGCTGAAAGAGGCGAGACGTACGACCTGGCGATCGTCGGCTCGGGCGGGGCCGCCTTCGCTGCCGCCATCGCCGCCCGCCGCCGCGACCTCTCGGTCGTGATGATCGAACAGGGCACGGTGGGCGGCACCTGCGTCAACGTCGGTTGCGTTCCGAGTAAGGCGCTCCTCGCCGCTGCCGAGGCTCGGCACATGGCGCTGGACGACAGATTCGCGGGCATCCGGACATCGGCCCGACCGGCCGATCTGCCGACGCTGGTCGGGGCGAAGCGCGAGCTGGTCGACATGCTGCGGGCGGAGAAGTACGTCGACCTGGCCGCCGAGTACGGCTGGAGGATCGTTCACCGGTCCGCCCGGTTCGCCGGCGAGGAGCTCGAGGAGTTGCCGACGTCGATGCTCGTGGTCGGTGGCAACGCCGTCGGGCTGGAGCTTGCGCAGCTGTTCGCACGCCTCGGCGTCGATGTGACGGTGGTCGAGGTTCTCGATCGGCTGGCGCCGTACGAGGAACCCGAGATCTCGCAGACCATCGAGCGTGTGTTCGCCGACGAGGGCATCAGCGTCGTAACCGCGGCAACCGTCAAGCACATTGCACGGAACGGCCCGGCGTACTCCGTCGCGGTCGAGGCCGACGGGGAGGACGTCGTGCTGGGTACGGACCAGCTGCTGGTCGCCACCGGACGCCGCCCCGCGACCGCGGGCCTTGCGTTCGACACGGTGGGGGTCAAGGTCGGTGACCGTGGCCAGGTCGTGGTCGACGACCACTTGCGGAGCACCAACCCACGAGTCTGGGCCGCCGGTGACGTCACCGGGCACCCGCAGCTCGTGTACGTCGCGGCCGCGCACGGGGCGATGATCGTGGAGAACGCGTTCGATCGGGCGGAACGCGCAGTGGAGTACGAGCATCTGCCGCGGGTGACGTTTACGTCACCGGCGATCGCCTCGGTCGGACTCACCGACGCCGAGGCGGTCGAGACCGGCCTGCGTTGCGAGTGCCGAGTGTTGCCGCTGGAGCACGTGCCCCGCGCGATCGTGAACCGCGACCCGCGCGGCGTGGTCAAGATCGTCGCAGAGCGCCGCACCGGTCGGATCCGCGGCATCCACATGATCGGCGACGGCGCCCAGGATGCGATTCTCGCCGGGACCTACGCCATCCAGTCCGGCATGACGACCCAGCAGATGGCCGCCACCTGGGCGCCGTACCTGACCATGTCCGAAGGGCTCCGGCTAGCCGCGCAAGCCTTCACGCGCGACGTGTCAATGCTGTCCTGCTGTGCGGCCTAGAGGCAGCTGTTGCGTGCGGCGATACCGTGCCGGGTCAGGAATGCCGCATCATCGTGTCTGAGAACCGCGGCGCACCGCTCCCAACAGGATCGACGCGCGCGCCTAGCCGAGACGTTGAACAAGAGACTCGGGCCCACCGGGCGCAAGGTTTCTGAATACCCTAAGACAGCGGGTTCGCTCGGCCCGATGACGCTTCTTTCTCCTGTACGTCAAGGAGCGCCCGCTGCCGAACGGCGCACGATGTGGCTGTGGCCCATAGCGCTGACAGGAAGGCGAGTCCGAGGGCGGCGCCGCGGATGTAGACGCCCCAGAGGGTGAATTGGTCGAAGGCGTGTTGGAGCGCGGTGGTGTTGTGGATGTCGGCGACGTCGAGCATGATCGGTGCGGCCTTGAGAGTGGTCGCCATCGCGGCGAGCATGCACGCGGCCTGGGCGTAGACGGGTAATGCGAAGGAGCGGGGCGCGGTGTGGTCGAAGCGGACGCTGACGGCGGCGGCCACCGCGAGCGCCGTCCAGCCGATGAACGCTGCGGGGTAGAGGATCTGGCCATTGCCCAGGTCGGCTTGCCGGCTGTAGGCGGCCCAGGCTTGTGCGCCGAGCTCGTTCCAGGCGGGTGTGGCGACGAGCGAGCGGTCGAGCAGGCTGCCCATTAGTCCGCCTATTGCTGCTCCTGCGATCACCAATGCGCGGGTCACGGCTCGTGCCGTCATAAGCCCTTTCCCTGTTGGATTGCGGCGGGCTTGCGGTGGCCGACACCGATCCAGTTCCGAAGCAGGGCACGAATCAGCAGGGGTAGGCCCACGGCGCTGGGCAGGAACCAGAAGGTGATGGGTGGGAGCAGGCTCCAGACGGGGAGTCGGGGGCCGTTGTCGACGTAGAACGCGGTCAGTAGCGCGATGTAGGACAGGCCCATCCCAGAGATGTGGTAGCGCAACCAACCACGCCAGCGGATGCGGCGGGCGGCATAGCCACACGATGCGGTGGCGACCGCCACGGAGCCCAGGATCAACAGGTAGGCGGTGTGCGGGCGGGCCGTGACGATGAGGACCGCTGTGGCCGCGACCGAGACCTGGGCAAGGAGGTAGACGTGCCCGGCACGCGGGTGGCGACCGCGGCGTTTCGGCGCGAACATCGCTACAGCGCCTGAGATCACCGCGGTCAGACCGGCTGCGATGTGTACGGCGATCACGCCCTGGAGCACCACAGTCGTCACCCCGTAGGCGTGTTCGCCGTCAGGAAGGCGGTCAGGAGCTCGGCGACCCGATGCGGTCGTTCTTCCATCAGTAGATGGCCCGTGTCTGGCAGGATCTCGATCTGGCTCGCGCCGGGGATGTCGCGGTGTAGCCGCTCAGCCCAGGTGGGTGGGAAGTGCACGTCTTGCCCGCCCCACACGATCAGGGTCGGCGTCGTGAACTGCTGGAGAGCGCCGATCGCGTCTTGAGTGTGGCGCTGGTTGGCGGCATCGAGTTGCGCGGCCAGGAAACGCTGGGTCTTGGCGCGACGGTGTGCGGTGGCCAGGTTGGCCCTGATCAGACCGTCGACCAGTTCAGTGGTGAGTGCCGACCGGTTGTGCACCGCTTTGCCCGAGGCCAGCGCCCACCTGAACAACACCGGTCGTGCCCATGCCCACAGCACGAGCCGTCCGAGCACCGGCAGCTGGGTGGCGCGTACGAAAGGCAGCTCATCGGCCGATGGCCAGTTGTCGTACGCCTCGGCGTCGGCCAACACCAAAGCGGTGATCCGTTCGGGATGCCGCGCGGCGATCAGCTGTGCGGTGGCGGCACCGTGGTCGTGACCGACCATCGCCACAACTTCTAAGCCCAGGTGGTCGAGCAGGCCGAGGACGGCATCGGCTTGCGCGGGCAGTGACAGGTCCGCGTCGGCGGGTGTCTCGGTGTCGCCCAAGCCGAGCAGATCCGGGGCCAGGCAACGAAAATGCTGACTGAGCTCGGCGATGATCTTTCGCCAGAGGAAGGAGGAGAAAGGACAGCCGTGCAACAGCAGAACAGCCGGCCCGGAACCCGCATCCAAGAACGCGATCCTGCTGTGCCCGACCTGGGCGTATCGCCGGGCCAAGAGGTGCGCCTCACCGCCTGGCATCGGCACCCCCCGCCCCGGTCTCCTCGATCAGACACAGCGCGAGGTCCAAGACGCTGGGAACGCACGGATCCGCAATCTCATAGAGGATCCGGTTGCCCTCCCGGTGTGCAACGACCATGCCCCGGTCCGCCAGGCGCTGCAGCTGGTTGGAGACCGCCTGCGGCCGCATCCCCACCAGGTCAGCCAGCTCTCCCACCGAGACCTGGCCACCCCTGTGCAGCGCATGCAGCAACCGCAACCGAGTGTCGTTGCCCAGCATCTTGAACAGGCCCACCAAGTCCGACGCCTGCTCCGGCGACACCAACGGTCGCTCGGCCAGGGCCGGCTTTCCCGCCTGCCTCGCCGGGGAGCTGTCACCCGCATCACTACGCACCACTGCTCCACCCACAAAACCATTATTACACGAGCCTATGGAATAGTGGGGGTGCTCTGCCCGGTGAAATTTCAATCCGCCGAGGCTCCAGTACGAGAGTCGCGCCGGACGGATGCCCCTTCGGGCTGGAGATGGAGCCTAGACACGTCCCATTCTCCAAGCCCGTCAGGGCATCCTCGCGTTACGGCACGTTCAACCCGGTCGGCCCATCGGCGGGACTAGGCCAAGGCGTCCAGGACACGGGCTGGGGTCATCGGCAGGGTGCGGATGCGTACACCGGTGGCGGCGAAGACGGCGTTGCCGATCGCGCCGGGGACGCAGCCGATTGCGGGTTCGCCGGAGCCCCAGGCTGGCTCGTGGGGACGGTCGATGAGGGTGATCTCGATGTCCGGCACCTCGCTGAACCGCAGGACCGGGTACTGCGGCGTGGGGTTGAACTGGTTCTGCTCCCACACCACGCTGGTGACACCGCGCGCGTCGAAATGGACCTCCTCCTTCAGCGTCCGGCCGATGCCCTGGATCACGTTGCCTTCGATCTGGTTGCGCAGCCCGTCCGGGTTGATGATCAGCCCGCAGTCATGGGCGACAACGACGCGCGGTACGCGGATCGCGCCGCTGTCGGCATCGACGGTCACCTCGGCGTACGCGGCGACATAGGCGAACTCGGCCTCGTAGCGCTGGAAGGCGATCCCGGCGCCGGCGCCATCGCCACCCGACGGCCGGGCCGCCCAGACTTCGGAGAGCGCCTCCACGACGGCGATCGCGCGGGGATCGTCGAGCGAGCGGAGGCGCAGTTCCAGCGGGTCGGCTCCGCTGGCCGCGGCGAGCTCGTCGAGGAAGGACTCGTTGGCGAACGAGTTGGAGAACCCGCCGAGCGACCGCAGCGCCGTCGACCGCATGAACCGGTAGCGCAACGGCGCCGCTGGCGTACCCGAGGTCTCGCCGGTTGTCTCGAAGCTGCGGACGAGCTTCCCGATGACCCGTCGGTTGGGGAAGGTGTAGTTGACCGGGCCGTTGCGGGTGCCGGTGTTGCCGGATGAGTTCGGCAGCGGTGACGGCAGTGTCCCGGTCAGCGCCCCGGCGATCAGCGTTCCGGGGTTGGCGTTGGGCCGGCTGACGTGGGTGGGCGTGGACGTGATGTGTTCCCAGGCCACGACCTCACCGTTGGTGACACCACCGCGCAGGTCGTGGGCCATGGCCGGGCCGAGCGGCTCCCAGCCGTGCTCGTCCTGGCGTGACCACTGCACCCGAACCGGCCTGCCGGCCGCCTCGGACAGCAGCGCGGCGTCGCCGGCGACGTCATCGGCGCCGTTGTGGCCATAGCACCCGGCCCCCTCCTCGTAGATGACGCGCACCGACCCGGACGGCAGGCCGAGCAGGCTGGCCACGGAGTCGCGCAGGTTGTAGACGTTCTGCGTGCTGGACCACACCGTGGCCCGGACGCCCGTCTCCCGGTCCGGCTGGCTGCGGACGTCGGCGACCGCGCACGACGGCCCCATCGCCGCGTGCATCTGGAACGGCGTGAAGTAGCTCGCCTCCACCTGGATCGACGCCGCCGGCAAGGCCTCGTCGACGTCACCGACCCCGACTACCTCCACCGTCCGGTAGTGGTTGGCCGGGTCACGCAGCGCCTCGGGCAGCGACTCCTGCGCAACCAGCGGCTGCCCGTCCTCCCAGGTCACCTCGATACCGGTGGACGGGTTCGCCGCCTGGATCGCCGCCCACTCGGTATCCGCCACGACGCCGACGAAGTTGTCCCGCTGCACGACGGTGACGAACCCGGGGATGGCGCGCGCCCGGTCCAGCGAGCCCGGGTCGATCGCCTGGAAGCGGGCGTTGCGTCCCGCCGGACGGATCACCCGACCGTGCAGCATGCCGGGCACCCGGACGTCGTGGACGTACCGGAAGCGGGCAGTCACCTTGTCCGGAAGCTCGACCCGCGGTTCCGACTGGCCGACGATCCGGTAGTCGTCCGGTGAGGCCAGCGGCGCGTCCCGGTCGGCCACCAGGACGAGGTCGGCGTTCGCCAGCAGCTGCTCATACGTGACGCGACGCCGGGTACCCGCGACCGAGATGACACCGTCGCTGGCCACGAGCCGGTCCCGGCTGACGCCGAACCACTCCGCGGCCAGGTCGAGCAGCGCCTGGAACGCGGTCGCCGCGGCGCGCCGCAGCTCCGGGCCGCCGTTCTGGATGGTCTTGCTCCCCGCCGTGGTCCCCTGGTCCGGCGTCACCTGCGTGTCGCCCTGTACGTAGCCGACCCGCCCGGTGGGCAGGTGCAGCTCCTCCACGACGATCTGCGTCAAGGCCGTCTGTACGCCGGTGCCCAGCTCGACCTTCCCGCTGTGGATCGTGACACCGGCCGGAGTCAGGACGAGCCACGCCAGGGAGTCGTCCGCCGGCGTCTCGTCGATCCGCACCCCCGGTCGCCGCCCGGCCGCGACCGCCTGCGCCGCCTGCTGGTCCAGCACGGCGGGGCCGAGGGTGAACGCCACAGCCAGAGAGCCGACACCGGTCAGGAATCCGCGCCGGGTCAGTTCGTTGGTGGTCATGACAGCAGCTCCTCTGCAGCTTGGCGGATCGCTCGGATCATCCGCACGTGGGCACCGCACCGGCACAGGTAGTTGAAGGTCGACTCCCCGACTTCACCGGAAAGGAACGCGGCAATCTCCTCGTCCGACGGCGCCGCGGTCTCGCCGGACTCGTTGCGCTGCTCCAGCCAGCCGGCGGCGCCCATGATGATGCCGTTCACGCAGAACGCGCACTGCGCGGCCTGCTGCTCGATGAACGCTCGTTGCAGCGGATGCGCCCCGTTCGCGTCCAGCCCGTCCAGGGTGGCCACGCTCGCCCCCTCCGGCACCGTACGCAAAGGCGTCACGCACGAGCGCCGGATCTCGCCGTCGACCAGCACCGTGCAAGCTCCGCACTGCGCCACGCCGCAGCCGAACCTCGGGCCGCGTTGGTCAAGCTGATTCCTGAGGACATACAGCAGCTGCTCGCCGTCGTCAGCCACCGTCACGGTGCGGTCTTCGCCGTTGACCACCAGGGTCCGGGTCAATGGTGTCGGCACGATCGACTCCCTTCCGAGCACACCCCGACATCCCCCGACGCCGTTCATGCAGTCTGCCCAGGGCACGGCACCCCGTGTCATCAGTCCTGCACAGACAGCTATACGGACGAGAGCCGCGAGGAGATGGCGCGGTGGCCGAAAATCCTGTCCGGATCTGTCGCCTCCCGCACCTGACAGTCGCAGCCGCAGTACGGCATGATCCTTCCCATGGCCGATGAGCAGTCCTCGACGTTCCTGGTCCTCTACCACTACGTACCCGACATGGAGAGGTCACGTGCGCCGCACCGCGAGGCGCACCTTGCCTGGCTGCACGAACTCGCCGACTCAGGGCACGTGCTGCTCGCCGGAGCGACCAGGGACCCCGTCGACACCGCGGTGCTGATCGTGCGCGCGGCCGACACGTACGCCGTGCGTAGGCTGCTGCTCGACGACCCATACGCGCAGGCCAACCTGATCGACGGGCTCACCGTTCGTCCCGTCGGCCTGGCTGTCGGCCCCGGATCAGGGGCTTGACTGTCGAGGGCTACCGCGCTGGAACTTCGTCGTATCGATCCGGGTCGATGTCGTCGAGGGTGCCGTCGGTGATCGCGTCGATGATCCCCGTCAGACCGACCTCGACCTGCTTCACGGAGAAGCCCATCTCGTTCTGGTTCGTACCCTCGCTGGTCTCGAACAGCATCACGGCGCTGCCGCGCAGGGCGTAGGAGCCAAGCGCGGTGCCGGGGAGGTCGAGCCCCGGCGGCTGCGGGTAGCGCGTGATGTCGCCGAACCCGGAGCCCGCACGCTGGAGAGCGTCGTAGGCGGCGACATTGATCCGTCGCGACGCATCGTCGTCGAACAGCGGCCAGTCGCCGTGCGCCGTCGGGTCGGCTAGGAACCGCCCCGAGATCGACAGCATCGAGAACCGCTCCTCGTCCGGCACCTGGTGACAGCTCCCCTGGTTGTGCAGGTCGATGAAGACGTCGACCAGCCCGAACTCCGACTCGAGCGCCCCGTACACGGCGCGCGATGTCCGCGCCTCGGGCGTGATGTAGAACCCGAAGCTCGCCGAGTCGCCGGGGAGATCGGCGGGGTCGGGCTCATAGCCGAGGTTCGCGTTGAAGTCACGGTTGACGTCGAACCCCTGCCTGAAGTTGCTGAAGTACCAGGCCCGCGGCTGGTCGGGCAGTTGCGGGTGCATCTCCATGACGTCGCTCCACGGCATCATGTTCTGCCGCTGGGGAACGGAAGAGCCGTCGGGATTGATGTCGGGGATCGTGACCACTGTCAGCGCCTCACGGATCTCGCGCGAGCGCGCCGAGTCGTCCCCGAGCGTCTGCATCAGGTTGAGCACCGCCTTGGTGCCATGCTGCTCGAGCCCATGGATCCCGCCCTGGATGAACATCACCGTCGAGCCCTCGCCGGCGCGCACCGTCCAGATCTCCCGGCCCTGGTTCGAGTGGCCGACGACCTCGGTCTCGATGTGCGGGCTTCGGTCCAGCCGCGCGACCGCCCGGCGCTGATCGTCGTGCGACATGAACCCGGAGATCGAGTTCCCGAACGACCCCTGGCAGTTCGCATTGTTCGGTTTCGCTTCCGCGGCCGGCGCCAACGCCGCCAACAGCATCGCAAGCGCCGCCAACGACGCGCCGAGCAAGCCGGTGCGCGCGACGCGCCGCTCCGGGCTTCCGAGAACCGCCGACCACCTCGATGCGGCCGCTCCCCGCGACCGCTTCCTCCACTGAAACATCCCGTTTCCCTCCTCGTCCGCGGTCCCCGAGCTCCCCGCGGAGATATTCGGCCCCTGATAGATGGGAAGCTACGCCGGTTCCGCCGCGGTGTCGAGTACGGACGGTAGTTCAGCGGACACGCTCGGGCGTGGACTGTGGTGAGCCGTCGGGGTCGGATTGGCGGTAGCGCTCGTGGGCTGCGGCAGTGCTCGTCGAACACCTGGCCCGACCACGGGCAGGGATCGAGCCCCGAGATGGGCCCTCGGGGCTCGATCCGTCTCACCAGCTAGCTTGCGTCTCCCGGCCACGTGGTACCGGGAAGGAAGGCCCGGTTGAGCGTGGTCGGTAGCTTCCAGCCGGTGGCAAATGCCGACGGCACGAAGCGGCCGATCCCCTGGCCACTCTCTGCAGCCGACTGATTGAGCGCTCCCGGCTTGGTATCGCCCCAGGTGCCCGTTTCGATTCGCTCTTCAAGGGTGTCAAGAAGCGCCGCGACCTCCGCCACGTTGTGCGTACAGTGGCCCGGTGCCTCGATGAAGGCCTGCCGATAGAGCGAACTTGCCCCGTTCGCGGTCACGGCGGCCGCGTCGCGAGCCATCACCGACGGCGGCGTCGAGGCGTCGCCGATCGTCGAGGCATGAAGCATCGGAATCTTCACGTCACCCGTGCGCATGCGTGACCTGAAGTACTCGACTCCGCTCGATGTGGCCGAGATCCGCGGCTGCGCATTGATCCGCTCGAGATCCGCTGGGATGGCACGCGCAGGAGACAGACCCGCGTCGGCATACAAATCACGCACGATCTCCTGGTGTGAGGGGTCGGCATGGTTGTAGAACCTGCGATAGTCCACGCCCTCGTTCCACGACATGAGGCCGGCAGGCTGATCCCACATCGGCCGACCCGTGACAGCCCGCACCGCGGCGATGGCTGCCGCGTCCACGACGGACTGTTGGACTGCCTCGTTGTCCGCGAAGTCGGGCTTCGGGCCGCTGCCCCAGATCGGGTACTGAGCCATCACCAGCGCAAGCGCCATCCGAGCCCGGCCCTGATCGCTCTGCGCGGCCTCCGCCAGGACCGACGTCCAAATCTCCGAAGCCTCGGCCTGCTCGCCGTCATCGATGATGAGCGGCAGGACATCGTCCTCGTCGAGCAGACCCTTCAGCGCGACCGACAAGTCGAGGCGCATGTTGGCCAGCGTGATCGGATCCGAGGCGTGCATCGAGATAACGCCGTCGAAGATGTCCGGGTGGTCCTCAGCAACACTCAGTCCTACGGATCCACCTCCGGAGCAGCCATATTGGATGGCCGTGGCCGGTTCACCGAACTCATCACTGAAGATGTCCAGGACGGCAGCCATGTTGTTCGACTCGGCCGGTGGGTCCCAGTTGAACGAACGATCGGGGTGGCGGCGCGTCCCGGTGTACGCGTACCCGTTCTCCAGGAAGTACTCCGCGATCGGGGATCCACTCGCCAGGCGGGGAACGGCATCGAGATCGTTGATCACAACACCGTTCCAGTTGTCCGGCACGCTGATCTGCCACTCTTGGCCATCGGGGAAAACGCCCTGCATCTGTGTGGTCTCCGGACTTGTTGCCTGCACGCCCGTAGCCGGTTGCGCGCCCAACGGCAGGGCGGTGGCGACAACGGCAGTCAACAAGACACCTCTACGAACACGTCGTCTCGAAAAGGTCTTCATCTCCAACTCCCAACTTCTTCCACAATGCGACACTCACGGTGCGTCATGCGCAGCCCACTCGCCCGGCTCGTCAAAGAAGATCCACGTCCCAGCGAGGGGCTGTTGCCCGACGCCCGGGCGGGTCCAGTCGCACACCCCTCCGGGGAAGATCGACCTCAGCCGCTCCCACTCCGCGTCCGAGAAGGAGACGTTGCAGTCCGCCGAAGTGACGGGTTTGAGTGAGCACTTGATGGCGTTCTGGGCGATCGGAGCCCCTGCGACCAGGCGAGGTGCGGACTGTGCGGGGAAGAGTTCTCCGCATTGGCCGGAGCCTGCGAACGAGAGCTCCTCGGCAAGCTTTGTCCCGTCGTCGGTGAAGCATGCGTCCACCAAGTCACGGAGCCTGGCTCGGACGACCTTCTCCGCCTGCGACCTGGCGGGAACGGTCCGCAGTGACCGCGTTGAGCCAACGTTCCATCTGACTCAGCGCTTGCTGAAGGACCGGACTGCTCGCGCTATAGAGTCCGTATGTCTCACCGTCCTCCAGGAGGATGACGTGGTTGCCGACGTGCCCGTTCGCGGCGCGCAGGCGCTCCCGGATCGAGAAGCTGTGGTAGTACAAATGGGGATCGCCGGGGAATCGGTCCGCATATCCGCGATATTCGATGATCGGCGTACGTGAAAGGCCACCGCCGCCGTTGAGGAGCCGCCCGGTCTGGTATGCGTTGCGGACCGCGATCTCGTCGGCGACCGTGCGCTGCGGCACGCGGTTGCCGTCGATGTCGACACCGCCCATGTTCTCGTTGAGATCAAGAAACTGCTCGGTGGAGATCTCCCCATCGTTGAGTGTCTTCAGCCCGTACTGAACCCCGACGTTGTCGAGCGGCCGCCGGGCGAACCCCGTCTCCGGATCGACACCGTAGGCATTCATGGTGTGGTCGTAGACGGTGCACCGGGCTCCCTCGGGGTTGGTGTCCGGGTTGTAGAGCAGGTCCGGCGGGATATCGGCGTCGCAGACCGCCTGCGGATTGATGCGGTCAGGCCGCGTGCCCTGCACGAACAGCGTGTTCCAATCTGCGAAGCCCGAGACAGCGCGCTCTTGTTCCCGGGTCCACTCAGTCGTGGAACGCTCTGTGAAGTAGGTGTAGAGGAGCCGCGCACCATGGGAATGCACATCGATCGCGGCGATCATGTCGGGGAAACTGCAGCCTGGAATGATGCCGTCGAGTAGTCCCGGGTAGTTGTCACCGATCTGCAGCACCTGATACGACCCACCGGAGCAACCCATCCCGATCGTGTGCACGACAGGGCCGTACGTCTCGATGAACCGCTCCTTGACCATCGACATGGTCTCTGCCGCCAGAAGGTCGTTGCAGTTGTTGCCGAAGACATTGAGCGTCGCCGAGGCAACGCCGTAACCCCGGGCGAGACCAAGGTCCCCGCCTACGCCGGTAACCACGCCACCCGTCGTCTCGCCCTGCTTGTACCAGCCGCTGGGGCAGCCTCCACCAAACGTGTAGAGCAGCCTGCCGTTCCATCCACTGCTAGGGCTCCTCACGTCGGGCGAAGCGGAGACACGAGGATCGTGGAGCACGGCGGTTTCATAGACGGCGCGGTTGATCGTCCCCGTCTCGACTCGCACGATGAACGGCACAGTTCGCCCAGAGGGGATCGTCGTCTGGGCAATGTCGTCAGGGCGCGGTCCGCCGAGATCGAACGGCTTGATGGTGCCGTCGGTGCTTCGATAGACGTAGTCGATCCTGGTATCCACAGAGCAGTGCTCATCGCGGGCCGGGCCCAGCAGTTCGCCAGTGGTCAGGCGGAAGCGCTCGGTCTCACAGATGAACGGCTGCTCGTGCGGTCCGGAGAACATCGGTCCCGTGATGGGATGGTTTTGAGCGACCAGTGTCGTCGAGCTGTCCACGGAGCCGCCGCGGCCGACCGTCGCGGTCAGGCGGTTCGGGCCGATGCGGAGACCTGAGACCAGGCCGAGAAGCTCCCCCGATCCCTGCCTGCTGGGAGCGAAGGCGTCGGTGACGTCCCGGTCGTTCAGTCGTACCTGCACTCGCTCCGGCGGATCGGGGACCGTGACGCGGACCAAGACGTCGCCGCCACTGACGGCGTCGGACCGGGCAGAGACCGTCTCGATGGTCGGGCCTCCGCCGGCGCGCTCTGGTGGGCCGACGTCTCCAGGCGCTGCGCCCGCGGACGTCTGTGTCGGAACGGAAACTGCGATAACGGCGCAGGCGGCCATCGAGGCGACCCACGTGGAGCGACGGTGACCCATAACCACCCCCAGTCAATAGCCTTGCACAAAGAGTATTGGATGCAAGATGGATCCTATCTTCCACACACTCTTCCCCCGTTGTAAAGGCCGCAGGCCTCGCGGAGGCCTGTCTGCCACACGGTCTGACATGTCCTGATCCGAAAACAGCTCGCACCCAATGCCGCGGGCGACCACCCGGCGCTCCGGTCTACGCTTCGGGATATGTCCGATGAAACCGTTTACAACGGTCTCGCCGCCGCGCTTGCCCCGTACACCGGTGACCCGATCAGTCGAGGGCGCGCGGTAGCCGCGGTCACGACGGCGTTGCGAGAGGCAATCCTCGACGGCGCGCTCCGTCCGGACGACTGGCTGCGCGAGGACGACATCGCATCGATCTTGTCAGTGAGTCGCACACCGGTGCGCACTGCCATCTCACAGCTAGTCGAAGAGGGACTCGCTCGGAAGACGACAAATCAGGGCGCCACCGTTGCTCGCCTGTCCATGGAGGACATCATCGCGCTGTACGTGGTCAGGGAGAACCTTGAGGGTCTCGCAGCACGCCTCGCGACCGCCCGCCATGACGTACGCCTCATTGAGGAGCTCGAACGAATTGGGGACGAGATGGAACAAGCGGCCGCCGCTGGAGCCATCACCGAACTCGCGAATCTGAACCTTCGATGGCACCGACGGCTGCGCGAAGCATCCGGCAACGTCTACCTCGACCGGTTTCTCGCTCAAGTCGAGTACGCGGTGCGCCGGATGCCCACCTCCACCTTCGCCCGCCCGGGCAGGACCAAGGAGATACTCGCCGAGCACGACGCCGTCCTGTCCGCCATTCGAGCCCGCGACGCCGCCGCGGCAGAAAACCATGCACAGATTCATATGCGGAACGCGCGAAGCGCGCGGCTTGCCGACTTGCTTGACGCACGATCCCCGTCAGAAGAGCACCTCGGCACCTGGGACCACGGTAAGGATGTGGGACGGCGGAGCGTCGGATATTGATGGGCATGCGCGTAGCTGTTGTCGGCGCAGGCGTCGTCGGTGCGTCGGTCGCTCGTGAGCTCGTGCTTCGCGGCGCGAACGTGACGATGTTCGAACAGGATCACCCGGGCGCCGGGACTTCGGGCACGTCCTTCGCATGGATCAACTCGCACGAGAAACGGCCGGATTCCTACCACCGGCTCAACGTCGCGGGCTGCGCGGAGCACGAGCGGTTCGCGGCGGCCGCGAAGGGCTCCCAGCGATGGCACTTCGCGACCGGCAACCTGGTGTGGGCCGAGAGCGCGACCGAGCGAGATGTGCTTGAGCGGCGGGTAAAGCGGCTCGAGCACCACGGCTATCCGTGTCGCTGGCTCGATCCCAACGACGTACGACTGCTGGAGCCTGACGTCCGGGTGCCGCCGAGCGTGGAGCGCGTCGCGTACTTCGTCGGTGAGGGCTACGTCCTGCCCACTCTGCTGCTGGCGAGGCTGCTCGGTGAGGCGCGTGACCGGGGCGCCGAACTGCGTTATCCGGCGCGGGTCAGGAGCGTCGAGCCGAACAAGCACGGTGTCGATCTCGTCGTGGACGGGCAGCGGGAACGCTTCGACCGTGTGGTGAGCTGTGTGGGCCGATGGACACATGACCTCGTCGCCACCGCCGGAGCACACCTCCCCCTTGTGGATCCGGAGGAGGCCGGCGGTCCGGCCGTCGGGTTCCTCGCATACACCGGGCCTTCTCTTTCGCGGATGTCTCGCGTCCTCACCACGCCACGGATCAGCATCCGTCCCGATGGCGGCGGTCGCCTCGTGCTGCAGGCCCTCGACCTCGACACCGCGGCAGATCCCGCGAGCCCACCCGGGCCCGGGTCGACCGAGTCGACAATCTTGAGCGAGCGACTTGGCGAGGTCCTCACGTTGGGCCGTTCGGCGACGATCGAGTCCATCCGGGTCGGACAGCGGGTGCTCCCGGCGGATGGGCACACTGTTGCCGGTTTCGCCGACGAGGGCGAAGGTCTCTACGTCGTCGCCACGCACAGTGGTGTGACGTTGGGCCCGCTGCTCGGGCGGTTGGTGGCGGCCGAGCTTCTTGACCACGAAGAGTCTTCCCTGCTGGCCGACTTTCGGCCCGACCGGTTCCGCGACTGGGACGGGGCCGTCACCGTGGCACCGACGCGGGGGCTCGGCGAGCAGTGACGCCGCGAGGTGTGGGGGTCCGCCTCGCAGAGACTCTCAGGCGTCCACCTGCGCGCTGGCTGCGTCCGTACGTCGCAGCCGCCTCGACAGGGCGACCGAGGTGATGGCTGCGACCACGAACAGGATGAACACCGGCCGCTCGAGGAAGAAGGTGCCGGACATGGCGATGGACTGCCGCGCCGCGATCTCCAGCATCGGCCCGAGGATGAATCCCATGACCAGTGGTGCGACCGGTAGCCGCCAGGTCGACATCGCCCATCCCACGACGCCGAAGATCAGGCACACCCAGACATCGAAGAAGTTGTTGCGGGTGAGGTAGGCACCGGTGAGGCAGCAGAAGATGATGATCGGCGCCAAGAGCCCGTACGGCACCTGGGCCAGCCTCGCCCACAGGGGAACCAGGGGGAGATTGAGGAACAACAGGATGATGTTGGCCACGAAGAAGCTGGCGATGACGGTCGCCGTGAACGACGACTCCGTGGTGAACAGCTCCGGTCCGGGGACCAGTCCGTAAACCAGCAGTGCTGCCATGATCAGCGCCATGGTCGGTCCGGTGGGAATTCCGAGGCTGAAGAGCGGGATGAAGCCGGACATGGCGGCGGCGTTGTTGGTCGCCTCCGGGCCCGAGACGCCCTCGATCGCCCCGCGTCCGAAGTCGGTGCGTCCCCTTCGCTCGGCGCGGCGACGTTCGGAGGCGTAGTTGAGGAACGCCGTGACGGAGGGCAGCATCCCGGGCAGCACGCCGAGCGAGAATCCCAGCGCCGTACCGCGAGCGCCCGCCGCGCTCCCGCGGGTGAACTCGTCCCGGTTGGGCATCAGCCGGCCGATACGACCGCTGCTCAGCGTCGGCGCTCCGGTGCGGAGTGTCCGGATGACCTCGGCAAGGCCGAAGAGCCCCATCATCACCGGAACGATGTCCAGCCCCTGCAGCAACGTGAGCGAGCCGAAGGTGAGCCGGGGCTGGCCCGACGTCTGGTCGAGGCCGATGGACGCCAGGATCATCCCGAGGGCTCCCATGGCGAGCGCCTTGGGCACCGAACCACCGGAGAGACCGGCGATCGCGGTCAGGCTGAACAGCACCAGGCCAAGCCGTTCGGGTGGCCCGAACTCCAGGGCGAGATCGGCCAGGTACGGACCGATGATCACGACGCCGAGCGTCCCCACGATGCCGGCCATGAACGACGTGATTGCCGCCATCGCCAGCGCCGCACCGCCCCGGCCCTTCCGCGTGAGGGCGAAACCCTCGATGGCCGCGGGGACCGACGACACCTCTCCGGGGATGTTGAGCAGGATGGCGCTCGTCGAGCCGCCGTACATCGCGCCGTAGTAGATCGCGGCCAACACGATGATCCCGGTCGCCGGGTCCAGGTACGTCGTCAGCGGGAAGAGGATCGCCACCGCGGACACCGGACCGAGGCCCGGCAACATGCCCACCAGCGTTCCGGCCAGGCAACCGAGGAACGCCAGCAGCAACGTGGACGGTTGCAGGACGTTGGAGAACCCGACGAGCAGATCCGTAAATCCCACAGGTGGTCCCTAGTGGTCTGTCTGCGAAATAACAAGGTATACTTGGGGTGTGCCTACTTCTGCAGCAGCACCCGCACTTGAGGTCACCGACGAGCAGCGCGTCGAGCTGGTGAGGTTGTCG
>WHTJ01000044.1 GCA_009377795.1 Propionibacteriales bacterium | reverse complement strand
GCTGGGCGACAGCGGTCACAGCCCCAACCACGGCGCCGCCATCCTCCCGGACGCCCTTCGCTGGCTATGGCGGACGACCGGCACCTAGCAACGCCAAGTGCGCAGGATCCAAAGGCACTATGTCCCGCTGGTCCCCTCGCCGCCGGAGCGGAGGCTTGTCCTCGGGCGTCGCTAGGTTGCGACCACCGAAGCGTCCGGAACTGACGCTCCGCGTGCGCGCATAGCCGCGCCCACGCGCGATAGTGGTGGGGTGGGCCTATCGCGCCGGCCTAGCCGGCGTACCAATCTCGCGCTCCTCGTCCTGCTGGTGGCAGCGTTCGTCAGCGGCTGGGTCGCGTTCGCGGTCGAGGGCTCGCCGGAGTCCCGGGTGGTGACGGCGCTGCACGGCATCTTCGGCTTGGGCATCGTCGTCCTCGCGCCGTGGAAGTCCGTGGTGGTGCGCGGAGGGCTCCGGCGCGAGCGCCGGCACGGCTGGGCGGTGGTGTTCGCGGTCGTCGTCGCGGTCAGCCTGCTCGCCGGGGTCGTCCATGCCACGCTCGGGCCGCTCGACGTGGCCGGCATCAGCGCTCTCGACGTCCATGTCGGAGCCGCGCTGGTGGCCGTGCCGCTCGCCGTACTCCACGTGGCCCGTCGACCCCAACGGCCCAGGATGGCCGACCTCTCCCGGCGTACGGCGTTGCGGGCGCTGGCTGGCGGCGCCGTCGCGGCCCTGGTGTACGTCGCGGTGGAGTCGGCCACCGCGGTGGCCCGGCTGCCCGGTGCGCGCCGGCGCGGGACGGGGTCCTACGAGGCGGGGTCCGGCGACCCGTCCGCGATGCCGGTCACGCAGTGGTTCACCGACGACGTGCCCCACATCGACGTGGACGCCTACGAGCTCGTGGTGAGCCGACCCGGCGAGCCGGCGCTGCGGCTGGGGTACCGCGACCTCCTCACGATGACCGGCACCACCCGCCTTGTGGTCCTGGACTGCACCGGCGGATGGTGGGCGGAGCAGACCTGGCGCGGCGTCCGGGTAAGCACACTTGTCGGACGCCCCGACGCTGGCTCGGTCGTGGTGCGTTCGGTGACCGGCTACAGCCGCCGCTTCCCGCCCGAGGACACCGACGCGCTGCTGCTGGCCACGCATGTCGGTGGCGCGCCACTCTCCCGCGGCCACGGCGCCCCGGTCCGGCTGGTCGCGCCCGGACGGCGCGGCTTCTGGTGGGTCAAATGGGTCGAGAGCGTGACCGTCGAGCCCGAGCCATCGTGGTGGCAGCCGCCGTTCCCCGTGCAGTGAACGTCTGTGGTGAGCGTGGCCCGAAACGTCCTCCTCTGCCGCCGAACGCGCGGTCGTAGCCGATGGGCGAGTGCATGCTGGAATACGGGAGTGACGCCACAACGCGCAGAAGTGGTAGGCGAGACGGCACGACGGTTGGTGGCTCGTGACCCTGGGCATCCCCTTCGGGTGGGCATCGACGGGGCCTGCGGTGCAGGCAAGTCGACCTTCGCCCGCGAACTACTGGCCGTGATCTCGGCGACGGGGCGGCCGGCCGTGCTCGTCAACTCCGACGGCTTTCATCACGTCCGCGAGCGGCGGTACCAGGGACGGGAGTCGACTCGTGGCTATTACGAGGATGCCTATGACTTCGAGTCGCTAGCCGACATGGTGCTTCGACCCCTTGGGCCGGGTGGGACCCGGGAGTACGCCGTGCGGGTGCATGACCTGGCCTCCGACAACGTCGTCGATGAGTGGGCCATCGCACCTCGGCACGCCATCGTGATCTTCGATGCCACGTTCATCCAGCGACGGCCTCCGCGAGCTATTGACGACGTCATCTACCTCCACGCCGACGAGCAGGCTGCCATGGCTCGTGGCATCGCACGCGACGCCGCCGCCATGGGTGGCAGTGACTCGGCTCGGGCTGCATACAACGCGCGCTATATGGCCGCCTGCCGTATCTACCTCGCAGAGCAGAACCCTCGCGGCCGTGCCTCGATCGTCATCAACCACACCGATCCGGCTGCGCCCGTTGTAGAGCGGACCACTGATCGGCAGTCAGTGTTTGGTGAATGAGGCTCAAGCGCACTCCTTTGCCGCGGATGGTGCGCGGTCTTGCCAGTGAGCGCGGGTCTGCGCTGCCCCTCGACTGGCTTCGTGAGGCGGGCTGGCTGCTGCAGGCCGGTAAATCTTGGCATCAACCAGCCGAGCAGCGAGATCTCAGGGTGGCGACTCCGTCGCCGGACAGGTCGTCGCAGTGCTCTCCGCGGCCGGCTATCGCCATCGTGAGCGCCAGCGTCGTGCCACGAACCAACGGGCCGGAGCCGAACTCAAAGGGACCGTCGGCCGCCTCCAGGCGGAGGCCTTTGGCGGCGCTACGGCTCGCCACCGTGAAGTCCCGACCCACGAAGAACTTCAGCATGGATTGCTGCCCAAAGCTCGTCCCGGCTCATTGCCTCCATGCCGTCAGTCAAACAGAGGCCTTGGTGATTGCGGCAGACCGAAGCGCGTGACCAGATGGGTATAGAGTCCTGTCCGCTCAAATGCGCAGGTACCGGGCTTGCGGTAGAACCGGAACGTGACGCTCACCTTCTGCCGGGACCTGGCGGCCGCCGACTGGATCGTCCACAGCGACCTGCCGTGGCAGCAACTCGTGGGCTTCGGCCCAGCTGGCTTCGACGCGTACGCGAGGCTTCGGTTCCTGCCCGATCCGATACGCCCCGGCCAAAGCGAGAACGACGTCGACGCGGACTGGCGTACCGACCAGCTGCCCACACTCTTCGAGGTGCTGGCCACCCACACCACCACCCCCGATGGCTGCTACTTCTGCGTCTGGGACGGCTTCGGCGACGCCGAGCTCGCCAGCGACGACGATGTTGCCCACCTGCGCAGCAGGTGGCCAGCCGTGTACATCGACGACGAGAAGCGAGGCGCCCAGTGGGCAGACGCCCAGCCGGGGGTGGCACCGGAACCCGCCGCCTCGCCCACGACCCCACCCGCGCCGAAGGTCGTGGTGCCCAATCGTGCGTACTGGCTGTTTCGTGGGCCCTTGGCAGACACCGGCACATGGGACACCGCTCACGGCCTGCCGGGCCAGGTCAGGCTCGACGCGGCCGAACCAGCGTTCACCTGGCCCGCCGACCACGCCTGGTGCGTCGCTCGAGACGTCGATCCACACTGGGCCGGAATCGGCGGGCACACGCTACTGATGAACCAACTCATCGCTGACCCGCGCATCGACGTGGTCCCCGCCGACCCCACCAAGGACCAGCCGTTCTACCAGTGAACAGACCCGCCGACGCGGAGATGGGGGACGGCGGAAACGTCCGCGCGTGGCGATATCCGCGACCAGGCAATCCAGGTCATCGACGAAGATGGTGTGCATGGCGTGGCCGGCGTGCTCGAGATGCTCCTCGATGAAGACGGAGCGATGCTCGGCAAGTTCCCAAACCGCCTCCGTCGGGTGCGCGACGAAGGATGGGGGCGAACCGACGGTTGCCCAGAAGACGCTCTTGCGCTTGGCGGCCGTCTTCTCGCTCGACGCTCGCAACGGCACGCGACGCCCGGTTAGCGTGGCTGCGTGAGCATCGTGGTGAAACCCGCGACAGCAGCACTGTTCGACGACGTCGCGATCATGCTCGGTCCCAAGAATCCCGACGCTTCGGTGTGCTGGTGCCTCAGTCATCGGGTCGACTCGAAGACCAACCGAGAGCTCGTCGGACCTGCAAGGGGCGAGTACGTCAGGAAGCTCTGCTCCCGCAAGGTGGCACCGGGCGTCCTGGGCTACGAGGACGACGAGGTCGTCGGGTGGTCCGCCGTCGCACCCCGGGCGGAGCTGCCCTTCGCACGGTCCACGAAGATCCCACACGTCGACCAACTGCCCGTCTGGTCGGTGTGGTGCATCCGTGTACGTCCCGGCCACCGCGGCAAAGGCATCTCGCACGCCCTACTCGACGGCGCTGTGGCGTACGCACGGTCGCACCGTGCGCCGGCGATCGAGGGATATCCGGTGGACAACAAGGGGAAGAAGGTCGACCTCACAATGGCCTACGTGGGCACCCGCGCACTCTTCGAGAGAGCCGGTTTCACGAAGGCCGCCGACACAAACTCGGTCTCCGGTGGGTTCCCCCGCGTGCTCATGCGGTTGGACCTGCGCTGACCCGGTACCAAGCCCACAGACCGGCGACACCGCCGACGCGCGCTCATGAGGGCGCTACGCGCAGGCCTCACGTACCCTCTTGCGGATCGGCGTCAGCCCGAATACGGTATTACGGTATTCCTGGAAGACGGTCAGCTCAGAGAGGTCGATCGATGTCAGTCGGCAAGGGGCAAAGGGTCACCCGACTTGCCGCGCCCCTGCGCCACCAGGTGAGTGCGTTGCTTCGCGAGGACATCGCTGCGGGTGAGTGGGCGCCGGGCGACCGGCTGATCGAACGCGAGCTCTGCGAGCGGTACGGCGTCAGCCGCACGGTCATCCGCGAGGCCCTACGTCAGGTCGAGGCGGACGGGCTGATCACGATGGTGCCCCAGCGGGGCCCGGTGGTTGCGCAGGTCTCGCTGGAGGACGCCCGTTCCCTGTACGAGGCACGTGCGGTGTTGGAGGCGCTCGCCGGCAAGCTGTTCGCCGAGCGGGCGACTGACGCCGACCGGGAGGCTCTCGGCGCGGCGGTTGATGATGTGGAGGAGGCAATGTCCGGTGCGGACATCCGCACCGTGCTGGCCACCAAGGATCGGTTCTACGACGTGCTGCTGGACGGTGCGGCGAACTCGATCATCTCTTCCACGCTCCGCACTCTGCACGCCCGCATCCAGATGATGCGGGCGCTGTCCATGACTGCCCCCGGTCGGCACGACCGGACGCTGCGCGAGCTGCGACAGATCGTCGAGGCGGTCGATGCGCGAGACGGCGACGCCGCGTGGCGCGCCTGCGAGGCCCACGTACAGGCCGCGGCAGCCGTGGCTCTGGCGCGCCTCGAGAGCGAGCGGCCGGACGACTGATCCGGCGTAAGAGCTGGCCTGAAGACCTTGCCCAGATGTTGTCCATAGTCTACTTTTCATTTTCCTACTGTTAAGTCCGGGAGAGTTCGAGCCATGACCGAGAAGCTGCGCATCGGCGCCGAGTGGCGCGCCGGCACCAGCACGTTCGAGAGCGTCAACCCGTACACCCAGAAGCCCTGGACGAGCGTCCCGGAGGCGACCGAGGGCGACGTCCGGGACGCGGTCGCGGCCGCCCGCAGCGCATTCGACGAGGGTCCGTGGCCGCGGATGAGTGCGGAGGAGCGGGCGGCGGTCCTTCACCGGATAGCCGACCTGGTCGAACGGGATGCCGACAAGCTGGCCCGGGCCGAGAGCCAGGACAACGGGAAGGGGATCCGGGAGGTCTCCGGTCAGGTCCGCGCGCTCGGCTCCTGGTACCGCTACCACGCCCAGCTGATCTGCACCCAGAACGGCCGGGTGGTGAACACCGGCAAGCCGAACTTCTTCGGCTACGTCGTCGAGGAACCGGTCGGCGTCGTCGCCGGCATCCTGCCCTGGAACTCGCCGCTCTTCCTGCTCGCCTTCAAGCTGGCCCCCGCGCTCGCCGCTGGGTGCACATTCGTGGCCAAGCCCTCGGAGGTCGCGCCGGTCTCGATCCTGCGCTTCGCCGAACTCTTGGACGAGGCGGGCCTGCCGGAGGGGGTGTTCAACACGGTTTCCGGGAGCCGGCCGGAGGTCGGTGAGTGGTTGGTGTCGTCCGCCGACGTGGACAAGGTGACCTTCACCGGGTCCGATCGGGTCGGGGCGCTCGTCGCGCAGGGCGCGGGCTCGCACCTGGCGGACGTCGCGCTGGAGCTCGGCGGCAAGTCCGCCAACATCGTGTTCGCCGACGCCGACGTCGAGGCGGCCGTCAACGGGCTGGTGGCGGGCATCTTCGCCGCCGGCGGACAGACCTGCATCGCCGGTTCTCGCGCTCTGATCCACTCCTCGCTGTACGACGAGGTGATCGACCGGGTGGTCAAGCGGGCGTCGTCCATCCGGCTCGGTGACCCGCTGGACGAGGCCACCGACATGGGTCCACTCGCCAGCCAGGCGCAGTTCGAGAAGGTGGCGCACTACTGCCGGCTCGCCCGAGAGCAGGGCATCGACATCCGCCACGGGGGCGAGCCGCACGAGCTCGGTGGCTGGTTCTTCACCCCCACCGTGATGGTCGACGTCGACGACAGTCACCCGGTCTGGTGCGAGGAGATCTTCGGGCCGGTGCTCGCCTGCCAGCGTTTCGAGGCCGACAGCGACGTGTACGAGATCGCCAACGCGTCGCCGTACGGCCTCGCCGCCGGAGTGTGGACCACCGATCTGCGTCGCGCGTTCACCGCCGTGCGTGCCCTGCGCACCGGGACGGTGTGGGTGAATGCCTACCGCACGATGGGCGCCTCGATGCCGTTCGGCGGAGTCAAGCAAAGCGGTCACGGCCGGGAGAACGGCGAGGAGGGCCTGCGCGAGTTCCTCCAGCCCAAGGCCGTGTGGATCGAGACAGAGGGGGCCACCCGCGACCCCTTCACCGTCGGCTGAATGGAAGAGAGCCCGGCCATGACACAACCCCTGAGCGCAGCCCTGGACGAACGGCATCTGACCGCCGGCCTTCCGGCGCTCGGCAGCTGCACGCTGCGGGTCACGGTCGCCGACCGGTCCGTCACGGTGGTGGTGACGGATGGGCAGGTGACGATCCGCGACACCGACGACGGCGACCCGGAGCCGGACGTCACGTTCGCCCTGAAGCGTGCGGACTGGGAGAGCTTCTGCCAGAACCCACCCCCACGCGGATACACCACAGCGCAGGCGGTCCGCGCCACCCTCAACGGAGCCTGCGTACACGGCGACGGGGAGATCTGGGCCAGATACGCGGGGCTGGTCGACCGGCTGGTCGAAGCGCTGCGTACGGACGCGGTCGGGCCACGGCCGGACCGGAACGCGGCTCCACCGGCCCCGGCGCTCGGCCGCAGCCCGATCGAGGCGGGATACCTCAACGTCGACGTGGACGGCGAGACGCGCCGCATCTTCGTGGAGAGCTCCGGCAGCGGCCAGGTGGTGCTGTGCTTGCACACCGCCGGGGCTGACTCCCGGCAGTTCCGTCACCTGATGGAGGACGAGGGTCTGATCTCCCGGTACCGGTTCGTCGCCTTCGACATGCCATGGCACGGCCGGTCCGACCCGCCCGACGACTGGAGCACCCAGACGTACCGGCTCGACACCCGGACCTATGCCGCGACCATCCTCGCTGTGATGGACGCCCTCGAGCTGGAGCGGCCCATCCTGCTGGGTTGCTCGATGGGTGGCTCGATCGGGCTGTACATGAGCGCACGGTACGGCGACCGGTTCAGCGGCGTCTGTGCGCTGGAGGGCGGCCTCGGCAACCCATCGCGGTTCGTGCCCTGGACGAACCACATCGGGCTCGACCACTCCCAGTTCCTCACCAGCTGGGTTGGCGGCCTGATCGCCCCGAACAGCCCCACCGGACCTCGCAACCAGACCCTGTGGGGGTACGCACAGGGCGGGCCCGGCGTCTATCAGGGCGACACCTACTTCTACTCGCGAGACCTTCCAGAGCACACCGCGGACCTGCCGAAGGCTACCTGCTCGCTCTGGGTGTTCAGCGGCGAGTACGACTACTCGGCCACCACGGAGATGAGCCGGGAGGCCGCCGAACGGCTGGGCGGCGAGCTCGTGGTGATGAAGGGCAGCGGCCACTTCCCGATGTCGGAGGATCCGGCGGTCTTCCGCGGGTACGTCGTCCCGGTGCTGGACGAGATCACGGCAGCGAGCAAGGCATGACGGCGGAGCTGCACAACGGCGACGCGGTGGCGGACGCCGTACCGGAGATCTGCCGGCTGGAGAACGTCACCATGGCCTTCGGCGGCGTCAAGGCGCTGGACGACGTCTCCCTCGCCCTCGGCGCCCACACCGGCATCACCGGAATCATCGGACCGAATGGCGCCGGCAAATCCACCTGCCTCAATGTGGTGGCGGGAGCCCGCAGGCCGACGTCCGGACGCGTAACCGTCCTGGGTCAGCAGCTGACGCGCAGTGCGACCTCCACGAAGGTGGCCCGCCGTGGGGTGGCCCGCACGTTCCAGATCCCACGCCCGTTCGCCGCGATGAGTGTCCGGGAGAACGTGCTCGTGGCGGTGCAGGCGAGCGCTCCGGTCCGCATGTCCAGGGCCGAACAGGCGGTCGAGGAGCTGCTCGAGCAGATCGGCCTGACGTCCGTGGCCGGCCAGCTCGCCGGGTCGCTCGCTCTGGCGTCGCGCAAGAAGCTCGAGGTCGCACGTGCGATGGCGATCCAGCCGCGGGTGCTGCTCCTCGACGAGGTTTTCGAGGGTCTCAGCGATACCGAGATTCACGAGATGGTCACGATCCTGCGCGGCTTGGACGCGCGCGGCATCCGGCTGGTCCTGGTGGAACACGTGCTGCGGGCCCTGCGACAGCTGGCGACCGAGCTGGTCGTCTTCGAGAAGGGGACCGTGATCGCTCACGGTGACGTCGAGGAGGTCCTCCACGACTCCCGGGTGCAGGAGGCCTATCTCGGGTTCGGAGGTGCTGCCTGAACGAGAACGACCGGCTTCGACGAGGCCACCGACCACGACCCAACTGATTCCAGCCAAGGAAGCCAAGGAACGGATGAGTATGAAGAAGTCACCGATCTACCGAAAGCGTGCATTAGCACTCGCCGTGTTCTCCAGCGTAGGCGTGCTGCTGGCCGGCTGCGGTGGTGGTACCGCCGGCGCGGGTGCCGACACCGTCAGCGTCGGGCTGCTGGAGCCGTTGTCCGGTCCGTTCGCCGACAACGGCAAGCAGGCCCGGCTGGGCGCGGAGCTGTGTGCCAAGCAGATCAACGACGACGGGGGCATCGAGGCGCTCGACGGCGCCACGATCGAGCTGGAGGTCCAGGACACCGGAGCGGCCGCACCGGCCCAGGTGGCCAACCAGCTGCAGAACCTGATCCAGCAGAACGAGCTGTCGGCCGTGATCGGCGCCTGGGCGAGCTCGTACACGCTCGCCGCCAGCACGGTCGCGGAGCAGGCAAAGGTGCCGATGGTGACCGAGTCGTTCGCCAGCGAGATCACCGCCCGCAACTATCGGTACATCTTCAAGGTTCCCGCCTCTGCCGAGTTGATGGGTGAGATGGCGGTCGACTCCGTCCTCGAGCTGGCTGAGCAGCAGCAGTACGAGATCGACGAGGCGGCCGTCGTGGCCGACAACACCTCGGCGGCCACGGTGTCGGCCAACGCGGCGGCCGACCAGTTGGAGTCGAAGGGCGTCAACGTGTCAACGAAGGAGTTCTTCACGCCCGGCCTCACCGAGGGTGAGAGCCTGGCCCTGAAGGTTCTGTCCTCCGAGCCCGACCTGATCTTCGTGCAGGGTGCCCTGTCCGACATGGCCCTGCTGCAGAAGGCGTTCCGCAACCATGGCTATCGCGGCCCGCTGCTGGGCGCCGGCTCTGGGTTCGTGGCCACCGATTACGCGAAGACCGTCGGTCCTGCCGCAAACGGCACGTTCTCCAGCGCCGGGTGGAACTGGGACCTGCCGGGTGAGGAGGCGAAGAAGTTCGCCGAGGACTTCACGAAGGCCAACCCCGAGTTCGACTTCCCCGGCCAGGAGGCGGGAGAGGACTGCGCGGCGATCTACATCATCGCGGCGGCTCTCGAGGAGGCCGGTTCCACCGACCCGGAGGCGGTCCGGGAGGCGCTGTCCACGATCGAGATCAGCTCCGGACCCGCGACGATCCTGGCCCCCGACGCCGTCGCCTTCGACGACGCCGGGAACCTGGAGAACACCAGCCCCGTCATCGTGCAGTGGCAGGACGGCCAGCCGGTCACCGTCGCGCCGGAGAAGATCGCCAGCGCCGACCCGATCCCGTTCGAGGAGTAGGGGTCTGCGGGAATGACTCTGACGCTGCTCGCCGGCTCGTCGATCACAGCCGGGTACGGCGACCTGGTCGCCATCAAGGACGTGTCGGTCGACCTCGGGGAGGGAAACCTCCTCGGGGTCGTCGGCCCCAACGGCGCCGGCAAGTCCACGTTGTTGCGGGCGCTGGCGGGCGTGATCCCGGTGCGTGCGGGCACGGTCTCCTGGGAGGGCCGGGACATCAACGCGCTCTCCGCCGACAAGCGGGCGCGTCTGGGGATCTCCATGGTGCAGGAGGGCCGCCGGCTATTCCCGTCTCTGTCGGTCCAGGAGAACCTGATGCTGGGCGCGTACCACGCGTCCCCGGCCGAGCGTCAGGAGCGGCGCGACCAGGTGGTGGAGATGTTCCCGCCCTTGGGCCCGATCATGGACCGCTCCGCCAGCGTCCTCAGCGGCGGCGAGCAGCAGATGGTGGCGGTCGGCCGGGCGTGGATGAGCAAGCCGCGCTGCCTACTCATCGACGAGCCGTCTCTCGGCCTCGCCCCCATCATCGTGGACGAGATCTACAAGGCGCTGCCGGTCTTGCAGTCCGCCGGGGTGAGCATCGTCCTGGTCGAGCAGGAGGTGGGCCGAGTGCTCCGCATCGCGGACCGGATCGTCGTCCTCCACGAAGGAACGGTCATGCACGACGGGCCAGCCGAGGATTTCCGCGACCGTCCGGACGCCTTGCGCGAGGCCTATCTCGGCATCGCACCCGGTGGGAAGGGCTGAACCGATGAACCTTCTGCTCCAGGTAGTGGTGTCCGGCACGCTGCTCGCGGCCGTCTACTACGTCCTGTCGCTCGGGCTGAACATCATCCTCGGGGTGCTCGACATCGTGAACTTCGCGCACGGGGCCATGATCATCATGGGCTCCTACACGACGTTCTACCTGCACAGGTACACCGGCCTCAGCCCGTGGCTGCTGATTCTGGTGGACATGGTGCTGGTCGGCGCGCTCGGCGCCGTGCTCTACCTCGCCTACCTGCGGTTCACCGTGGAGAGCCCGCTGGTACGGATGTTCGCCCTGATCGGGTTCTCCAGCGTGGTGGTGGCCGCCATCCTGGCCATGTCAGGGTCGAACTTCCGCACCGTGCAGGTGGGCTACGGAACCATCGACATCCTCGGCCTCCCGGTCCGGGTATCCCAGCTGATCGCATTCGGGTTCGCACTGCTGCTGGGCACGCTGACCATCCTGTGGCTGAACCACACCAAGGTGGGTGTCGCGATCCGCGCGGTGACCGACGACCGGGTGGCCCTGCGGCTGTGCGGCGTCAACGACCAGCGGCTGTCCCTGCTGGCCTTCACCGTCGGTGCGGCGCTCGCCGGTGCGGCCGGCGGGGTGATCGCGACCTATGTGACGTTCGGCCCGGACAGCGGGCTGTCGTTCGCGATCATCGCGTTCGCGGTGGTGATCCTCGGCGGCCTCGGCGACTTCGCCGGCGCCGCGATCGCGTCCTTCATCGTGGCAACCACCCAGACGTTCGTCACCGTCTACTGGAGCTCGGCCTTGATCAACACGACGCTGTTCCTGCTGGTCCTGCTCGTGCTCGTGCTGAGGCCGCGAGGCCTGCTCGGAAGGGGGCGGCTGTGAGACCACGTCACGTCGTCGTCCTGGTCGGTCTGGCGGCCGTTCTCGCCGGCGGGTTCCTGCTGCAGTCCAACCCGTTCTGGCTGGGGGTTCTGACCTTCGCGATGCTGTTGTCCGCGGTCGCGCAGAGCTGGAACCTGCTCGCCGGATACGCTGGGCAGTGGTCGCTGGCGCAGCTGGCGTTCTTCGGCGTCGGCGCGTACGCCGCCGGCATCGCCGAGCAGCGATGGGGGGTGCCCCTGCTCGCCGGAATCGTCATCGGCGTGGCGGCGACCGGGCTCTTCGCCGTGGTGATCGGGTACGCCACGCTGCGTCTCACCGGCCACTATTTCGCGGTGATGACGTTCTTCCTCACCGTGTCGTTGTACGAGCTGGTGCGGTTCTTCGCCGACTACACCGGCGGTCAGTACGGGCTCAACATCACCTTCGAGCCGGGAAACGACATCTGGATGCTGCGCTTCGAGGACCAGGTCGCCTACTACTACCTGGCGGCCGCCGTGATGATCATCGCCTCGGCGGTGCTCTGGGCGGTGTCGCGGTCCCGGCTCGGCTTGTTGCTGCGATCGATCCGGGACGACGAGCAGGCGGCGGCCGCACTGGGGGTGCGGTCGTTCGCACTGAAGATCACCGCGATGGTGATCAGCGCGGGCATGGCGGCGATGGCCGGGGTCGCCTACCTCGCGACTTACAAGCTGATGGATGCCGAGACCGCCTTCGGCATCCACAACAGCCTCGACCCGGTGGTCGCGGGCATCCTCGGAGGTGCCGGAACCCTCTTGGGCGGTGTGGTCGGGGAGTTCGTGCTCCAGCCGGTGGTCGCCCAGGTGAACGTCCACTTCGGTTCCTTGCCTGGGATCGCGTCCCTGGCGTACGGCGTACTGCTGATGCTGGTCATCCTGCTGATTCCGCGTGGCCTGCTGCGGCTGGTGCGATGGGATGCGCTGCGGCGGCGCCTGCCACACGGCGAGGACCGGTCGCCCGACGCCGCGTCCGCCGGCGAGCCACCGGCCGTCCCGAACCGTGAGGAGAGTACTGATGACGTCCGACTATGAGGTGCTGGCCGTCCGCTACGCCACGAAGGAGACCAAGGCGTCGGAGGTGTACCTGAACTTCCACACGTACGGCGAGCCCGATGCCGACCTGGTGATGGACTACTTCTTCTGGGTCGTGCGCAACGGAGACCGGGTCGTGGTCGTGGACACCGGCTTCAAACCGGAGGTCGGTGAGCCGCGAGGCCGCCGGATGACGTGCCCGGTCCCGGAGGGCCTCGGCCGAGTCGGTGTCGACCCGGCCGAGGTGAGCACAGTCGTGGTGACCCACGGACACTACGACCACACCGGAAACCTCGACCTGTTCCCCACCGCCGAGGTGGTCATCTCGGGTACCGAGCTCGACTTCTGGACCGGTCCGATCGCCCGCCGGTTCCAGTTCGCACAGACGGCGGAGTGGTCGGATATCTGGCTGCTGCAACGGCTCGACGCCGAGGGTCGCGTCCGCCGGATCAACGGCAGCCACCAGATCGTCGAGGGAGTCACCGCACTGGAGGTGGGTGGGCACACGCCGGGCCAGCTGATGGTGACCGTGCAGGGCGAGGGTGCACCCGTGCTGCTCGCGTCCGACGCCGTGCACTACTACGACGAGGTCGACTTGGACCGACCGTTCCTCTTCGTGGCCGACCTGCCGGGCATGTACGAGGCGTACGACGTCGTGGCCAGGATCGCCCGGGATGACGCCGCCGCGTACGTCGCGGGCCACGACCCGCTGGTACTGGATCGCTTCACCCCCGTGGACGACAGCGACCCCTCCTTTGCGGTGCGAGTCGGATGAGCGGCACCGCAGCGGTCGGGTTCATCGGCTTGGGGAACATGGGTGGTCGGATGGCCAACCGCCTGGTCCAAGCCGGCTACGACGTGGTGGGTTACGACCCGGTCGAGGGCGCCGCGGAAGCGGCCGGTGCGGTACCGGCGGCATCCGTCGCGGATGTCGTACGCCAGGCCGACCACGTACTGCTGTCACTCCCCGACAGCGCCGTCGTCGAGGATGTGGTGCTGGGTGCCGGCGGGATCCTGACGCACGGCCGGGCCGGACAGGTCGTCGTCGACCTCAGCACCGCCGCGCCGTCCTCCACCCGCACCCTGCACGGCCGGCTCACGGAGAACGGGGTGCAGCTGCTCGACGCGGGAGTGTCCGGTGGTGCGGCCGCGGCGGAGGCCGGTCGGCTCACTCTGATGATCGGAGGCGACCCCGCCGTACTGGAGGAAGTCCGTCCGGCGCTGGACACGTTCGCCGCCCAGATCCACCTCATGGGCGGACCTGGCAGCGGTCACTCCACCAAGCTGCTGAACAACTTCCTCAATGCCCTCAACCTGGCCGCCAGCAGTGAGGTGCTGGTCGCCGCCAGGAAGGCCGGGCTGGACGTCGCACAGGTCCTCGATGTCATCAACGCCTCGAGCGGCGCGAACTGGGCCACCCTGAACCGGTTCCCGCACATCGTCCGGGGCGACTACCTCGAGGGGGGCCTCACCTCCGAGCTGATGTTGAAGGACATCCGGCTGTACCTGGAGCATCTCGCCGACATCGGCGCTCCGACGTTCAATTCCGCCGGTCCGGTCGCGTGCTTCGGGCTCGCGATCCATGCCGGATACGGCGACGAGATCAGCAACCGGGTTGTGGACGCTATCGGCGACGTCGCCGGTGGGCTGCGTCTGCACGCCACCCCGGACCACGAGCAGTAGGCATCCACCGCACTAGTAGAGGAGACACATGACTGAGGATGTGACACCGACCGACGCGCCGGCCGACCTGTACGAGGCCGGGCTCGCCATGCGCAAGCAAGTGCTCGGCGCCGACCACGTCGAGCGATCGCTGGCGAACGCCTCTGACTTCGGCCGACCGATACAGGAGCTCGTCACCGAGTACTGCTGGGGCAAGGTGTGGACTCGCGATGGTCTGCAGCTGCGGGAGCGCAGCATGCTCAACCTGGCGATGCTCACGGTGCTCAACCGTGGCCACGAGCTCAGCGCGCACGTGCGTGGAGCGGTCAGGAACGGGCTGAGCACGAGCGAGATCCGGGAGGTGCTGCTGCAGGCCGCGATCTACGCCGGGGTCCCGGCCGCCCTCGAGTCGGTTCGCATCGCGGAGAAAACCCTGGCCGCCGTCGACGCGGAGCAGGCATGACCATCGGGACCCAGGCACCAGGACGCGCGGCAGACGAAGGGAGCACGAGACGATGAAACACATCCAGGGACGGCGCGAGGCGAGCAAGGCCGAGCTGCGGGACGACACCTTCACCGGGACCGTCTGGGGTGACCCGCTGATGCCGCCGGAGGACGACGTCACCATGAACCACGTCTACTTCGGCCCCGGTGGGCGTACGCACTGGCACAGCCACGAGCGCGGCCAGGTTCTGCACGTGACGTCGGGACAGGGTTGGGTGGCGCGCCAGGGCGACCCAGCCGTGAAGGTCCGAGCCGGAGACACCGTGTGGACCCCTCCGGGCGAGGTGCACTGGCACGGCGCCGCCGAGGACGCACTGTTGGTGCACGTGGCCATCACACTCGGCTCGACCGAGTGGATGGACGAGGTCAGTGAGGACGAGTTCCACGGTTCGACCTCCGGGTCGGCCGGCGACGGCTCCAGCGACGAGGAGGCGGCCAAGTGAGCGCGATGGCGGCCCTGCGACCGGGCGACACGATCGGTTTCGTCGGGATCGGAAACATGGGGACGCCGATGACCCGGAGGCTGCTGGACGCCGGCTACCGGGTGCGTGGGTACGACGCCCGTGCCGACGCCGGCGCCGACCTGGACGGCTCCGACGGCTTCACCCGAGCCGGGACGCTCGCCGAGGTGATTGCCGGCGCTCGGGCGGTGATCCTGATGCTGCCGGACTCCACGATCGTGGCCCAGGTACTGCTCGACGAGGGTCTGCTGGACGCCGTGGCGCAGACGACCACGGACGTCGAGTCCCCGGTGGTCATCGACATGAGTTCCTCCCAACCGGAGGAGACGGTGCGGCTGGCCGCGGAGGCTGAGTCCCGCGGCGTGAGGATGATCGACGCACCGGTATCCGGCGGCGTCCCGGCCGCCCGCGACGGGAGCCTCACCGTGATGGTGGGCGGGCCAGAGGAGCTGGGCCGGGCCTGCGAACCGGCCCTGGAGCAGATCGGCCGGAACGTTGTGCACTGCGGACCGATCGGGGCCGGGCACGCCCTCAAGGCCCTGAACAACCTGCTCTCGGCGTCGCACCTGATCGCCAGCAGCGAGGCCCTGGTGATCGGCACCCGGTTCGGCCTCGACCCGCAGGTGATGATGGACGCGATCAATGGCTCGAGCGGCCGTAGCTGGTCGACGCTGACGAAGTGGCCGCGCTACGTCCTTCCGCGGACGTTCGACTCGGGCTTCTTGATGAGCCTGCTGGTCAAGGACACCAAGATCGCGTTGGGCCTCGCCAGGTCCACTGGGGTGGAGGCGGCACACGCAACCGCCACCCTGGAGCTGTGGTCCAAGGCGAACCAGGAGCTTTCCGCGGATGCCGACCACACCGACATCCATCGGTGGGTCGAGCAACATTCCTCCGAGGGCGGCTGACCCGCCCCGGCCTACTCGGGAGGCATAATTCACCGCGTGACCTCAACAGACGGAAGAACCGCAGGGAGCACGTCGGGCGAGTCTCCGGGGGTGCTCGCGGGTGCGCCCCGACGGCGTCGGGTCCGTCCGCGACTGAGTGACGAGGCGGCCACCCACGTCCGAGAGCTGATCGTCTCCGGGCAGCTGCACACCGGCGACTTCATCCGGCCAGAGGCAGTCGCCGAAGAGCTCGAGATCAGCGCTACCCCGGCACGGGAGGGGCTCCTGCTTCTGCAGGCGGAGGGGTTTCTGGAGGTCGAGCCGCGCCGCGGGTTCCGGGTCACTGCATTGTCCACGAAGGACGTGAGTGACATGTTCGAGGCGCAGGCACTCCTGGCCGGCGAACTCGGTGCCCGCGCAGCTCAGAACGTGACCGACGCACAGCTGGCCGAGTTGGAGTCCCTGCAGGATCGGCTTGAGGCGGCGGCGAAGGACGAGGATCTCGACCGGGTGGAGGAGCTCAACTTCGAGTTCCATCGCGCCGTGTATTTTCTTGCGGACGCGCCAAAAATCGCGTGGCTGCTGCGATCCACGTTGCGCTACGCGCCGCGTCGCTTCTATGCCACCATCGGTGGTTGGCCGGAGGCCACTCTGCACGACCACCGCGAGATCATGACCGCCCTGCGCAGCGGAGACGTCCTAGCAGCCCGCGAGGCGTTGTCGGGGCACATCCGAAGCGCCGGCCGGCTTCTGGTGGAGCATCTGGAGGCCCAGGAACGCGGTGACCGTTCCGCCGATTGACGGTCGTCGGCGTCCTGCCGGAGAGAAGGCACCTCAGCCCGGTCGTGCGGCGGATGACCGGGGCGCGTGACCGGAGTCAGTTTCGTGGCCCCGTTCTCGGGCTGTACGCTCACAGGGTGGCACTGTAGACTATTTTCTAGACACTATAGTTCCACCAGGAGAGGCTGATGCTCCCACTGCAAGGCATCACGGTCGTGTCGGTCGAGCAGGCGGTGGCCGCGCCGTTCGCCACCCGACAGCTGGCCGACCTCGGTGCCCGCGTGATCAAGGTGGAACGGCCGGACACCGGCGACTTCGCCCGGGGTTACGACGAGACGGTGAAGGGGCTCGCGAGCCACTTCGTATGGATCAACCGCTCCAAGGAGTCGATCACCCTCGACCTCAAGGTGCAGCGGGACAAGGATGTGCTTCACCGGCTGGTGGCAGGGGCCGACGTGTTCGTGCAGAACCTCGCTCCGGGCGCAGCTGAGCGTCTTGGCCTTGGCGCGGGCCAGCTCCGCGGGGAGCACCCGCTGCTCGTGCACTGTTCCATTTCGGGTTACGGCGAGGGTGGGCCGTATACGGCGAAGAAGGCGTACGACCTGTTGGTGCAGTGCGAAGCCGGCCTGATGTCGATCACCGGAACGCCGGACGAGCCGGTCAAGGTGGGGGTGTCGATCGCGGACATCGCCGCTGGCATGTACGCCTACTCCGGGATCCTGGCGGCCCTGCTGCGGCGGCAGCACACCCAGGAGGGCGCCACCGTCGAGGTTTCGATGCTCGAGGCGCTCGCCGAGTGGATGGGCTTCCCGATGTACTACGGGACGTACGGCGGCTCCCCGCCGCCGCGTACCGGTGCGTCGCACGCCGCCATCGCGCCGTACGGGCCCTTCCGGTGCGCCGGCGGACGGGTGTTTCTCGGCATCCAGAACGAGCGGGAGTGGGGGGAGTTCTGTCGCCAGGTCTTGCAGCGACCGCAGCTGGCCGAGGACTCACGGTTCGCGAGCAACAGCCGACGGGTCGCCCACCACGGTGAGTTGGTCGAGGAGATCGAGTCGGCCCTCCGACACCTGCAGCCCGACGAGGTCGAGGCGCGGCTCGACCGCTCCGGGATCGCCAACGCCCGGTTGCGCGATCTGGAGGGTGTGGTCGAGCACCCGCAGTTGGCCGCCCGCAACCGATGGACGGAGGTCGACTCCCCGGCCGGACCGCTGCGTGCACTGCTGCCTCCGGTGACGTTGGACGGGGACCCGCCGGCGATGGGGCCGATTCCGGCGCTCGGCGAGCACACTGCCGCACTGCTCGCCGAGTTCGGTGCGGATGAAATCGCCACGAGCGAGTGAGGAACAGCATGGAACACCTGCCGGACGAGGAGCAGGCAATCGTCGAGACTGTCCGTGACTTCGTGGACGGCTCGGTCAAGCCAGTGGTGCAAGATCTGGAGCACAGCAACACCTACCCCGAGGCCCTGATCGAGACGATGAAGGACATGGGCATCTTCGGGCTCATGATCCCCGAACCCTGGGGCTACGCGAGGGTCAGCGCTGCCTGCTACGCGCTCGTGACCGAGGAGCTCGCCCGCGGATGGATGAGCCTTGCGGGCGCGATGGGTGGGCATACCGTGGTCGCCAAGCTCATCCAGGACCACGGCACCGAGGCACAAAAGGACGCCTATCTTCCACGCATGGCCACAGGGGAGCTGCGGGCCACGATGGCGCTGACCGAGCCCGGTGGTGGCTCGGACCTGCAGGCAATGCGCACGACAGCACAACGCGAGGACGACAGCTATGTGGTGAACGGCTCCAAGACCTGGATCACCAACGCGCGTCACTCCGACCTGACGGCTCTCCTGTGCAAGACCGACCCGAACGCCAGTCCGCCGCACGCCGGCATCAGCGTCCTGCTGGTCGAGCAGGGGCCCGGGTTCACCGTGTCCCGTGACCTGTCGAAGCTCGGGTACAAGGGAGTAGAGAGCTGTGAGCTGTTCTTCGACCAGATGAGGGTTCCTGCGAGTGCGCTGCTCGGTAAGGAGGAGGGCAAGGGTTTCTCGCAGATGATGCGTGGGCTCGAGGTCGGCCGGATCCAGGTGGCCGCGCGTGCGCTCGGCGTCGGTCGGGCCGCGCTCGAGGACAGCCTGCGGTACGCCCAGGAGCGTAAGAGCTTCGGAGTTCCGATCTGGCGCCACCAGTCGATCGGCAACTACCTCGCGGACATGGCGACCAAGCTGACCGCGGCACGCCAGCTCACGCTGTATGCCGCGCGCCGCCTCGACAGTGGCGAGCGGGCAGATCTGGAGGCCGGGATGGCCAAGCTGTTCGCATCAGAGTCGGCGATGGAGATCGCGCTCGACGCAGTCCGCATCCACGGGGGATACGGCTACTCCACGGAGTTCGACGTGGAGCGGTACTTCCGCGACGCCCCGCTCATGATCGTGGGCGAGGGTACGAACGAGATCCAGCGCAACGTGATCGCACGGCAATTGATCCGGCGCGGGACGGTGGCATCCTGACATGGCGGCGAGCACGATGAACCCGGACGAGGTCATGCGTCGCGAGGTACTCGCACCCGAACCCGCCGAGGGACTCGCCGGCGTACTCGATATCGAGCTCCCGGATGCGGGGACGCTGCCGCCGCTGTGGCACTGGGTGTATCTCCTGGACCGCCGACCGCAGCAGGACCTGGGGGACGACGGCCACCCGACCTTCGGCATCCCCGCTCCGCCCGGACCCGGTCGCCGCCGGATGTTCGCCGGTGGTCGCCTCCGCACGCACCGGCTACTCAGGCTGGGAGAGCCCGCGGTCCGCACGACCCGGGTGCTCGAGCGGAAGGAGAGGGTCGGCCGCAGTGGTCCGCTGACCTTCGTTACCGTGCGCCATGAGATCACTCAGGACGACGAACTGGCCGTTGTCGACGACCAGGATCTCGTCTACCGAGGACCAGGTTCGATCGCCGATGCTCCCACGGTCGCCGGGCCGGTTCCCGAGCCGCGACTCGACCTGCACGTCGATTCGGCGTTGCTGTTTCGCTTCTCCGCGCTCACATACAACGCGCATCGGATTCACTACGACCGGGACTACGCCCGAGACGAGGGCTACGAGGATCTGGTGGTCCATGGGCCCTTGCAGGCCCTGGTGATGGCGGAGCTGCTGCGCCGCCACAACGTCTCACTTGTGTCTCGGACGTTCGCGTACCGGCTGACCGCGCCGATGATCGGACCGCAGCGTCTGACCGTGGCCGCTCGCGAGGGTGATATCGAGTCCGGTGCCGTGACGTTCAGCGAGCGGGGTGTGGTCACCGCCCGCGGCGATCTCCGTAAAGAACCCTGACGAGCCCGCGGCGCGACCACGAAGCCGGCTATGTCTTCCTGCGGGCGGTGAACAGTAGGTACTCCCAGTCCATGACCGTCGTGCCGTCGCCATGATCGTGTCGCCGCGCGAGATCGGCGAGCTCGCGATCCAGCGCAGCAACCCGTTCGGGGTCGTCCGCGATGTTCTTGTACGTGGCGATGGTCGGGCCGTAGGAAGCCTTGAAGAAGTCGCGGAACTCCTCAGGTGTACCGAACCGATCCACCGTGAGGTTCTCCCGCCGTGCCTCGACGTCGGTCAGTCGGTCGCCGAACAGCTCGCGGACGTGGTCCTCGCTGCCCCAGAGCGGCGGGGGCTGGGCACCGGGCGGGGGCGGCGGCGCGAACGGCTTCATCACCGCGAACATCTGGCCGATGAAGCCCTCGGGCGTCCAGCTCAGCAGCCCGATTGTCCCTCCGTCGCGGCAGACCCGTACCAGCTCGTCGGCGCTCGCCTGATGGTGCGGGGCGAACATGGCGCCGAGGCAGGACACGACGACGTCGAACTCGCCGTCGGAGAACGGCATCGCCTCGGCGTCGGCCTCCCTCCACTCCACCTCGACACCTCGTTTGGCGGCGTACCGCCTCCCGGACTCGAACAGCTCCGGTGTGAGGTCACTGGCGACGACACTCGCGCCGGCCATGGCCGCCGGGATCGCCGCGTTGCCGGACCCGGCTGCGACGTCCAGTACGTGGTCGCCGCGTCGGACGCCGCAGGCATCGACCAGAGCCGGACCCAGCGTCGGGACGACCTCGGCGGCCACGGTGGGATAGTCGCCGAGGGCCCACATCGCGCGGTGCTTGGCCTTGAGGGCGCGGTCGGCCTCAAGCGTGTCGATCAGTTCGGTCATGTAAGTTCTCCTGGCTCAGCGGCCTGCGCATCTCGATGATGCCCGGGAGAACAGCGAAAGAAATGCGAGGGTGGTCACGCCGCCACCGCCCCGATGTCCTCCCCGGTCGGCTCCGGAGCACAGTCTGTACGCCGTTCGGGCGCGGCGGAATCCGGAAAACTCCGTAGTCGCGGCGCGGCCGCCGGCCTCCTCCGGCGTCAGGGGCCGACGCGTGTCCGGGCGCGGTGCCGGCGTACGGCGTCCCGGTTGGCGCAGGCGTGCGAGCAGTACCGTTGCCGGCCGTTTCGCGAGACGTCGACCACCACGCCGGTGCATTCGCTCGCCGCGCACCTTCCGAGCCTGTGCATACCGCGCCCGGCGAGATGCAGCGCCGTACCCACCGCCACCAGAGCGGCGACCACCCGGGAGAGCGGTATCCGGTCGTCCCGGTAGTGCAGGTGCCACGCGCTGGTGTGATCGGTGAGTCGGGGGTACGCCGCGTACTCGCCGAGCAATGCGTTGAGCCGGTCGGCCCGCTCGGGGTCAGTCGTCGCGTCGACGACCTCGAGCCAGCGGTCCATGAGCCGGCGTACCTCCCGAACGTCCGTCTTGGTCGCACGCCGGTCGACGACGACGTCCGCCGACCTGCAGACCGCCTCCAGGTCCTCTGGGGTCGTCGGCGGTGACCTGACCAGAGCGACCGCTAGCAGGACGGCGTCGACACCGTAAGGGTTGAGTTGCATAAGGACATTACATCATGCTGGGCGTATGGCCCACCAGAACCACCGTCATTCCTGGCAGACCCGATCGACGCACCGCACCCTGGAAGGGCTGCTGCACTACCAGCACTGCGCATGTGGCCGGTGGCGCGTGGCGGTCGCGAACGGCGCTGCCGTCGAGGTGGGCGCCACTCGTCCGGACCGGAGATCCCTCGAGCTGGTGCGTTCCTAGCTCTTGACCGCGACCCATCCCGCTCGGCCGCCGGCCTTGCTGAGGTGCCTTGACTCAGCTGATGCTTGACGGCTCTGTGCCAGCCGATGCTTGACGCCTAGAGCCGCACGGCAGTGCACGGATCTGCCGAATTTAGCGTGGACCACAGGTCGCATAGCCATGCACCAATACGGATCCTCATGTACTCGCACGGCCGCTCCTACGGTGCAGTCCGATCCGCCCGAGCGGGACTCCCACCGGAGGCTTCTGCGGGACGCGTAGAGACGCAGGTCGCCAGCCTGACCTCCGGCGTTCCGTGACGTGCCATTCCAATGGCCCATTCTACGAGTCGCTGGGCTGGCGCGCTCTGCCTGACGACGGCCTGACGCCTGGCCTCGCTGCCACACGACGGGAGGAGGCCGAGGCGGGCCTCGACGCGTGGCCGAGGCAGGCAATGACGAGGCACGTATGAGCGCACGCATCCGCAATGCGCGCGACCCAGCTGGCCATGCTGAATAGGGTGAAGAACTTCTCGTTCCGCGGCTGCATCCGTAGGACCATGGGAGATCCTCCTGGGCCGACGGCATGGCCGTACGCGGCGCGGCCGCCGCTTCGCGAGGAGGTTTACCGTCCACGGCGGACATAAAGAAAGGCAAGGAGAATACCTACTCCTTGCCACTTTCAATGTATAGCGCACCGGGGGGCTTGTGGCAAGACCCGGGTCGTGCCGCAGAATTGCCCGGCCAAGGCCAGGTCTTACAAGCATGGGGGTCGCGAAGTGCGTGTGTTGTTGTCGACGTATGACTCGCGCGGGGGCGTCGAACCACTGGTGGCACTCGCGGTGCGGTTGCGGGAGCTCGGCGCGGAGGTGCGGGTGTGCGCGCCGCCGGACTGCGCGGAGCGGCTGGCCGAGGTCGGAGTGCCGCTGGTGCCGGTCGGCCCGCCGGTGCGCCCGCTGGTGCACGGGGCGACGCCGCCGTCGGTGGCAGACGTGCCCCGGCGTGTGGCCGAGTTGGTCGCCACGCAGTTCGACAAGCTCGCCGCGGCAGCCGAGGGATGTGATGCGCTGGTCGCGAGCGGCCTGATGCCGGCCGCCGCCAGCGCGCGTTCGGTGGCGGAGAAGCTGAGCATCCGCTCCGTGCACGTGAGCTACTGCCCGATCTTCCTGCCGTCGCCGCACCACCCGCCGTTCCCGCTGCCGGGCCGGCCGATCCCACCGGACGTGACCGACCGCCGGGTGCTGGATGACCTGGACGTCCAGAATTACAACGCGCTGTACGGCCCGGCGCTCAACACCAACCGGGCGTCGATCGGCCTGCCACCGGTGGACAACGTCCGCAACTTCATCTTCACCGACCACCCGTGGCTGGCGTCGGACCCGACCCTGGCCCCCTGGCAGGAGCCGGCGGATCTGGACGTCGTGCAAACCGGCGCCTGGATTCTGCCGGACGAACGCCCACTCCCGGCCGAGCTGGAGACGTTCCTGGACGCCGGCACACCACCGGTGTACGTCGGCTTCGGCAGCATGCGCGCCCCGAAGGACATCGCCATTGTGGCCATCGAGGCGATCCGCGCTCAGGGCCGCCGCGCACTCGTCGCCCGCGGCTGGGCCGACCTGGCCTTGATCGACGACCGCGACGACTGCTTGGTCGTCGGCGAGGTCAACCAGCAGGCACTGTTCGGTCGGGTGGCCGCCGTCGTGCACCACGGCGGCGCGGGCACGACGACGACGGCCGCACGGGCCGGCGCGCCCCAGGTGGTGGTACCCCAGTGGACGGACCAGCCGTACTGGGCCGGCCGGGTGGCCGACCTGGGCATCGGCGCGGCACACGACGGTCCGACTCCGACCACCGAGTCCTTGTCAGCCGCGCTCAAGACGGCCCTGACCTCCGAGACCCGCGCCGGAGCGACCGCCGTGGCCGGCACGATCCGCACCGACGGGGCGACGGTAGCCGCGAAGCTGCTGCTCGATCGGAGCTGATGACGTGAACCGCCGGACTACCAGCGCGTTTGACCTTCCCGACCACCTCACACCCAAGGCCGACCCGGCGCTGATCGCGGACGACGAGCAGCACTTCGTGGCCATCGCGGAGAGTCTCGAGCAGTCGATCGCAGAGCTGTCCGACCGTCTCGACGCGGAACTCAAGACGGCCGACGGCACAGGCCAGGAGGCCATGGACCGGGACATGGAGATCCACCGGCTGACCGCACGCCTGCGCACCCTGCGTCGTTTCAGCCTGGACCTGTGCCTCGGCCGCATCGTCAGCGCAGACGACTCCGAGCCCGTGTACATCGGACGGCTCGGCCTGACCGACAGTGAGGGTCGTCGGCTCCTGGTCGACTGGCGCTCTCCTGCGGCTGAGCCGTTCTTCGGAGCGACCCACGGAGACCCGATGGGACTGGCAAGTCGCCGGAGGTATCGCTGGACCCGCGGTCGGATCACCGACTACTGGGAAGAGGTGTTCACGCCGGACGGACTCGAAGGACACGCGGCCCTGGACGATCAGTCCGCCTTCATCGCCAGCCTGGGCGGCAGCCGGTCGGAGAAGATGCGTGACGTGCTCGGCACCATCCAGGCCGACCAGGACGCCATCATCCGCGCGGGATCCCGGGGGGCTCTGGTCGTCGACGGCGGTCCGGGTACGGGGAAGACCGTGGTGGCTCTGCACCGCGCCGCCTACCTGCTCTACTCCGACCCGCGCCTCGGCGACCGCCGGGGCGGCGTACTGTTCGTCGGTCCGCACCGGCCCTACCTGGCCTATGTGGCCGACGTACTCCCCAGCCTGGGTGAGGAGGGCGTGCAGACCTGCACGCTGCGCGACCTGGTCCCCGAGGGGGTCGCTGTGGCGGACGAGCCCGACCCGAAGGTGGCCCGCCTGAAGGCGGACGCGCGCATGGTGGCGGCGGTCGAACCGGCCGTCCGGCTCTACGAGAATCCGCCGAAGGAGGGGATGGAGGTCGAGACCCCCTGGGGCGACGTCTGGCTCAGCACGGCCGACTGGGCCGAGGCGTTCGAGGCCGCGAGTCCCGGCACGCCGCACAACGAGGCGCGCGACCAGGTCTGGGAGTCCCTGCTCGCGATCCTCACGGACAAGATGCAGGACGCCGGCGGCGGGCCGGAGACCGACGATGACGAGTTCGATGCCTATGGGCTGGGGGGTCAGGACCCGGACGCCCCGCTTCGCCGCGCACTCACCCAGAACCGGGAGCTCACCCAGGCCTTCGGCCGGGCGTGGCCGCTGCTAGAGGCGACCGACGTCGTCGGCGACCTGTGGGAAGTGCCCGCCTACCTACGCATGTGCGCCCCCTGGCTGAACCCCGATGAGGTGCGCCTACTTCAGCGCGAGGACCCCCAGGCCTGGACAGTGTCCGACCTGCCGCTCCTGGACGCGGCACACCAGCGACTCGGCGACCCGGAGGCATCGCGACGCAGGCACCGCCAGGAGGCCGCCGAGGCCGCCGAGCGCGCACGCATGGCCGACGTCGTCGACCACCTCATCGAGACCGACGACTCCGACATGGGTGTGATGCAGATGCTGCGCGGCCAGGACCTGCGCGGTGCCCTGGTCGACGAGACCGCACTGCCCAGCGTCGACCCGGACCTGCTCGCCGGCCCCTTCGCACACGTCATGGTGGACGAGGCTCAAGAACTGACCGACGCAGAGTGGCAGATGTTGCTGCGCCGTTGCCCGTCCCGGAGCCTCACCATCGTCGGGGACCGTGCCCAGGCCCGGCACGGGTTCACGGAGGCATGGCAGGAACGGCTCGAGCGGATCGGGCTCGACCGGATCACCATGTCCTCCCTGAGCATCAACTACCGGACGCCGGAGGAGGTGATGGCCGAGGCCGAGCCGGTCATCCGGGCCGTGCTCCCGGACGCCAACGTGCCGACCTCCATCCGCAGCAGCGACGTCCCCGTCGTACACGGATCCACATCGGAGCTGGACTCGATCCTCGACGCCTGGCTCACCGAGCATGTCGACGGCATCGCCTGCGTCATCGGCGATCCCACGTTCCGGGCGACGTCTCGCGTCCGATCGCTGCCCTCGGAGTTGTCGAAGGGGCTCGAGTTCGACCTGGTCGTCCTCATCGATCCCGAGGCGTTCGGCAGCGGCATCGAAGGAGCGGTCGACCGCTATGTCGCGATGACCCGAGCGACCCAGCAACTCGTCATCCTCACCAGCTCCTGACGTCGGCCAAGACCTCGTCGAGCTTGTGCCTGGACAGGAGGCCCCGGTCCAGGTCAAGGGCTGGCTCTGGCCGTCTGATTGCCCGCTACGCCGGCGAAGGAGCCGTGCTCTCTCAATGTTTCGCGGCGATCTCGGACATGGCTCTGCTTCCTGGTCAGACGGCCACGATGCTGTCTTCCTGATGTCCGCGGCGGCGAGCTTCCTTGTTCTCGAAAAGCGCGCGCTCGACCCTTCCGATCTCGTGGACACAGAATTCCCGCCACCAGTGGTCGCCCGTGATCTCACCGGGGATCGTCTGCGGCTCTATGACGGTGGCGGCAAATGCAACGGTACGTGGCAGGGCGCTGCGCAGCGCATCACGAAGCCGATGGACCTGGGGGAGGAAAGCTGCCCCGCCTTTGGTCACTGACGCCAGCACCACCTCGTCGCCGCCGAAGGTCGCCAGGCAGCCTTCGTGGACGCTGTCGGCGTGCAGCCAGTTCCTCGCGATCGTTCCCAGCCGGCCCATGAACGCGTTGCCAGCAAGATGCCCGAAGGACTGGGCATCGCGAGCCTTCATGTCTTCGACGTAACTCTTCAAGTCGTCGACGTCACCGATGGCCAGTCCGACACACTGACCGTACCGCAGGGCTTCCTCCATCAGGCGTGGCAGTTGCGCGAAGAAACCGGGCCACGCGACCAGACCCGTGATCGGATCATCGCGTGCATGGGCGCACCAGGAGCCAACGAATGGCGGCGGGAAACGATCGTGCCGCTCAGGCGGGCGACCCGGCGACGACGTCCGGGCGGTTGTCATCGGCCGCACCACGATGCCCGAGGTGACCTGATGCCATCATCAAGGCTCCCAGGATTACGTGTGGATTTGGCAACGGTGTTTTCGGGAACCGTGGGGACCACAGCCAGCGTAAGCGCCCGTTTGGTGTGCGCGAGGGTGGAACCAGCAGCGGTGTTCTGTGGTTGCGGCGGCGTATGACGGATGCGTCCGCCTCGGTAAGAGGGTGGCCCTCCGGAAGTGGGGACGTAATGATCACCCACCGGCCGTTCGGCAGCCGCATGGTCGGCGGCCACACACTGAGCCGCTGGCCTTCCAGCAGCCGCATAGCGGTAGCTCCGATCTCGCAGCCGACCTCCCACACGTCCACTGACCCGCCTGGCACAAGCATCAAGCCCGGCGGCCGCGCCACGTTCCATGTGGCGAGGATGTCCTCCCTGCAGGTGGACGGGTTCGCATCGCGCGCAACATGGGCCCCTGGAGCGCGGCATGAGGGATCTGAGCAGCCACAGATCCACGCTCGACGCCCCATTGGACCCCGGCGGCCAGAGGCCGACCATGTCAGCGGGAACGCCGGGAGGACGGGCATACCGGTCTCGGCGTAGGCGAGAGCCGCCTTGGCAAGTGCATTCGTTCGGGACATCGGCACCTCCTGTGCTCGTCATCATGCACCATCGTCGGCCCTTTTGAATGCGGCAGAACTTGTAACCGGGCACTCGGTTGATCGGGCACCAACTCCGCCCGTGACCATGCTCCTGGAGGAACCCGGTCGGGTCGGAAGGAGCGAGGATCAGCGAGGAGGCAGGTTCCATAGCCATTCCTCGGGGAGCGGAGCCAGCTGCCCAGGGTCAACAGAGGCCGGGACGTTCTCCACCCGCAATCCCGCGAAGCGGCGACCGATCACATCCGCGTAGAGTGCAGCGCGTTCCGAGTCGGCCCAATACTCGGCGATCACGTGGCTCCCGAAGAGCAGCCGCACGTGCCCTGCGTCCCGAGGGCTCGGCACCGCACCATGCTCTGTGGATTCCTGGGCTCCCATTTGACCTGCTGCCTTTCGCTCCGTGGGTATTGACCGCCAGTCAAAGTCAGGAACGTCAGGTCAGCCCGGACAAACTGTCCGGGTATCTCACCGATCGATGTGAGCCAGGTCAGGAGAGGAGTTGTTTCGCCGTACGGACGATGTCCGGCCATGGCAGGTCTCGCCCTGACGGGGCGTCGCGTGGTTCGTAAAGCGGCCACACGTCGTCGCCGTAGATCAGATGCACTCCAACGCCGCGCAAGGCCGCCAGGTAACCCTCCCATGCAGGGTGTCGAGCGTGTGCTGCGTTGATCCGTGGAAAGACGATGACGGGCGTCGTTGAGATGTTCTCGCACACGAGAGTGAGTGCTTGGTTGTCGGAGATCCCCAGGGCGATCTTGGCGACCGAGTTCGCCGTGGCTGGTGCCACCACAAGCAAGTCCGGGCGCGGGTGTGGACTCTGCTCGGTGGGCAGACGAGGCGTGCAACGCACCGGAAAGCCCGTGGCCGCCTCCAGCTGGTCGAGCTCGCCCGCCTGGCCCAACCATGTGGCAGCCGCGGGGGTGAGGGTGACGGTCACGACGTGTTCATCAGCTCGCAGTGGCAGCACAAGGTGGGAGCGCACCTGCTCCACTCCCCCCGCCGCACAGCCGACTACGGCGACGGTGCTCACTGAACCGCCCGGCAGCGTTGAGCAAGACCCATCACTGGCGACGATTTACTGCGTGCGGCGACCGGAGAGCGGCGATACATCGCCCGAACCGTCTCCCGCACCTCGGCGCTGTTCCTGACCAACTGCGGGGCAGACTCCTCTGCAGTGAGGAGCTCGGACAGCGCGGCCTCGTCTTGAGCGTCGAGCGCGAACGCGCGGGCAAGGTCGGTCCGATACGACACCCCACGCTCGACCGGCATATGGCCCACCTCAACACCAGGCCCGTTCGCCACCACATAAGAGATGTCGCCGAGGTCGAGCGCCGCCGCGAGCCTGTGCAACGTGACATTCGTCGGCCCGAATCCGGTCTGCCAATAGTTCGCATCCCGGCCGAGCCGATTGCCCATGTCAGCGGCCCGCGAATGCAGCTCGGTCCACATACTCCGATCCTGCTTGCGGGCGGCCGCGGCCGCGGTCCGCAGATACAACATCCCGACCAGGCTCAGCGCCTCCGGGTCATCGTCCTGCACCTGGGAGCACAGCCAGCGAGCGGCGGTCTCGCCCAGGTCCAGAGCCTCGGCGTACCTGCCGATCGCCAGCAACGCATGGGTTCCCGCCCGTGCCGCGGAAGCCAACACCAAAGGATCGTCCGCCTGATCGGCCGCCTGCATCGACCGCTCGGCCGCGATCCACGCCAGATCGGCCTCGCCCACCTTGGCGAGCGTGGTCGCGGCCAGGTGATGCACCCGGGCCGATACCGCCCAGCCCCGACGCTGTGCATCGCTCATCGCGCCCAAGTCCTCAAGATGCTGAGCCGAGCGGATCAATCCCGGCAGAGCAGTGATCACCCGCCCCAATCGTCCCCGCTGAAAGTCCTCCCACGACCGGTACACGAGCACTGACGCCGCTTCAGGGCTCAGATCCTGGTAGGCCGTTTGCTGCCCGTACAGCACACGGGACAGACGGCGCGGAGCCATCAAGGCATCCCGCACAGCCGGCACGTCATCATCAGCGTGCTCCGACTCATCCTCAACAAGAATCGGCTGCCCGAAAAGGTCGCCAACGGTTACCCGAAGCGCCCTCGCCAACTCCACGGCGATGTCCAGCCGCCGCAGCGAACGCTCTCCGCGCTCGATCTTGCTCAACCAATCCTCAGAGCGACCAACAAGACCCGCCAGGACCGCCTGCGTCATCCCGCGCCGCGCGCGGTAAAACGCAACCCGCTCCCCGACGCTGAGGTGATCACCAGCCCCACGCATAGCCACCACCATACGGATACCGCCGACAAGATGGCAGACAGAGCGGTCACGATAGCCAGCCGGCATTCCGCGCCCGCGTTACCGCTCGATCACCCGGTCACGGCATGTCCGGGTCGGGAGTGCTAGCGACCAACGCCGCGGTACGTCCAGCCGGCGGCACGCCACTTCGCTGGGTTCAGGCAGTTGCGGGCGTCCACGATCGCGGGCTGTTCGACGACGTCCGCGAGGAGGTACGGGTCCATCTCGCGGAACTGCTGCCACTCGGTGAGCACCAGTACGACGTGTGCGCCCGCGCAGGCATCGGGCACGGAATCGGCGTAATGGAGCGTGGGCCAGAGCCGCCGGGCGCCGTCCATCGCCTGCGGGTCGTACACCGTGACGTGCGCGCCGTGGAGGTGCAACCGGCCGGCGACGTTGAGCGCTGGGGAGTCGCGGATGTCGTCCGAGTCTGGCTTGAACGCCGCGCCCAGCACCGCGATCCGGGAGCCCGGCCACGGGCGCGTGAGCAGCTCACCGGCGATCTCCACCACTCGCTCCCGGCGTCGCTGGTTGATCGCGTCCACCTCACGCAGGAAGGTGAGCGCCTCACCGACACCCAGCTCGCCGGCGCGGGCCATGAACGCCCGGATGTCCTTGGGTAGGCAACCGCCGCCGAAGCCGAGCCCCGCGTTGAGGAACCGCCGGCCGATCCGCGGGTCGTGCCCGATGGCGTCCGCCAACACAGTCACGTCACCGCCGGTCGCCTCGCACAGCTCGGCCATCGCATTGATGAACGAGATCTTCGTTGCCAGGAATGCATTCGCTGCGACCTTGGCCAGCTCGGCCGTCGGGTAGTCGCTGACCACCACCGGGGTTCCGGCGGCGATCGGGTCCGCGTAGATCTCGCGCAGTACGTCCTCCGCCCGGCCTGGCTCCCCGCGCCGGTTCGGGCCGGCGACGCCGAACACCAGACGATCCGGACGCAGGGTGTCCTCGACCGCGTGCCCCTCGCGCAGGAACTCCGGGTTCCAGGCGAGCTCTGCGGCGTCGTCCACCGGCGACAGCTCCGCGATGCGGTACGCCAGACCCTCGGCGGTACCCGCCGGCACCGTCGACTTGCCCACCACCACACACGGACGGGTGAGCAGCGGCGCCAGTTCGTCGACGACTCGGTGCACGTGCGACAGATCCGCGGCGAAGTCCCCGTCCCGCTGCGGCGTCGACACGCAGACGAAGTGCACGTCGGCGAACTCGGCCGCCTCGGCGTACGACGTCGTGAACGACAGCCGTCCGGACTCGACGTGCTTGCGCAGCAGCGGCTCGAGCCCGGGCTCGTAGAAGGGCACGTTCCCGTCACTGAGCGCATCGATCCGCTCGCGGTCGACGTCCAGTCCGAGCACGTCGAAGCCCAACTCGGCCATGCAGGCCGCGTGCGTTGCGCCAAGGTAGCCACAACCCACCACACTGATCCGCAGTGTCATCAGACCGCCCCACTTTTGCTGCGTGCAGTCAGAGTTCCACGAGCAGGGCACCGCACGCGTCCACCGTCTGCGGGAGGTCGTCTACGCCGAACTGCCGATGTCGAATGGGCTGCGACGCCGTTTGCTTAGGGGAGTTCGACTTCGCGAAGGGGACCGCAATGCGGGTACTGACCGTCGCGGCACATCCAGACGACGAGACGCTGGGTGCCGGGGGGACCATGGCTTGGCACACGAGCCGTGGTGACGAGGTCTGGGTCTGCATCCTGACCGACGGCGTCACGTCGCGGCACGACCGGGTCGCGCTCCAGGAGGAGTGCGCCCGCAGGGCGTGCGAGACGCTCGGTGTCACGAAGGTGGTCTTCGTCGGCCTGCCCGATCAGCGGCTGGACGCGATCCGGATGCTGAACGTCATCACGCCGATCGAGGAGTGCGTGCGTGAGCTGCAGCCCGACGTCGTGCTCACCCACTTCGGCGGTGACGTCAACGAGGATCACCGAATCGTGGCGCGAGCCACCATGGTCGCGACCAGGCCGGTGGCCGGTTCCAGCGTCAGCCGCGTCTGCTCCTTCGAGGTCCCGTCGTCGACCGACTGGGCGCCGCCCATTCCCGGCAGCGTGTTCGCGCCGAATCTCTACGTCGACATCAGCGAAACGCTGGAGACCAAGCTGACCGCGATGAAGGCGTACGCCGATACGTACCACTCGGAGGTGCGGCCGTACCCGCATCCGCGCTCCGTCGAGGCGCTCACCGCGTACGCCCAACGCCACGGCGTCGCTTCGGGGCTGCTGGCCGCGGAGCCGTTCATGCTGCTCAGGGAGTCGGCGAGGCACGGCATGCGGGGCCTGTCCGGGGTGGACGGTGCCTGAATGCTGAAGTCCACGTTCGACCGTCTCGTCGCCGCGTCGACGCTCTTCCTCCTCTCGCCGGTGCTGGTCGTCATCGCGTTCCTCGTCCGGGTCGACTCGCCGGGGCCCGCGCTGTTCCGCCAGGTCCGGGTGGGTCGCCACGGGCGGGCGTTCGTGGTCTACAAGTTCCGCACCATGGTGGACGGCGCCAACCGGAGATCGGCCGACGTCAGCCCGCGCGGAGACCCGCGGGTGACCCCGTTGGGCCGACTGCTTCGTGCCTCGTACCTCGACGAGCTGCCGCAGCTGCTCAACGTCCTCAAGGGCGATATGAGTCTCGTGGGGCCACGGCCAGAGACTCCCGAGTACGTCTCGTTGTACACGGTGTGGGAACGCCGCGTACTCAGCGTGCGACCCGGTCTGGTCGGGCCGTCCACGCTCGGGTTCATGGACGAGGCGGAGCGGCTGGCGCAGAGCACTGACCCCGCCGGGTACTACGCGTCCGTGTTGCTGCACGAGCGCGTGCGGCTCGACCTCGACTACCTCGGTCGTCGTTCTTTGGCGTACGACGTCGCGTTGCTCTTCCGGCAGGCCTGGGCGATCTTCGCTCGCCTGACGTGGGGCAGGCCGAGGACAGAGCAGGAATTCCACCACCATGACCAAGCCCAGACCGCGGGCAGCCGAAAGGCGTGAAGGGAGAAACCGATGCCGAGTGTGAAGAGGCGCTCGATTCCGATCGTGGCGCTGACCGCCCTCACGGTTGCCTTGGTGCCAGGATTGGCGGCCGTGAGCGCGGTAGCAGTGGCCGGCCCGGGCGGCGGTCCGGACCGGGTCGCCCGGGAGGTCCGTTCCATCTACACCAGCGAATTCGGCGTGCCGCGCCCGACCGGGGTCACGTTCGCCCGTGGGCGCGGTGCCCTGCTCGTCACCGGATCGACGTCGGCCGGAGGCAGCAAGGTCGTGGAGCTCACGCCCGGTGAGACCCGGCGCGGCTCGGCCCGCGTACGAGACATCGCGGACGGAGCCACCGTCGCGTTCGACCCGCTCACGCAGCGCCTCACCGCGGTCGAGGACGGCAGGCGGCTCGCGGTCGCCGGGAAACAGCTGTCCGCCCGGAGCCCGCAGGTCCGCGACTCAGCCGCTCCCCGCGGACTCGGGGACGCGACCGGTGCGGCGTACTCCACCGACGGCACATGGCACGTGCTGGACGGTACCGACGACCGCATCGTGCACATCGCTCCCGGCGGCTCGGTCACCAGTACAGAGCTGCGGAGCCTGGACGGCGCGGAGCTGCGCGGACTTGCCTACAACCCCGAGGACGGGTTGCTGTACACCGCCGACGAGGACGCCGCGAACCTGTACGCGGTGGACGACGCGGGTCGTACCGTTAAGTCGTACGACCTGAGCGATGCGCAGATCTCGAACCTGCAGGCGATGGACTTCGGGCCGAGTGCCGACCAGACCGATGCGCCGCGGACTCAGCACCTCTACGTCGCGGACCTGGGTGACGCGACCATCCTCGGCCGGGTCGCAGAGGTGACGCTCGCCGCACCCATGGCCGCACCGGCATCCGCCGTCACCGAGGGCGGAACCCTCGTGGCCGACCGCGACCTGTCGAGCTGGAACCCCCCGAGTCCGGATCCGTCGGGCATCGCTTACCGGCCGGCCGGCGACCGCCTGATCGTCTCCGACGGCGAGGTCGACGAGATGCCGCTCTACGCCGGCGCCAACGTGTACACGGCGACCCGCCAGGGCGCTCTCGTCAGCACCACGACGACCGTGCCGTGGTCGAACGAGCCGACCGGCGTCGCGCACAACCCGACGACCGGGCAGACCTATTACACCGACGACGACAAGAAGACGTTGTTCACGGTCCCGGCGGCCGGAGGGAGCCCGAGCAAGTTCAAGACGTCGACGTTCGGCCTCACGGACCCCGAGGGGGTCGCGTACGACGCGGTGCACGACGAGCTGTGGCTGGTCGACGGTGTGAGCGCCGAGGTGTTCCGGCTCCAGCCGGGCCCCAACGGCACGTTCAACGGGGTGCCGCCCGCTGGTGACGACATCGTCACCCAGTTCGACGTCGCCAAGTTCGGCGCCGAGGACACCGAGGGCATCGAGTACGACGCGGTACGCGACACCGTGGTGGTGCTCGACGACAATGACATGATCTACGAGCTGGACCGCAACGGCTCACTGCTGACCACGATCGACATCGCGGCCGCCGACCCGGTCAAGAACGCCGGCATCACGATCGCGCCGGCCAGCAATGGCTCCGGCGCCCGCAACTACTACCTCGTCGACCGCGGCCTGGACAACAACTCGCACCCCGAAGAGAACGACGGTGTGCTGCACGAGATCTCGGTGAACCTGGCCCCGATCACCAACCGGCCGCCCGCCGTCAACGCCGGCGCGGACCAGATGATCGACGTCACGGAGACGGCGAACCTCTTGGGCACCGCCGTCGACGACGGCGAGCCGAACGGCACGCTGACCTACAGCTGGACGATGGTGTCCGGTCCGGGAGCGGTGATCTTCGGATCGCCGAACGCCGCGAACACGACGGCGACGTTCTCGGCCACCGGGTCGTACGTCCTGCGGATGACCGCGAACGACAGCGCGCTGGCCGGTTTCGACGACGTCGCCGTCGACGTCTACCCGGTAGGCGGGGTCCGGACGACGCAGATCCCGATCTCGCACGGTGCCGACGACGCGATGGAGTACATCGGCGGCGGCAACGACCGGTACGTCTACCTCACCAGTGCCGACGTCGAGCTCGGGCACGACGGCCCTCCGACTCCGGAGGACGTGCTCGACGGACTGCGGTTCACCGGCCTGCCGGTGCCGCAGGGCGGCGAGATCGTCAGCGCAAAGATCCAGTTCAAGGTCGACGAAGTCGGCACCGACGCGGCGGCGTTCACCATCCGCGGTGAGGCGGCGGACAACGCGACACAGTATGTCGGCGGCCGGACTGGCGATGTGTCCGCGCGGCTGTCCAGCATCGCGTCGACGACGGTGCCGTGGAGCCCGCCCGCGTGGAGCCTGATCGGTGAGGCGGGCGTCGGCCAGCAGACCCCTGAGCTCAAGGACATCCTTCAGGAGATCGTGGACCGGCCGGGATGGGCGCAGGGCAACGCGGTCAGCTTCCTGATCGACGGCACCGGCCGGCGTACGGCAGAGGCCAAGGACGGCCTGGCGCCGCCCGTCCTGCTGCTCCAGTTCAGGACACGACCGCTGGCGCCGAACTCCCCACCGGTGGTGAACGCGGGACCCGACCAGGCCGTCCAGATGCCCGACCCCGTGTCCTTGGACGGAACCGTCACCGACGACGGGCTGCCGATCCCACCCGGCGCCACCACGGCGACCTGGTCCAAGGTCAGCGGCCCCGGCACCGTGACCTTCGGGAATCCGAACGCCGTCGACACCACGGCGACGTTCTCGGCGGCGGGGCCGTACGTGCTGCGGCTCACGGCGAACGACGGATCGCAGCAGGTGTCCGACGAGGTGGCGGTCGAGGTCCAGCAGGCGGCGGCGGTCCCGGTGACCCTGGACGATTTCCAGGCGAAGCCGGACAGCATCAAGCTCACGAACCGAACCACGCTCAGTGGGACGCTGCGCGCAGCCCCGGACTTACCGGTGGCCGGCGAGCCCGTCGAGATCTGGGTGCAGCCCGGGGACGGCACGCCGCGCGTGCTGGAGACGGTGACGACGGAGGGCAACGGGACGTTCAGCCTCAAGCACAGGCCGTTGACGACCTCCACCTTCTGGGCGGTCCACGTGGAGAACGGCAGCTACCTGGGCGCCGAGTCGACGCACGTCCAGGTGACGGTTCGACTGCTCTGACGCACGCCTCAGCAGCGATTGCACCACTGACCGGGCACTTCTGCAATCTCGACGCGAAGAAACGACCACAACTGCAATCTCGGCGAGAGAGTTGTGGAGAAGTCGCGCCGAGATTGCACATCTGGCCGACTTCGAGTTGTCGCCTCGACCGGTGTGGTCATCGAAACCGACGAAGCGGTCGCCGTACGTCGGCCACGACAGCAAACTCGTCGGTTACGGCGACTGGCCGAGCCCACACCCATCGCGCCGAGGTCGGGCCGGAGGCGGGTGGCACGCCAGGTCGGCGAGCCGTCCGGCCACCTCTGACAGCGGCGTCTGCTCGTCGTTGGCCACCCGCACGACCGGGACCGTGGTCCAGGTGGCGAGCAGGTCGAGCAGGGCGTGACCGCGTCGCAGCTCGTCCGCCCGCTGTGCGGCCGCCAGGTGTTGGGTCCGGCTGTGCCGGGACATCCGGGTGGCGAGCCGGTCGAGGACGAGCTCGAGCGGCGACTCGACCACGACCAGCAGGTCGGCGTCCGTGTGAGCCGGGAGCCGATCCAGCAGGGCGGGTACGGCTTCCGGGCGAGCCCGCAGCCCTAGCGTCCACAGCGTCTGGACGACGCCTTCCTCGAGCAGATGGACGCCCGGGCCACGGCGGGCATTCGTGACGGTGCGTTGTACGGCGAGCCACTGCGCCAGGGTCGCC
>WHTJ01000149.1 GCA_009377795.1 Propionibacteriales bacterium | reverse complement strand
CGCTGGCCAGCCACAGATCACCCACCACGACTTCCGGGTCTGCCGGAAAAAAGTCAACCTCTTGGCGAGCGATGGTGCAGGATGTAACCTGCATGACGTATTATCCGTGAGTCTGGTTTGGGAGGCGCCGGACCGAGCCACCGAGACGGGAACTCAGTGATGAGAATCGGTCGATCACAGGAGGCCAGCGCGGTGCGGGTCCATCGCAGGAGCCGGAGCGCCATGGTCGGGTTGCTGGCCGCGATGGGGCTGCTCGGCGCGGCCTGCGTCGAGCAGGAGGGGGGCGACGGGACCGCTCAGGCCGAGGACGCCACCGACTGGGAGCCGGAGTTCGTCGACGGCGAGCTTCAGCCGCTGCCGGACGGCTTTCCCGAGCACGAGATCACGCTCGTCAACGTCGACGTCGCCGGATCCCGGGACGGGCTCTACGCCCGCACGCTGGACAAGGTCTTGTCCGACATCAGCCCGGTGGACATCGCCATCTCCGACGAGCCGGCCGTTCAGGGCGGCACGGTCTACGCGCTGGCCGACACCGAGACCAGGCCCGACGGGATGGAGGGGTACTACCCCGTCATCACCGACATCGTCGGCACCGCGACGGACTTCCACATCGAACCGATCACCAACGACATCGACAGCACGCTCCAGGACATCAATTTCCTGATCGCCACCGAGGTACACCCGTTCGTTGTGGCGCAGCGGGCGGACGCGCCGTGGGGAGCGAGCTTCGACGAGTTCGTGAAGTACGCCGAGCAGAATCCCGGAGAGCTGCGCTACATCTCGAACGGCGTCGGCTCCGGCCATGACATCGCGATGGAGTGGCTGCTGAACGAGCTGGGCATCGAGGTGAAGAAGGTTCCGGCCGAGGACCGGGCGGCGGCGACCGCGGCGGTCGTCGCCGGCGAGGGCGACATCACGATGGTCGCCGCGGAGGACGTGGTGATGGCCGACGAGCGCGTGACGCCCATCCTGTTCACCAGCCAGGAGGTTCCCGAGCCGTGGTCGGACGACCCGGGTGTGGCGTCGGCGAAGGACTTCGGCGAGTACGGCCTGGCCGACGACGCGCCGTGGGCGACCGTACTCGGGTTCATGCTGCCCGCGCAGGTGCCGGACCTGCACGACCGCTGGATGACCGCGCTGTTCGAGGCGGCCTTCGAGACCGAGCAGTACGACCGGCTCCGGATGACGGTTCCGGGCATATCCCTGGAGCTTCGGAGTACCGCGGAGGCCAACGAGATAGCGAAGGCGTCGTACGACTACTCGGAGCCGGTCGTCCGTGACGTCGGCCTGCACTGGGAAGACCAATGAGGCAAGGAGACGACGCAGGTCGGTAGCGTCGCCACATGACGTTCTCGATCGTCGCGCGCAGTGCGGACGGTCAGGCTCTGGGCGTGGCGGTCGCGTCGAAGTTCCTCGCGGTCGGCGCGGCGGTTCCAGCCGCCGAGGCAGGCGTTGGCGCGATCGCCACCCAGGCGTTCGCCAATCTCGCCTACCGCCCGGACGGCCTGACGATGCTTCGCGCCGGCCGCACCGCCGAGGAGACCATTGCGGCCCTCACGGCCGCGGACGAGAGGCGCGATTCGCGGCAGGCCGGGGTGGTCGACTCCGCGGGCCGGGCGGCGACCTTCACCGGCGCCGAGTGCCACACCTGGGCGGGTGGAGTCACCGACGACGGGATCGCCGTCCAGGGCAACATCCTGGTCGGTCCGGAGGTGGTCGACGCGATGGTGCGCGCGTGGAACCGGTCCGGCCGGTCGGAGCCGCTGGCCCGACGGCTGCTGGCGGCGCTGACCGCCGGCGACGCCGCGGGTGGGGACCGGCGAGGCAGGCAGAGTGCCGCGCTCCTCGTGGTGACGCCCGACGGTGGGTACGACGGCGGCAGCGATGTGCTCGTCGATCTTCGAGTCGACGACCACCCCCGGCCGGTGTACGAGCTGGCCCGGCTGCTCGACCTGCACGACCTCTACTTCGGCAAGCCCGACCCGGCCAGCCTGCTCGTGCTCGACGGTGAGCTGGCCGTCGAGGTACGCGAGCGGCTCGCCGCGCTCGGTCACGCGGGGGAGGACCTCGACGGCGTACTCGCCGACTGGGCCGGTGTCGAGAACTACGAGGAGCGTCTGGTCCCCGGCAAGATCGATCCGGTCGTCCTCGCCGAGCTCCGCTCGAAGGGTCCGGCCCGCGGATAGGGTTGGTTCTGGCCACTTCCTGACCTGAATCGGAGCGAGCCTGGACTCATGGCGAGCACGAGTGCGCGGATGCTCCGGCTGTTGTCGCTGCTGCAGACCCACCGGTTCTGGCCGGGCGGTGCGCGTTTCCGGCCGCGCGAGCTCCCCGCAGAGGACGCCGCGGCGTACGTACGGGACAGCCTCGCCTCGGTGCCGACCCGCTACCACGTGGCCGTGCGGGTTCACACCGCCGCCGCCGACGTCGAGAACGTGGTCCGCGGCTGGGGGACCGTGGAGCCGGTCGACGTGGGATCCTGCCGGCTGGAGATGAACGTCGACACGCTGCACTGGCCGGCACTGGTCCTCGGCTCCGTGGGTGCGGAGTTCGAGGTGCTCGAGCCTCCCGAGCTGACCGACTACCTGCGGACGATGGGTGAGCTCTTCATCCGGGCGAGCGGCTGCCCGGCGTCCACGGTCCGTGGACGCCGGGACTCGGCGCATGCGAGGCTCCCGGCATGGCGTCCACGATGATCGACCTGAGCCGCGAGATCACCGACGGCCTGGTCACGTACCCGGGATACTCCGTCCTTCCCACGCCGGTGATCCGCCCGCAGGTCGACTTCGACGACTGGCAGGGTGCCTTTCCCCCGGGTGGCGAGTTCAGGATCGACCGGATCGAGATGGTCGGCAACACCGGCACCTACCTCGACACCCCCGCGCATCGGTATCGCGACGGCTTCGACGTGGCGGACCTGCCGCTGGAGTCGGTCGCGGACCTGCCCGGCGTCGTGATCGACGCGCGGGCTCAGGCCCTCGGCCCGGAGGTGTTCGAGGGACGGGATCTACGCGGCCGGGCGGTGCTGGTGCACACCGGCTGGGCGCGGTACTGGGGGACCGAACGGTACGGATCTGTCGACCATCCGCATGTGACCGGCGCGGCCGCCGAGCTGCTGGCGAATGCCGGCGCGGCGCTGGTCGGCATCGACTCGGTGAACATCGACGACACCTCGGAGGCCGCTGGCGGCTGGCGGGCGGCGCACTCGACCCTGCTGGCGGCCGGCGTCCTCGTGGTCGAGCACCTGTGCAATCTCGACCGGTTGGGCGATGCGTCGTTCCGGTTCTTCGCCGTACCGCTCAAGGCGCGCGGCATGGGCACCTTCCCCGTACGCGCCTTCGCCGTGAGGTAACACGACCCCACCCGAAGGCTCCGCGCCGCTTGCCGCTACGCCGTCGGCCGGTCTTCGACGGCGATCCGGATGCGCTTGTTGTCCTTGCCCTTCGACTCGGTACCGGTGACCCGCACGACCCCCACGTCCGACGTGTTCATGAGATGCGTGCCGCCGTCGGCCTGCTTGTCGAGCCCGACGATGTCGATCACCCGAAGCGGGTCGATCTCGCGGGGGATGAGGTTGGCCGAGGTGCGGATCAACGCGGGATCCTCGTCCGCGGCGTCCCGGCCGACGAAGTCGACCAGGATCTCGTGCGCGTTGTCGATCTCCTCGTTGATCCGGCGTTCCACCAGCCTGCCGAGCTCGGCGGACGCCGACGGCAGCGGGAAGTCGAGCCTGCCCTTGCTGGGCTCCATGTTGCCGCCGGTGACAGGGATGGAGAACTCCGACCAGATCACGCCGCAGAGGATGTGCAGTGCGGTGTGCGTGCGCATCAGGAGATGCCGGCGCGGCCAGTCCAGCTCGCCGTGCACGTCGATCCCGCGATCCGGGAGATCATCGGTGTCGAGCCAGTGCCAGATCCCGGGGCCCTCCCGGCGTACCCGGGTCACCGGAACCGTGCCGTCGCCGGTCGTGAGGGTCCCGACGTCACAGGGCTGGCCGCCTCCGCCGGGAAAGAACGCCGTACGCGACAGCATGACCCGGCCCTGCTCGCGGTCGACGTCGATCACCGTCGCGTCGAACGAGCTCCGGTAGGCGTCCACCGCGAACAGCTCGGTGTCGCGCAGCTCGGGCGGTGGGGGCGACGGTGAGCGGTGTCCGGGTACGGCCATCGGTGCTCCTCCTCAGGCTCCGGCGGTTCCGGTCGTCCCGGTCGCGCGGGTGTCGATCGGGCAGGCGATGCCGGTCGAATGGTCGGGGCAGTAGCCGCCGGGGTTCCGGATGAGGTACTGCTGGTGGTAGTCCTCGGCGTACCAGAAGTTCTCCAGCGGCAGGATCTCGGTGGTGATCATGCCGAGTCCCCGTTCGGACAGCACCTCCTGGTACATCGCCCTCGACTCCTCGGCCTGCCGGCGCTGGTCCTCGTCGACGGTCAGGATGATCGAGCGGTACTGCGTGCCGTGGTCGTTGCCCTGCCGCATGCCCTGGGTGGGGTCGTGGTGCTCCCAGAACTCCTTCAACAGCCGGCCGTAGGAGGTCTTCGCGGGGTCGAACACCATCCGCACGACCTCGGCGTGGCCGGTTCCCCCGCTGCAGACCTCGTCGTACGTCGGGTTCGGCGTCACCCCGCCCGCGTACCCCGCGGCCGTCGTCCACACGCCGGGCAGCCCCCAGTACGCCTTCTCGACGCTCCAGAAGCAGCCCAGGCCGAACACCGCCTCGGACATCCCCTCCGGCACCTGGCCCTCGATCGGTGTGCCGAGGACCGCATGCAACTCGGGCACGGGGAACAGCCTCACGTCTCGGCCCGGGAGTGCGGTCTCCCGGGTGGGTAACTCGGTCTTGCGGCGTCCGAACAGCACGGTCTCTCCTCCACTCGGGGCGTGCCCTCCATTGTCGACTAGCCTCGGTCCATGCCCAACCCCCACCACATGACAGCCGCGGGATTCGAGACCCGGGCCATCCACGCGGGCCAGGCGCCCGACCCGCGCACGGGCGCGGTCGGTTCGCCGATCTATGCGACCAGCACATACAAGCAGGACGGCGTCGGCGGGCTTCGGGAGGGGTACGAGTATTCCCGCACGGCCAATCCGACCCGGACCGCGCTCGAGGAGTGCCTGGCGTCTCTGGAGGGTGGTCACTCCGGTTTCGCCTTCGCCAGCGGGATGGCCGCCGAGGACACATTGCTGCGGGCCGTGTGCGGGCCGGGAGACCATGTGGTGATCCCCGACGACGCGTACGGCGGCACGTTCCGGCTGTTCGCCCGCGTCCTGGAGCGCTGGGGGCTGGCGTACTCCGTGGCGTCGATCACCGACCCGCGCTCGGTCGAGGCCGCCGTCCAGCCCGGCCGGACCAAGGTCGTGTGGGTGGAGACTCCGACCAACCCGCTGCTCGGCATCGCGGACATCGCCGCGCTGGCCGAGGTCGCGCGTCGGGCCGGCGCGCTGCTCGTCGTCGACAACACGTTCGCGTCGCCGTACCTCCAGCAGCCGATCGGACTCGGCGCGGACGTGATCGTGCACTCGACGACGAAGTACTGCGGTGGCCACTCGGACGTCGTCGGCGGCGCACTGGTGGTGAGTGCGGAGGCCGCGAACGCCGACGGGGACGGGGAAAGTCTCGCCGCGCGGCTCGCGTTCCACCAGAACTCCATGGGTGCCGTCGCGGGGCCGTTCGACTCCTGGCTGGTGCTCCGGGGGTTGAAGACGCTCGCCGTACGGATGGACCGGCACTGCGACAACGCGGAACGGGTGGTGGAGTTCCTCACCGGGCATCCGGCCGTGTCGGAGGTGATCTTCCCCGGCCTGCCGGAGCATCCAGGCCACGAGGTGGCGAAGCGACAGATGACCCGCTTCGGCGGCATGGTGTCTTTTCGCTTGCGGGATGGAGAAAAGGCCGCTGTCGAGGTATGCGAGCGGGCCCGGGTCTTCACGCTCGGTGAGTCGCTGGGCGGCGTGGAGTCGCTGATCGAGCATCCCGGCCGGATGACGCACGCCTCGGTCGCCGGGTCCGCGCTGGAGGTCCCGGTCGACCTCGTGCGGCTGAGCGTGGGCATCGAGACGGTCTCGGATCTGCTGGCCGACCTCGAACAGGCGCTCGGCTGACGGAACCGGGTCGCTGCCGGCTCGCCCCGCCCATCGCGCCGAGATTGCAGAGCTAGCCGGGTCGTCGGCGCCACTCACCCGAGGTAGAGACAGAACGGGTGACCGGCCGGATCGAGCAGGACCCGAACGTCGTCCTGTGGTTGGTACTCCGCGATCTCGGCACCGAGCTCGACCGCGTGCGCGACCGCGGCGTCGAGATCCTCCACCTCCAGGTCGAGATGCAGCATCATCTGCTGGGAGCCGGCGGCGGCCGGCCAGACGGGACGCACGTACTCGGGTGACGTCTGGAAACCCAGATAGGCCACCCCGTCGGGCGGCAGAATGGCCGCGTCCTCCGGGCCGCTCTTCGCGATCTCCCAGCCGAGCAGATCGGAATAGAAGCGGGCGAGCGCCAGGGCGTCGGGCGCATCCAGGACCACGCCCCAGTAGTCGTGGCGGGAGTCACGCGGTGTCGAGCCGTCATCCTGTGTCCGTCCACGCATGGGATACAGGGTGCCAGCCGACGCGGACCGTGGGAACTCGCCGACCGGATCGCCTCGAGGCCGAGATAGCGGAGGTCCGGCGCCCGGTTCACCGGATGTTCGGAGGATCCGGGTCGTTCCAGTGTGCCCTCGATTCCGAACATCGGCGGCCCGCTCGTGTTCGGTCCGCCACTGCATTCTGGGCGCGAGGCGGACGGCTGCGGCCCGGAGCTCCGGCTGGTCCGCCGACTCCTGTACGCAGCGGGCAAACGTCCATTGCCGCAGCCGGTCCGGGTCGAGATCGAGCAGCCCGGCCATGCGCCGTACGAAGCCGAGCGGGTCCGCCCCGAGCCGGTCGGGGAAGTTCAGCATGTGCTGCAGAGGGTCGTACGCCGGATCACCCACATAGGGCTTCGGGTCGATGACCAGCCAGGGCTCGCGGGCAGCGGCCAGGACGTTCTCCGGATGCAGGTC
>WHTJ01000148.1 GCA_009377795.1 Propionibacteriales bacterium | reverse complement strand
GGATCAGACAGGGATCGACAACAGACATCTCCGGGCCTCCAGCTCCATCGACAGGTAGCCACAACGGCTGGAGGAAATGTCCTGAAGGATCACCGGCATAACAAGCAGATCAGGGCGCTTCGTCAGCGATCACGCCGACCCCTTGAGGACCGGCCGGTCGCCTCGCCGTACGCCTCCTCTTCCTGGACCGACCTGGGCATGAATACACGCAGACTTGGGCGCGCGTGAATGGCGGTGCGCAGCGTGGGCAAACTTCCCGGCATCCGAGGCGCGCGGTCAGCGGACGGGTTGCACGTAGTCGTCGACCAGCTCCAGAAATGCCGCCGCAGCGGGGCTCGCCCGGCGGGTCGCGGACGTCGCCACGGACAGGTTCCAGCGCAGGTCGAACCCCTCGACGGTCAGCACCCGGAGGTCGGGGTCGTCCGGTACGGCGAACTCCGGAAGGAACGCCAGCCCCAGGCCGTGCCGCACATAGTCCGCACCGGCGAGTACGTCGGTCACCTCCAGTCCGACATGGCGGTCGACCCCGGCCGCGGCGAATGCCCGGTCGACCACGTCACGGATGCCGTAACCGGGCGGGAAGTCGATGAACGGATGCTCGACGACCTCCTCCAGGGACGCAGTGTCCGAACCCGTGGACGGCGCGCCGTCCGTCGGTGCGACCAGGACCAGCCGGACGGCGGCCAGAGCGCGGGTGTGCAGCCCGGCCGGCGCCCGGCCGGAGAACGAGAGGAACGCCACATCGAGATCGCCGTCGCCCAGCGCCTTGACCAGCCCGGCGGACCCGCTCGCCGCGACTCGCAGCCGGATCACCACCGCCGGATGGTCCGCGCGGAACCTGCCCAGCATCGCGGGCAGGTCGAGGATGTCGACCGAGATCATCGTCCCGATGTTGACCGTGCCGCGCAGGCTGCCGCGCGCCTCCAGTACGGCGTCCCGTGCGGACTGCGCCCCCTCGAGGACGGCGCGCGCCCTGGGCAGCAGGGCCGCACCGGCGCCGGTCAGCTCGACCTTCTGCGAGCTGCGGTCGAACAGCGGGGCCCCGAGATCCCGCTCCAGTGACCGGATCGCGGCCGACACCCCGGACTGCACGACGTGCAGCCGGCGGGAGGCGCGGGTGAAGTTCAGCTCCTCGGCGACCGCGACGAAGTACTCCAGATGCCGCAATTCCATGGGAAAACTATCTCATTTAGAGATGGCGACCAGCAAAAACATTCGTTTTGAATGATCGTCTTCGCCGCGTACACCTGAAGGTGACGCACCCACGAACCGAAGGCTGATCGAGCTTGACCGTCCTCTCCCCCGATCGCACCGCCACGCCCGCGGTACTTACCGGCGCGCGCCCGCGCGCCGGTAAGTATGCCGCCGGCTTCTGGTTCGCGGCCGCCGCGTTCACCGTGCTGATGGCGTTCGGCGCCGCCCCGACCCCGCTCTGGCCGCTGTACGAAGCCAGGGACGGAGTCGGCGCCACCACGGTCACGGTCGCGTTCACCATGCTCGTGGTGGGCGCGGCGATCAGCTTCCTCACCCTGGGCCATCTGTCCGACCGGCTCGGCCGCCGCCGGGTCGTCGTACCGGCTCTGCTGACCGGCATTCTCGCCGCGACCGTCCTGATGGCCTGGCCGCATCTGCCCGGCCTGTTGCTGGGCCGGTTGCTCAACGGCCTCGCGATCGGGTTGATGGCCTCCACCGCGGTGGCCTACCTGCATGATCTGCACCGCGAGGCGTGGCCACACCGGCCGGGCTCTGCGCTCCCCGGGATCGTGGCCACCGCCGCCAACCTCGGCGGGCTGGCGCTCGGCCCGCTGGTCGCCGGTGCGGTCGCGGCCTGGGCGCCCTCGCCGCTGACCACGGCTCAGGCCCTGTTCGCCGCGGCCATGACCGTCGCCCTGCTGCTCGTGCTGTCCGCGCCCGAGACCGTCGACCTCACCCGCCGGGAAGAGGGTCATGCGCGCCGGTTCGCGCTGTTGCCCGAGAGCCGGGTGGCGTTCGGCGCCGCCGCGGCCCTCGGGTTCGTCGCGTTCGCGGTCTTCGGGCTCTTCTCCTCGCTCGGCTCGACCATGCTGTACGACACACTCGGGATCGGCTCCCCGATCGTCGCCGGGCTCGCGCCGTCCCTGATGTTCGCGGCCGCGGCCGTCGGCCAGCTGACGCTCGGCCGCCTGTCCCTTCCGCGGATCATGGTCGCGGGTGTGCTGGCGTTCCTCGCCGGACTGGCCCTCGCCGCGCTGGCGATCCACCAGCCCGCGCTGTGGCTCTACCTCGCGGCCGTCGGTACGGCCGGCGCGGGCTCGGGCCTGCTGTTCAAGGCGGGTCTGGTCCAGACCGGCGCGATCGCCGATCCGGCGTCCCGCGCGGGGGTGCTGGCGGTCTTCTACGTCGTCGGGTACTTCGGTATGGGCATTCCCTCGGTGCTGTTCAGCCTCGCGATCGACGGGTTCGGCCTGGGTGCCGCGATGACCGGCTTCGCCGCCGTGCTCGCGATCGGCGCGGGCGTCTCCGCGGCCGTCGCGATCGGTGCGCTCAGAACAGCCCCGGGTTCTCGAGGCTGAGCAGGGTCTGCTTGCGGTCGAGCCCGCCGCCGTACCCGGTCAGGTTGCCGTCGGCGCCGATGACCCGGTGGCAGGGTACGACGACCGGGATCGGGTTGGCGCCGTTCGCCGTACCCACCGCGCGTGAGCCTCGGGGGCCCAGGCCCAACCGGCGAGCGATGTCGCCGTACGACGCTGTCTGACCGTACGGGATGGACCGAAGCGCCTCCCACACCTTGAGCTGGAACGGCGTTCCGGACGGAGCGAGCGCCAGGTCGAACTCCTCCCGCTCCCCCGCGAAGTACGCCGTCAGCTGCCGTCGGGCCTCGACCAGGACGGGGTCGCTGTCGTCGCGCTCACCCACCGGCTCCCCATGTGGCTCGAAGTCGATCGCGGTCACGGAATGCCCGTCACCCGCGATCCGCAACCGGCCCACCGGGCTGTCCATCAGGGTCCACACGTTCATGGTCTCTCCTTCGTCGTCGCCCACAGATGCATCAAGGCGTAGGACCGCCACGGCCTCCAGGCCGAGGCGAGCTCGCCGGCGCGAGCCGGGTCGATGTGGCGTGCCCGCAGGGTGTCGCGCACGCCGATGTCGGTCGGCAGGAACACATCCGGGTCACCGAGCGCGCGCATGGCGATGTAGCCGGCCGTCCACGGCCCGATTCCCGGCACCTCGAGGAGCATGGCCTCGACCTCGCGGCGGTCCGCGCTCCGGTCGAGCGCGACCCGGCCGTCCGCGATCGACTCGCAGAGCGCGACCAGCGCGCGGGCGCGGGTCCGGGGCATCGCGAGCGTGCCGGGGTCGAGGGCGGCCAGGGTCGAGGCGTCGGGGAACACGTGGGTCAGCTTGCCCACCGGCTTGTCCAGAGGCTTGCCGTGCTGGAGCACCAGCCGTCCGGCGAGGGTCCGGGCCGCCGCGACGGTGATCTGCTGGCCGAGGATCGCGCGTACGGCGAGCTCCGTACCGTCTGCATGTCCCGGCACCCGCAACCCGGGCCGGTGCCGCAGCAGCGGACGCATCAGCGGATCAGAGCCGAGCACCTCCATGACCGCCGCCGGGTCGGCGTCGAGGTCGCATAACCGGCGGCAGCGCTCGACGACGGCCGGTACGTCGCGCAGATCCTCGACCGACAACGTCGCATCGACCCGGTCGTCTCGTGGCTCCAGGGTGACGACGCCCGGTCCGTGTGGCAGCCGCAGGGTGCGCTGGTAGGCACCGTCGATGACATCCTCGACTCCCGGTACGGCGCGCGGGCCGAGGAAATCCAGGAGAGCCTGTCCGTCGAACGGCGTACGCAGGGCGAGCCGCAGGGCGAGCCTGCCGGTCGTCGTACCCGCTCGCGAACCCTTGCGCAGCTGCGTGGGCGTCACGCCGTACACCTCGCGCACGGTCTCGTTGAACTGCCGGATGCTGGCGAACCCGGCCGCGAACGACACGTCTCCGAACGGCAGGGTCGTGGTCTCGATCAGGATCCTCGCCGCCTGTGCCCGGCGCGCACGCGCGAGGGCGAGCGGCCCGGCGCCGAGCTGGCGGGTGAGCACCCGCGTCAGGTGCCGTGAGGTGTAGCCGAGACGGCGGGCCAGGCCCTCGACCCCGGCGCGCTCGACGTACCCGTCGTTGATCAGCCGCATCGCCCTGCCCGCGACATCGGCGTGGACGTCCCATTCGGCCGAGCCGGGCGTCGCGTCCGGCAGGCAGCGCCGGCACGCGCGGTAGCCCGCACGTTGCGCGGCCGCCGCGGTGGCGAAGAACTCCACGTTCCGCCGGCGTGGCGTCACCGCCGGACAGGATGGGCGGCAATAGATTCCGGTCGTCCGCACGGCGGTGTAGAAGACGCCGTCGAACCGCCGGTCGCGGCTCTGCACGGCGCGATAGCAGCGGGCGTGGTCCTCGATGATCGAGGTGGTCGGCGGGAGCGTCGCGCGGATCGCCGGAACGGACGTCGGGGTGGTCACGTCCTCAATCGTGCCCCACGGCATGGCCGCGTGCTAGCGGAAATCGGACACGTGGGCGACATAGACCGGCATGGCGTCAGGTGAGTTCGAGCGTGTCGAAGATGTCGGCGCGTCGGTACGGCCTCCATTTGGCCTGTATCGGCGGGACGACCCATCCGACCCGGCCGGTGGCTGGGGTTCGCGACGGCGGCGCGACAATCCAATCTTCGGGTCCTGTGTGGAGAATGCCGCCGGCTGCGGTCACCTTGTCTGGGTCGATGGTGCCCGAGTGGAGGTAGTGGTGCCAGCGGACCGGGCCGGGATCGATCATCAGGTCGTACCGTCTGCCGGGCCGTGCGGTCGTGGTCGGGCACCGGGTCTTCAGCCTGTGGATTCGGGCACCGTAGATGGACGGCAGGTCCACGACATCGAACGATGCGGTGACGATCGCGACCTGCCAGCCGTAATCTCCCCAAACCTTCTCCGCGTCGTCGTCGGAGGTGATGCCGGTTGTGTGGCCGTCGAGCAGGTGCATCGTGTCGCAGTCATCGCCACACGGGCAGCCACCGTCCTTCGGCACAGCAAGCGGTGCGACCGCGACGTTGCAAGAGCTGGTTCGCGAGGGTGGCGCCGAGCAGATTGGCGTGGCGATTGAACGCGAGGACGCAGACTGTGCCGCCCGGCTTCACCACGCGAGCCGTCTCGTAAAGGGCGACCTTCCGATCCCCGGACGCGGTCAGGTGGTACAGCGGCCCGGCCAGCAGCGCCAGGTCGAACCGATCGTCCCGCCAGGGCAGTTCCCTTGCGTCACCGACCCTGGCGCGAATCCCGGCGCGCTTCGCCGCATCGACGTGTTGCCGGACGGGATCGATCAGCTCGACACGATGCCCCTGGGCTTGCAACCACTCGGCGTGGGCTCCGGTGCCGCCGCCGATATCCGCCACCCGCGCCGGCGGCGCCGGAAGATGATGCGCCACGATCTCCCGGACCCGGGCCCGCTCCAGCCGACCCTTCAAGGTCGAGGCCAGCCGTGAACCCTCGTCGCACCTGACGGAGAAGAAATCGTGCAGGTCCGCCTCGATCATCGCACCGTCTGATCCCACAGCAGCTCAGGCGCCAAGGCAGGGTCGCGGTCGCCCTGCGCGTCGTCAACGGTGACGGTCAGTCCGGCGAACCGACGGGCTATCAGCGCCGCATACCGGTTCGCCTCGTCGGGTCGGGCCGTGTGGGAGGAGATGACCTCGGAGCCGAACCAGACCTGGACGCGCTTCTGCGCCGAGTCGGTGCTATTGACGGATGTGCTCTGAGGCATGCCTGGACACTAGAAGTGTCGATCAGGCCGTCTCTATAACGTTGCGGGAAGTTGCTAGGGGAGCTGGTCGAGTATCGCCAGAATGACGGCGCGAGCCTGGCGTCCGTAGACGGCTGGCTGTCGCAACACGTCGAACATACGAGTGTAGAGCGCTACCTCTTGTGGCTGCGTCACTTCAATAGTCGCGGTCGGCGTGTCCAGTTTGACAAGCTTGTCGTCGAACACCCAGAACCCAGCCGACCCGATGACGTCACGGTCCGCCGCGGATGGGACGATACCGAGCGACACGTTGGGCAGGCTCATCATCGACATCAGGTGCTCAAGCTGCCCAGCAAGCACTCCAGCGTCGCCGAGCCGGGTGCGCAGGCACGCTTCTTCGAGGACGACAGCGAATGTTTTCCCTCCCTGATAGATAACCGCCTGTCGAGCCATTCGGACGGCGATCGATTCGTCCAGATCGTCAGGGGCGCCGAGAAAGCCGATCCAGAATGGAAACATGGCCCTCATGTATTCCTCGGTCTGAAAGAGGCCGGGAATGACGTTGTGCTCGTAGATCTTGAATCGAGATGTTCGCTCGTAGAGCGGGATCGGCGACAGCACGAGTTGCTTCATGCCGGCGCGGGTGCTGCAGCGGAACTCGACGTACATCGACTCGATCGCACGTGCTTGGGCGATCAGGTCAGCCACCTGGTCTTCAGCCTTGCAGACCGAGCACCAGGTGCGGATGTCCTGATCGGTCGGCGCCTGCACACCGTTCTCGATCTTGCTGACCCGGGTGAAGTGCCAGCCTGTCGCGGCCGCCAGCGCGCGACCGGTCAGGCCAGCATCCTTGCGAAGGTCACGGAGACGCTGCCCGAGAGCTTGTTGTGCCCTCCTGGCGGCGTCAGACGGGCTGGTATCGACCATGGGGGATGGCCAGCTTCCAGACCTCCTCGAAGGCCGTGCGACAAAGCTCGATGTCGGCCGGGTCGGTCGAGGTTGTCATGCGGGTGCTCAGGCCGGAGCCGGCGTAGTGCAGGAAGATGACCAACTCGTCGTCAAGCAGGTAGTAGTCATTACCGGGTATCCCGATCGAGGAGACAGGAAGACGGAATCGTTACCGCGCACCCCTGATCCGACCTGGCTACCCGTGGTCACGGTGAGCTAGCTTGTTCTCACCGAGGAGATCGCCCTTGGCGTGGTGGCCGCCACGAACCCGCCGCCAACAGCAGGCGGAGTTCGTGGAGGACGGGACAAAGGTGACGATGGCCGATC
>WHTJ01000043.1 GCA_009377795.1 Propionibacteriales bacterium | reverse complement strand
CACGGTTCGCGGCCAGGTGGACGGGCTCAGCAACGACGACTTCGTGTCGGCCGCGGAGAAGGCGAAGGAGGGCTGCCCGGTGTCGCAGGCGCTGACCGGTACGACGATCACGCTGGACGCCGCCCTGGCCTAAACCAGGTGGGATGGGCCAGAGGCGCCGGTCCCGCCCGGGCGCCTTCGGCGCCTTTTGCGCCCGACCACACCCGGACCGGCACCTCTGGCTCCGCCCGGGCAGTGCTCAGCCCGGCGGCTCCTGCGGAGCCGCTTTGACGCCCGGCCACGCCCGAGACGACACCCCGGCTCCGCCCCGGGCCCGTGGCCGGCGGGCCCGATACTCGCCAACGCCGCGACGTTACGCGGCAACGATCAGAATCGGCGGGTGGTTTGTTCCGATTCCAGCGACCGTTGGCGGGTAACGCCGGAGTGACGCCCTCGGCGTCACTCCGGGCGGGCCTCCTCGCGGTCCGAGCGCGCCTCGTCGCGGTGCCAGATGACGCGCTGGGGCAGCGGGATCTCGATGCCCTCGCGGTCGAACCGCTCCTTGATCCGGCCGCGGAGCTCGCGGGCGATCTTCCACTGCTCCTGCGGGGCGGTCTTCAGCACCATCCGGACGACCACCGAGTCCGGGTCCAGCCGCTCCACGCCCCAGATCTCGGGTTCTTCCAGGATCAGGCTGCCGTACGTGTCGTCGTTCCACAGCTGGTCCGCCTCCTCGCGGAGCACTTCGCGGACCCGGGACAGGTCCGCGCCGTACGCCACGCCGATGTCGAGCACGGTCCGGGCCCAGTTCTGGCTCATGTTGCCGACGCGGAGGATCTCGCCGTTGCGTACGTACCACACCGTGCCGTCGAGGTCGCGCAGCCGGGTGACCCGCATGCCCACGGCCTCGATCTGCCCGACCGCCTCGCCGACGTCGACGAAGTCGCCGACGCCGTACTGGTCCTCGAGGATCATGAAGATCCCGGACAGGAAGTCCCTGACCAGGGCCTGCGCCCCGAAGCCCAGGGCAAGGCCGAGGATCCCGGCGCTCGCGAGCAGCGGCGCGATGTTGTAGCCCAGGATGTCGACCGCCATGATCCCGGCGACGGCGAAGATGATGCCGGTGGCGATGCTCTTCAGCAGCGAGCCCATCGTGTCGGCACGTTGCTTCCGGCGTTCGAGCGTGACCGCGGCCGCGTGCGCCTCCTCCGGGTCCTTGTTGCGCTGCAGGACGCCGGGAAGCGATCCGTTGGCCGCCCCCCTGCTCAGCCGGTTGATGATGCGATGGACAATCCAGCGCAGCAGGATGGCCACCACGATCAGGATGAGGACGCTCAGCGGACGCCGGATCAGCCACTCGGAGGCCGCGGCCAGCCAGTCACTGCCGGTGAGGTCCTGCACCTCGTTGCACAGCCAGTCGTCGCTCGGACACGTTTCGGCAAGAATCGATCGGAACGGCGGGAACACGGGGTTTCCTCTGAACGGTGGTGTGGTGGGTCGGGAACAGAAGGTACGGCGTACTCAGCGCCGACTCAAATGGCGCGCCCGGCCGCCTCGCTTCCGAGTCCGGTCGACCAGGCGTGGAACGCGAGGGTGTCCGCGGCGAGCTCGACCGAGCGGCTGACCGCCCGCGCTCCATGCCCGACATCGGTCTCCACCCGAATGAGGATCGGGTGCGTCGCCGGATCGGCCGCGGTCGCCGACTGCAGCGCGGCGCACATCTTCCGCGCGTGCGACGGATCCACCCGGGTGTCGGACTCGAACACCGTGAACAGGGATGCGGGGTAGGCCAGGCCCTCCTGGACCCGGTGGTACGGCGAGTACGCCAGCAGGGCCCGCAGCTGGTCCGGATCCTTGGCCGAGCCGTACTCGCCGGACCAGAACCGCCCGAGGCCCCGCTGCTCGTACCGCACCATGTCGAGCAGGGGCGCCGAACACACGACGCTGCGGTAGAGGTCGGGACGCTGCGTCAGTGCCGCCCCGACCAGCAGCCCGCCGTTCGACCCCCCGGAGATCCCGAGCCGCTCGGGGGTGGTCCAACCCTCGTCGCAGAGCCATTCGCCGGCGGCGTGGAAGTCGTCGAAGACCCGCTGCTTGTGCTCGAGCATGCCCGCGCGATGCCAGTCCTCGCCCTCCTCGCCGCCGCCACGCAGGCAGGCGACCGCGTAGACGCCGCCCGCCTCGACCCAGGCGAGGGCGCCCGCGTTGTACGCCGGAGCCATCGAGATACCGAAGCCGCCGTACCCGTACAGGATCGTCGGCCTCGGACCGTCCTGGTCCGCACGCGCGATCACGAACATCCGCACGGTCGGGCCGTCGTACGACCCGTAGTCCACCAGCCGGGTCTCGATGCCGGAGACCTCGGGCAGCGTGCCGGGCGGCCGGGCCCACTCGGTCACCCTCCGGTCGCGGCCGTCCAGCCGGTAGACGACCGGCGGGCTCACGTGGCCGGTGAAGGTGAACCACGCCTCACTGCCGCCGTCGTAGCGGCCGCGGACCCCAGCGACCGATCCGAGACCGGGGAGCGGGACCGTGTCCAGCCGCTCGCCGGTTCCCAGGTCGTGCAGGGTGAGCTCCCCGACGGCGTGCCGGGTCCATGCCACGACCAGCAGGGGCCGTTCGAGCCGGTCGAGGATCGCGAAGTCGGTGAGCACCGCCTCCGGGTCCTCGTCGATCAGCGGCCGCCAGTGCTCGCGGGCCGGCGTGGCCGGATCGGTGACCAGCAGCCGGCCACGCGGGCTGTCCAGATCGGTCCAGACGTACAGGCGGCCGTCGATGCCGACTCCCATGCTGGTCTGCGCGTCGACGTCCTGTTGCACGGTCTCGAACCTCGGGGAGGCCGGGTCTCCTTCGGCGAGGTCGGCGATGAACACGTCGGTGCGCGGGTCCGTACCCCTGGAGCCGGTGACGATCAGCCAGCGCCCGTCGCGGCTCAGCGACACCGACCAGATGTACTCCTTGTCCTGCGCCTCGCCGAACACCATGGCGTCGTCCGCCGGATCCTGGCCGATCCGGTGCAGCCGGACCCGGCGGTGGTACTGGCGCTCGTCCTCGGGTAGGCCGGCCGGGTCGAGCTGGCGTACGTAGTAGAACCCGCTGCCGTCGGGGAACCAGGCCACGGGCGAGAACCGGGTGCGGTCGATCGGCCCGTCGATCACCTCGGTGGTCTCGACGTCCATCACCCGGATGGTGGACTCCTCGGTGCCGCCCTCGGACAGCTGGTAGGCGAGGAGGGTGCCGTCCGGGGAGGGGTGGTACGCGTCGAGGGTGGTGGTTCCGTCCGGGTCGAGCCGCATCGGGTCGATGAGGACCCGCTCGGTGCCGTCCGGCTCGACGGTGTGGAGGACGCCATGCTCCTGGTCGGCAGTACGCCGGAGGAAGAACTGCCGGTCGCGCCGGAACGACGGCGGGCCGTGGAACCCGGTGCGCATCAGCTCGGCGAGCCGGCCGGCGAACCGTTCCCGCGACGGCCACCGCGCGCGCTGGGCGTCCAGCAGCCCGGCTTGCGCGGTGAGCCAGTCCTTGGTCTCGGGGGTGTCGGCGTCCTCCAGCCAGCGGTAAGGATCGGCGACCTTCTCGCCGTGGAGGATCTCGACCAGATCCGTTCGTCGGGCTTCGGGGTACGTCGGTTGCTCGGTCACCCGGCGAGTCTAGGCCGCCTTCTTCGCGCCGAGATTGCACATCTGGCCGGTCTTCTTCGCGCCGAGATTGCAATCTCGGCGCGAGTTCTGAAATCTCGGCGCGAGCGTGCAGGTGGGGTCCGACTGCCACCCTCCCGGCCGATCCTCGGTACGGTATGTCTCGTGACGATCGACAACGCCATCCGTACAGCCGCCCGCGCAGGCACCGTCGTGATCCCGCTCACGCTCGGGTGCGTCGCCGCGCCCGCCCTGGCGGACACGCCCAACACCTGGACCGAGCCCGAGCCGATGTCCGTGCTCAAGGCGCTGCTGATCTTCGGTGGCATCCCGGTGTTGCTTGCCCTGATCATCGCGCTGCTCGTCATCGCCCCCTCGCTGATCCGGAGGGACCGGCAGCAACGCGGTGTGACGTCGTGGACCGAGCCGGAGTGGTTCGGCGGCCCGGGGGACGCCGAACCGGCGGAGGCGAGGTCCGGCGCGGGAGCGGCCGACACCTCGCCGGGTTCCTCGCCCGATCCGGGCGACCAGCCGGGAGGAGCAAGTGCCCGCTGGTGAGTTGTTCACCGCGGCCGACCGCCACGCCATCGCGCGCGCGGTGCGCAATGCCGAGCGCGCCTGCGGCTACGACTTCTCGGTGTGCGTCGCCACCACCGAGGGCGACTCCCGGGCGTACGCCGAGGCGATGCACGCGCAGCTGGACGAACCGGCGAGAAGTGTCCTCGTACTGATAGATCCGGTCGCGCGCAGGCTGGAGATCGTCACCGGCGCGAAGGTGCGCCGTACGCTCGACGACGCCGAGGTCGGGCTGGCGGCGCTCGCCATGCAGACCGCGTTCGCGGCCGGCGACTTCGTGGGTGGGATCACCGCGGGCGTCCAGCAGCTCGGGGAGCACGCCCGCCGCCCCACCGTGCATCACGCCGAGGGCCGCTAAGCGTCTGGATTCGCGCCGAGATTCAGTCGTGGTCGACCAGATGTGCAATCTCGGCGCGAGAGGAGCTAATCGGCGGCGCGAAGGGGTAGGCGCGAGAGGAGAGCTATTCGGCGTCCCGGGACTGGACGCGTAGGGCGCGCTCCAGGTCGGCCCGGCCCTCGGAGACCAGCCGGCGCGCGGCCGGGTTGGCGTTGGTCGAGTCCAGCCAGCGGGTGACCTTCGCCAGAATCTCGGCGTTCGCCAGGCTGCGTGGGAACATCCAGGTCAGGACACTGGTCGCCATCTGCACACCGCGGTCCTCCCAGATGGTCGAGGCCAGGTCGAGGTAGCGGTCGACGTACGGGGCCAGCACGTCGTCCTGGAACGGCCGCTGGAACGACATCGCGATGTGCTTCTGCGTCTCGTTGCCGATGTCGGCCGAGACCGTCGCGTCATGCCAGGCGCGCGCCTTGGCCTCCGCGGTGGGGATGGCGGCCCGGGCCGCCGCGGCGTACTGGTGACCCGAGATGGTGTCGTCGCGGGCCAGCTCCGCGTCGATCTCCGGCACGCCGATCCGGCCGGCCACGGCGAGTCCGGTCAGGAGCACCCACCGCAGGTCGGCGTCCACGGTGAGCTCCGGAAGCGCGGCCGACCCGTCCAGCAGGCCCCGAAGCAGTCTCGCCGACTTGTCGCTGTACGGCACGGCGGCCAACGCACGCAACAGCGCGAGCTGGTGATCGCTGCCGGGTGTCGCCTCGTGAACCAGGGCATACAGGCCGGCCTCCCAGCGCGCGGCGACCTCCCGGCGACAAGCCGGCGCAACGTAGTTGGCCACCGCGGCGTTTCCCTGTCTGACCAGGGAATGTACGGCGGTCAGGTCGGTCTCCGACCCGACACCTCGCAGCACCAGCTCGACGAAGTCGCTCGTCCGCATCTCGGCATCGCGCGTCATGTCCCACGCCGCACCCCAGCACAGCGCTCGCGGCAGGGACTCCGTGAAGCCGTCGATCGCCGAGATCGCGGTCGTCAGGGAGCGTTCGTCGAGCCGGACCTTGGCGTAGGTGAGGTCGTCGTCGTTCAGCAGTACGAGATCCGGCTGCTCCAGCCCGACCAGCTCGGTGACCGGCGTGCGCTCGCCCATGACGTCGCACTCGACCCGATGCCGGCGTACCAGTCCGGCGTCCGTGCGGGCGTACAGGCCGATCGCGACCCGATGCCGGCGCAGCGTGGGGTGATCCTCCGGCGCGGACTGCTCCACGGCGAATGACGTGAACCGCCCGTCGCCGTCCACCTCGAAGTCGGCGCGCAGGGTGTTGACGCCCGCCGACTGCAGCCACTCCTTGACCCACGAACCCAGCTCGCGACCGGACGTCTCCTCCAGGGCGCCCAGCAGGTCGGACAGCTCGGAGTTGCCGTACGCATGCCGGTCGAAGTAGGCCCGCAGGCCGCGGAAGAACGGCTCCTCGCCGACCCACGCCACGAGCTGACGCAACGCGGACGCGCCCTTGGCGTACGTGATTCCGTCGAAGTTGACCTCGACTGCCTCCAGGTCGTGGTTGTCGGCGGCGATCGGGTGTGTCGACGGGAGCTGGTCCTGCCGGTACGCCCAGTTCTTCCGCGAGTTGCAGAAGCCGGTCCAGGCGTCGGTGTACTTCGTGGCCGTCGCCACCGCATGATGCGCCGCCCACTCGGCGAACGACTCGTTCAGCCACAGGTCGTCCCACCAGCGCATGGTCACCAGGTCCCCGAACCACATGTGCGCCATCTCGTGGAGGATCGTGTTGGCCCGGGCCTCGTACGCCGCGACGGTCTGCCGCCCGCGGTAGAGGTACTCGTCCCGGAACGTCACGGCGCCGGCGTTCTCCATCGCGCCCATGTTGAACTCGGGAACGAACAGCTGGTCGTACTTCTCGAACGGGTAGCCCATCTCGAACGAGCTCTCGAACAACCGCAGACCCTGAGTCGTCACCTCGAGGATCTCCGCGTGGTCGAGGTACTCGGCGAGCGACCGGCGGCAGTAGAGGCCGAGGGGGATGTCCCGGTCGCGACCCCGGTAGGTGTCGCGTACGACGTGGAAGTCGCCGGCCACGATCGCGGTGACGTACGTCGACAGCCGATCGGTCGGGGCGAACCGCCACACCGCGTTGCCGTCGCCGTCGGGCTCGGGCCGCGGCGACGGCGTGTTGGACACGACCTGCCAGCCGTCCGGCGCGGTGACCGTGAATGCGAACGTCGCCTTGAGGTCGGGCTGCTCGAACGCCGCGAACACCCGCCGGGCGAAGGCCACCTCGAACTGCGAGTAGAGGTACACCCGGTCGTCGACCGGATCGACGAAGCGGTGCAGTCCCTCTCCCGTACGGCTGTACGGAAGCTCGGCCACGACGCAGAGATCGTTGTCGGCCGCCAGGTCGTCCAGCCGGATGCGATGGTCGGCGTACGTCGTACCCGGGTCGAGGGATCGGCCGTTGAGCGTGATCTCGTGGACGGTCGCCCCCTCGAGATCCACGAACGTCGCGGCGCCGGGCTCCGCGCAGTGGAATCGGATCTGCGTGGTCGACCTGAAATGCGGCGACTCGGGGGCGACGGCGACGGCCCCGGTGAGATCGAGGTCCACCGTGTACGTCTCGACCGAGAGCAGCTGCCCGCGGTGCGCAGCTTCGTCGCGGGTCAGGTTCGTGCCGGGCATGGGCGCATCTTTTCACGGCCGGTGGGAACGTCTCACGCATCGGTCGGCCGGAGGCGCGTCGGGCCGGACGGGAACATCGGTCGGACCGCGCCGGTTACGTTCGGTATGGACAACGATCACGAGACAGTAGATTTTTGGTTCGATCCGCTGTGCCCGTGGGCCTGGCTCACCTCGCGCTGGATTCTGGAGGTGGAGCGGGTACGGCCGGTGCGCACGAGCTGGCACGTCATGAGCCTGGCCGTCCTCAACGCGGACCGGGACCTGCCCGAGGAGTACCTCACGAAGATCCAGCGGGGCTGGGGACCGCTGCGCGTGGTCGTCGCCGCCGAGCAGGCGCACGGCTCCGACGTGGTCCTGCCGATGTACACCGCGCTGGGGACCCGCATCCACCACGAGAAGCGCGAGATCGACCGCTCCCTGATCGAGGACGCGCTCGGCGAGGTCGACCTCCCGGCCGATCTGGCCGACGCCGCGGACTCGGCGGTCTACGACGAGGCCATCCGGGCCTCCCACAAGACCGGCATCGATCTCGTGGGAACCGACGTCGGGACGCCGATCATCCGGGTCAACGGGATGGCGATCTTCGGTCCGGTCGTGACCCCGGCGCCGAAGGGCGAGGCGGCCGGCCGGCTGTGGGACGGCGTACGCCTCGTCACCGACACCGACGGCTTCTTCGAGCTCAAGCGCACCCGCACCAGGGACCCGATCTTCAGCTGAGTCCCCTCTCTCGCGCCGAGATTGCACATCTGGCCGACCAGATGCGCAATCTCGGCGCGAGGAGAGGTTTCGCCACCGGGAGACCGGCTACCTCTGCATCCATCGATGCGAAGGGCGGCCGGGAGCGAGTCCCGGTCTGCCAGACTTCCCCTCATGCGGGTTCACATCGCGGCCGATCATGCCGGTTACGAGCTCAAGAACCACCTGGTCAGCTGGCTGCAGGAGCACGGGCACCAAGCGCTCGACCACGGTGCGTTCGAGTACGACGGCGACGACGACTATCCACCCTTCTGTTTTCGCGCGGCGCGCGCCGTGGTCGAGGATCCGGGCAGCCTCGGGATCGTGATCGGCGGCTCGGGCAACGGCGAGCAGATCGCGGCCAACAAGGTCAAGGGCGTGCGCGCCGCGCTCACCTGGAGCATCGAGACCGCACGGCTGGCGCGCGAGCACAACGACGCCAACGTGATGGCGCTCGGCGCCCGCATGCACGACTTCGAGGAGTCCGCCCGGATGGTCGAGACCTTCCTCGGCACGCCGTTTAGCGGCGCCGACCGGCACGTACGCCGGATCGAGATGCTGAGCGCCTTCGACGGTTCCGCCGAGTCGCCCGATCCGAGCACGGCGCCGCGGACCAGGGATGCCTGAGGGCCACACCCTCCGTCGCCTGGCCCGCGACCTCGAGACCACGTTCGGTGGTCGGCGGGTGCGGGTCGCCTCCCCGCAGGGCCGGTTCGCGGGCTCGGCCGGCCTGCTCGACAGCACGCTGCTGCGGGGAGCCTCGTCGGCGGGCAAGCACCTGTTCCTCGAGTTCAGCCGGGGACGGTGGGTCCACATCCATCTCGGGCTCTATGGCACGTTCCAGATCGGTACGGCACCGGCGCCCGATCCGCGGGGTCAGATCCGGCTCCGGCTGAGCACCTCGCGGGCGTACGCCGACCTGCGCGGGCCCACGGCGTGCGAGCTGGTGACCGGCCGGGAGCGGGACGGCGTACTCGCCAGGCTGGGCCCGGACCCGCTGAGTCCGTACGCCGAACCAACGCACGCCTGGCGACGGATCGCCCGCAGCCGTACGCCGATCGGCGTGCTGCTGACCCGGCAGGACGTCGTGTCTGGGGTGGGCAACGCGTATCGGGCCGAGCTGTTGTTCCGGCATCGGGTCGAGCCGCATCGCAGCGGCCGGGAGCTGACCCGTGAGGTGTGGTGCGCGATGTGGGCGGACCTGGTGGCCCTGATGCACGAGGGGGTGCGGACCGGGAGGATCGACACCGTGCGTTCCGAGCACACCCCGGAGGCGATGGGGCGGCCTCCCCGGACCGACCGGCACGGCGGGGAGGTCTACGTCTACCGGCGCGCCGGACAGGGGTGCCTCGTGTGCTCGACGCCGGTCGCGACCGAGGTGATGGCCGGGCGGAACCTGTTCTGGTGCCCGTCTTGTCAAACTTTGTGAGGTGTTGCACTGTTCGCGCGAACAACTGTCGGATGGGCCCTGACGCCGTTAGTCTCATCCTGGTGTCCCTGGCTGGATCGCGTACGACGTGGCGCCGTTCACCGGCGGTCTGGAGGATCCGGCGCCGGATCAACGCCGCCGTGCGCCATGCGTGGGAGTCGGACAACACCTGGCTGATCGGCCTGGCATTGCTCTGCGTGGTCCTCGCGGTGGGGGTCGTGCAGCACTGGATGCCGCTTTCCGCGTTCGTGATCCCCGTGCTGGTCGGTGGGCTCGTGCTGAGCCTGCGCCGGCTGATCCGACTGCTGGCGGTCGCCGCGATCACCCTGGTCGCGAGCGCCGCCCTGATCGGCTTCGGCGAGCTCCGGATCACCGCCGTCGTAGTGGTGGCGCTGGTCGGCGGGGTCATGCTGTGGAACGCGCGGTCGAGGTCGCAGCTCGGGGTGGTGGGCACCCGCGGGGACTCCATGCTGATCGACCTGCGCGACCGGCTGCGCAGTCAGGGCGAGCTTCCCGAGCTTTCCGACGGGTGGTACACCGACGCCGTGCTGCGTTCCGCCGGCCGGGCGTCGTTCGCTGGCGACTTCATGGTCGCGGAGCGGACCCGGGACGACCTGCTGGAGGTGGTCGTCGTCGACGTCTCCGGCAAGGGGATCAATGCCGGCACCCGGGCGCTCGCGCTCTCCGGGGCGCTGGGCGGGCTGCTCGGCTCCCTGCCCCCGGAGGAGTTCCTGCCGGCGGCCAACGCGTACCTGCTGCGGAGGGACTGGGGCGAGGGTTTCGCCACGGCCGTACATCTCGCTCTCGACCTGCGCGACGGGTCGTTCGAGTTGCGTACGGCCGGGCATCCCCCCGCCGTACAGCTGCACGCCGGGTCGGGGCGCTGGGCCGTCCTGTCGACCGACGGACCGGTGCTCGGCCTGATGGAGCACGCGGAGTTCGCCGTGTGTGGCGGACGGTTGCTGCCCGGGGACGCGATGCTGCTCTACACCGACGGTCTGGTGGAGACGCGGCAGCGGGACATATCGCTGGGTATCGACAAGCTGGTGGGCCAGGCCGAACGGCTGGTGACCGGGGGTTTCGACGGCGGCGCGGCCCGGCTGATCGACCGGATGCCCTCGCACAACGACGATCGGGCCCTGCTGCTCCTGCATCGCAGGTAGCCGCCGGAAGGTTTCGACTCCACCCGGCCAGGCCCGAGTCGACACCTTCCGGCGACCCCCGCAGGGGCGCGAGGGGGTTGCCGGGTTGGTTATCCGTCGGTTCCGGTCTGGGCGAGGTCGAGCCGCTGCGCGAGGTAGGCGTCGACCTCCTCCCGTTCCCGGCGTACGGCGGCCAACCGCTCGATGGCGGCAGCGGCGTTGGTGCGCGCTACGTCCTGGTTGACCAGCGCATTGAGCTGCAGCACTTCTACCAGCCGGACCATCGCGACCTCCTCAACTGACACAGGACATTAGGTAACTGATGCGACACGGGTGTCTCCACGATGTGACATGGATGTGAACCTTCCGCGGATCGCACTCAAGCGGCCGGCCAACACTCCGCGTACGCATATCCTCGGAGCGGACGAGCACGTACCGACTCCGAGCCAAGAGGACGACGATGACCACCCTGACCAACCCGCCGGGCGCACCAGGACAGATCGCCGAGTCGGCCACCGACGAGGCGGCGACACTATTGGAACGCCTGGCCGACCGGATCGCCGGCCAGGCATCGGTGAGGACCGTCTACGGAGAACCGATCAGCTCGGAGGGCGTGACCGTCATCCCGGTGGCCAGGGTCCACTTCGGGTTCGGCGGCGGCGCGGGTCGTGAGGTCGGCGTCGAGAAGACCGGCGCGGGCGGCGGCGGGGGTGGCGGCGCCGAGGCCAGGCCGCTGGGCTTCATCGAGATCAAGGACGGCACCGCGACCTTCAAGCCGATCCGCGAGCCATGGACCGACTCCGTGCTGCCGCTGGTGGCGATCGTCGCGGGGAGCGCCCTCCCGAGACTCGCCCGGGCCATTCGCAGGCGCCGCCGGGCCTGACCCGCGGTTCCGGAAAACGGCTCGACCGCCGGCTGGCGCACGGGCAGCATCGGCGTATGAACCGAACCGACGTGCCCCCGGCGTGGGACGAACGCAGCATGCTGACGACGTTCCTGGACTACGCCCGCGCGACCGTGCATGCGAAGTGCGAAGGACTGTCCGACGTCGACGCGCGCAGGGCCCCGCTTCCGGGTTCGCCGCTGATGACCATCTCGGGGCTGGTGAGCCATCTGCGCTGGGTGGAGTACTCCTGGTTCCAGGTCAGGCTCCTCGGAGAGGAGGATCGCGGGCCGTGGACCGACGAGGACCCGGACCGGGAGATGCGGATCGGCGCCGAACGGCCCCTCGCGGACCTGCTCTCGGAGTACGAGGCTCAGTGCGTCCGGTATCGCGAGCTGGTAGCGGCGCGCGACCTGGACGAGCCGGCGCAGTGGTCATTCAGGGACGGTACGACGACACCCACCCTGGGCTGGATTCTGTTCCACCTGATTGAGGAAACCGCCCGGCACAACGGCCACATCGACATTCTCCGCGAGATGGCCGACGGCGCCACCGGGATGTGACGCCGTCGGCCGAACCGGGGCGTCGGACCTGAGGGCGAAATTGGGTGATGTCCCTGATGTCGCCGTCGATCCTGCATGCGACGGTGAGGAGATGGAGAGCCTGCTCGCCGACGTGGTGATGTCGACGCACATGGCCTACATCGCGTTCCTGGTCTTCGGCGGCTTCCTGGCTCTGCAGTTGCGCGGCCTCCGGTGGCCGCACGTCCTCGCGACCGGGTGGGGCAGCACGGTGCTGGTGAGTCCGCTGGACTGCCCGCTGACCCAGCTGGAGATCGCGCTCCGGGAGCATGCCGGTACGGGCGCCTATGACGAGCCGTTCATCGAGCACTATTTCGCGGACCACCTCTATCCCGCGGCCCACCCAGTGCTGTCGCGGGCCGTCATCGTGCTGCTGGTGTCGGCGTCGTACCTGCTGCTCGTCCTCCGCGTGCTCCGAGAACGCAGCGTGGCCGCCGAACCCGCCGAGGCGACAGCAGAAGCACGCTGACCGGTCCGGTGTCTTCGCGCCGAGATTGCAGAAGTGGCCGTTCCCTTCGCGCCGAGATTGCACATCTGGCCGCCCCGCTCGCGCGTTGGTCGGGTCTGTACCGATGACCGACAGAGCGGCGACAATCGAACGATTCGAATCGAGGGGAGTTCCGATGGGCAACTTCAGGTTTCAGATCGCCGTCTCACTGGACGGCTTCGTCGCGGGACCGGATCAGAGCGTGGAGAACCCGCTCGGCGTCGGTGGCGAGGCCCTGCACGACTGGGTGGTCGAGCTCGAGGCCTGGCGCAGGTCCCATGGTCTCGAGGGCGGCGAGGTCAACGCGAGCACTCGCGTGGTCGAGGAGCGGGAGGCGAACGTCGGAGCCACCGTCGTGGGCCGCAACATGTTCGGCGGCGGCCCCGGACCCTGGGGCGACGACCCGTGGAGAGGGTGGTGGGGTGACGATCCGCCGTTCCACACGCCGGTGTTCGTGATCACGCACCATCCCCGCGAGCCGCTGGAGATGGACGGCGGCACGACGTTCCACTTCGTGACCGACGGCATCGAGTCCGCGCTGGAGCGGGCGAGAGAGGCCGCCGACGGCAAGGACGTGCTGCTCGGCGGCGGCGCCAACGTGATTCAGCAGTACCTCGCCGCGGGACTGGTCGACGAGTTCGAGCTGAACGTCGTACCGGTCGTCCTCGGCGGAGGCGAGCGGCTCCTGGAGAACGTCGGCACGCTCAAGGTCGAGCAGATCCGAGCAAGGCGCCGAACGTCACGCATCTCAAGTACCGCGTCGTCACATAGGACCGCCCGGCCGGCGACGTTCGGCCGTCACGAGCCGGGTCGACCACGGTGCGCCATCGGTGTTCCAGAAAAGGACTTCTCGTGACGATCGGCCGGATGGCCTTCACAATGGATCCGTGCGCGCCATAGCTTCGGCGTCACGTATCGACTCACGAACCACCGGCGTTCGCGCGGGCGACACGACACGACACGACAGGAGTCGCGATGAAGTCAGGACCCAACCGCCTCCGGCATGCCGCAACCCTGGCGTCGCTCGGGTTGCTGGCGTTCGGCATCACGCCCGCGTCGGCTCAGCTCCCGGTCGCGGAGAGCAGTACGCCGGCCGACCAGCGACTCGCCGAGGCGCTCTGCGAGCCGGATGGCGCGGAGTCGTCCGCGCGGACCGTCCCGGGCAAGGACATCGCGGCGCACCCGAAGAGTGTGAACCACGTCAGTCCGGCCCGGGCGCGGCGGATCGAGGCCGCCAAGCGCGCCACGCTGAGGCGGAAGGGCCTCACCAACGCAACCGTCGGGAACGTCACGATCCCCGTGCACTTTCACGTGATCACCGACGGCCGGGGCAACGGTCAGCTGACCAATCGCCAGCTGACGCGACAGATCGACGTGCTCAACGCGACCTTCGGTGGCCGGGAGTCCGGCGCGGCCGCCGAGACCAGCTTCAGCTTCAGGATGGCCAGCGTGCAGCGGATCGAGAACCCCCGGTGGTTCACCAGGGCCAACAGCCAGATGATGCACCGGACGCACAGGGGCGGGATGGACGAGCTGAACATCTGGACGGTCGGCTTCGGCTACCTCGGCATCGCCCAGTTCCCGTGGTCGGGGAGCAAGAGCAGCGACGGCATCCGAGTGCACTGGGATTCCTTCCCCGGTGGTTCGATCGAGAACTTCAACCTCGGTAAGACCGCGACCCACGAGGCCGGTCACTGGCTCGGCCTCTACCACACCTTCCAGGGCGGCTGCGCCGGCAAGGGTGACTACGTCGAGGACACCCCGGCGATGAGGCAGCCGACGAGCGGATGTCCGCAGGGCAAGGACACCTGCCTGGCCGAGGGCCTGGACCCGATCCACAACTACATGGACTACTCGCACGACGACTGCTACAACCAGTTCACGCCCGGACAGTCCGAGCGGATGTCCGACACCTGGCTGGCCTACCGCGCCGGCGGCTGACCTCGGTACGGAGACACCGGACGCACGGCGCGAGGGCGGGCCGCGAGCCTGAGTAGTACCGGGAACGGGTGCCGCGACGGCTGCGGGCGCCCGGCGTCCGTCATTGACCGACCAGGCCGAGGGACTGAGTACGGGTGCGGACGACGTCCGGTGTCGCCCCCAGAGCCTCGGACACCGTCCACGCCGCTTGGCGTACGTGCGCTCCCAGGTCCTGCATCCGTTCGGCCGGCATCCGCAGCTCAGGCCCGGACACGCTCATGCACCCGGTGACCGCGCCGTCATGGTCGAACAGCGGCGCAGCGACGGAACGGATGCCGGGCGTCCGCTCAGCGAACGACATCGCGAAGCCACGGCTGCGTACCTCCTCCAGGTGAGTCCTCAGCGCCGCGGGGTCGGTCATCGTCATGGGGGTCATGGGCACGATCTCGCGGCCGAGGATCGCCTCGCGGCGGGCGGGTGGGAGCCAGGCGCAGAGCACCTTGCCGGGCGCGCCGTACGGCAGCGGAATGGGCAGGCCGAGGTCCGTGTACGTACGGCGGAGGGGCTGGTGACTCTCCGCCTGGTCGATGACGACCCGCTCGTCGTTCGGCGTCAAGGCGTGGAGGCCGACCGTCTCCTCGACCTGGTCCCGCAGATCGGTCATGACCGGCATCGCCGCCTCCCGCAGGGTGGTCGTCACCGCGCCGGCGCGGACGAGCTGCACGAGCAGGGGTCCCGGAGCGTACCGGCGGCCCTGCGTCTGGCGCAGCAGGTGGTTCTGCTGCATCGCCGCGAGCAGCCGGTGCGTCGTGCTCGTCGTGAGCCCGGTCGCGCGGGCGATCTCCGACAGCGTCAGCTCGGCGCGGCGCTCGGAGAAGCAGCGCAGGATCGACGCCGCCCGGTCGATCGACTGGACGCCGCCCGTCCGGCGCGCCTCCGTCGGTTTCATGTGTCCGCCTCTTGACGCTCAGTCATCGGCAGCGTAGTTTCCGCGATACACAAGTATCTACCACGATACGGGAATTCGGGGCGATGGCGATGCTGCCTCTCGACGGCTTCCGAGTCCTCGATCTCTCGCGCTTTCTGTCCGGGCCGTACACCACGATGATTCTCGCCGAGTTGGGCGCGGATGTCGTCAAAATCGAGCGATTTCCCGAGGGCGACGACGCGCGGCGGCTGAGCCCCAAGGTCAACGACGAGAGCTACGCCTTCGCCATGCCGAACCGCAGCAAGCGCAGCCTCGCGCTGGATCTCAAGAGCCCGGCCGGCCGGGACCTGTTCCTCCGGCTCGCCGCCGGGTCGGACGCCATGATCGAGAACTTCCGGCCGGGCGTGGTCCGGCGGCTGGGCGTCGACTACGATGCCGTCCGCGCGGTACGGCCGGACATCATCTACTGCTCGATCAGCGGGTTCGGCCAGACCGGTCCGTACCGCGACCGCCCGGGTTTCGACATCATGGCCCAGGGAGTCGACGGCTTCCTGCGGATGACCGGCCAGCCGGACGGCCGCCCCACCAAGGTGGGCATCGCGATCAACGACATCGCCGCCGGCGCGACCGGCATCTACTCGATTATGGCCGCGCAGATCATGCGTCAACGCACCGGCGAGGGCCAGTACATCGACATCTCGCTCGTCGACGCCGGGCTGGCCTGGACGCTCTGGGAGGCCGGCGCGTACTTCGGCAGTGGCGAGGTGCCGGCTCCCGCGGGCACGCGGCACCGCCGGACCACGCCGTACCAGGCGTACCGCACCGCCGACGGGTTCGTGACCATCGGCGCGAACAACGACCGGCTCTGGGAGCGGCTGGTCAAGGACGCCCTCGACCGTCCCGAGTGGCTCGCGGATCCCCGCTTCGCGACGCTCACCGACCGGATGGCGCACATCGACGAGCTGGAGCAGGAGATCGAGGCCATCACCAAGACCCGGACGACGGCCGACTGGGTGGAGATCCTCGACGTGGCCGGCGTTCCCGGCGGTCCGGTCCTCACCTACGACGAGACCATGGCCGACCCGCACGTGCTCGCCCGTGACATGGTGGTCGATCTCGACCACCCGATCATCGGCCCGATGCGGACCGTCGGTACGGGCGCGAGGTTCAGCGGACTCGACTTCAACGTCCGCGGGCCGGCGCCCTGGCTGGGCCAGCACACCGCGGAGGTGCTGTCCGAGCACGGGCTCACCGGCGAGGAGATCACGCGCCTGTTCGACGACGGCGTGGTCTTCGACCAGCACCCCGAGCTGCAGCGGAGGTAACGCATGCCCGCCGACCCCTCACCCGACCTCGTCGTCGAGCGCTCCGGTCCCGGCGGCGCGGTCGCGACTCTCGTACTCAACCGGCCGGACAGCCACAACGCGATCCGGCTCGGCATGTACGAAGCGCTGCCCGGGCTGGTGCGGGAGATCGACGACGACCGGTCGGTGAAGGTTCTGGTCGTCCGCGGGGCCGGGCGCAGGGCGTTCGCCTCCGGCGCGGACATCAGCGAGTTCCGGGAGGTGCGGGGCAACGCCGTGACCGCTCGGGTGTACAACGAGCGGGTCGCCGCGGCCGAAGCGGCCCTGGAGGGGCTGGCCAAGCCGACCATCGCGATGGTGCACGGCTACTGCATCGGGGGTGGGTGCGGGCTCGCGCTGGCTTGTGACCTGCGGTTCGCCGACGAGCAGGCGAACTTCGCCATCACCCCCGCCAAGCTCGGCCTCGTGTACAGCCTCGACTCGACCAAGCGCCTGGTCGACGTCGTGGGACCGGCGCAGGCCAAGTGGATCCTGATGTCCGGGCAGCGCGTGGACGCCCGGCGGGCGCAACAGATCGGGCTCGCCGACGAGGTCGTGCCGGGCGACGACCTGGAGAAGCTGACCAATGAGTTCGCCGAGCTGCTCTGCACCCGCGCGCAGTTCAGCGTCCGGGCGAGCAAGCAGATCGTGGGCCGGATCATGGCCGGACAGACCGAGGAAGACGAGGCGTCGCGCGAGCTGCGCAACTCCTCGTTCGACACCGAGGACTACGCGGAGGGCGTACGCGCCTTCCTCGAGAAGCGGCGCCCGAACTTCACCTGGTCCTGACGAGGAGCGAGACCTTGGGCAGCGAGCATACGAGCAGCGAGCACACGAGCAGCGTGGACGCGAAGCCGCGCGGCACGGGCGGGATCGACGCGGAGGCGCTGCGGGCCCGGATCGAGGACGCGCTCGCCACGAGTGAGCCCGTGTTCGGGCGGTTCTTCCTGGCCCGACTGCTCGACCTCACCATCACCTACGACGACGAGAACCAGCGCACGTGCATCGAGCTGCCGTACGCCGATTTCCTGAGCAACCCGCAAGGCTCGTTGCACGGCGGGGTCATCGCCACGGTGCTGGACATCTCGATGGGTCATCTCTGCCATCGGTACCTGTCCACGGCCGTGACGATCGAGATGCAGATGCGGTTCTTCCGTCCCGTCCAGGGGCCGTCGCGCTGCGAGGGCCGTCTGCTGCGCCCGGGTCGTCGCCTCGTGCACCTCGAGTCCCGCCTGTACGACGACCGGGACCGACTCGCCGCCTTTGCCACCGGCACCTGGCACCGGCTCGACGCCGGGCCGCAGACCGGTACACCCACGCCACCCACTCGAGACTCGGGCAAAACCTGACCGATAGCCCGGATGACGGACCGGGCAAGGAGGTAGCCAGCATGGGCACCAAACTCGCAACAGTCGGGGTCTGCTTCACGGCAGCACTGGCACTCGCCGCATGCGGGGGTACGGGGGGATCCGGGGGTGGAGCGGCGGAGGAGAACTACCCGGAGGAGCCGCTGGAGTGGACCGTGGCCTTCGGGCCGGGCGGCGGCAACGACATCATGTCGCGGCAGATTGTCGACATCCTCGAGAAGGAGGACCTGTACCCGGATGACATCACCGTGGAGAACGTCGACGGCGGCTCTGGCGCCTTGGGCTGGGGTCGCGTGTTCGCCGACACGGGCAACCCGTACGCGATCTCGTCGACGTCCGGGTCGTTCCTCACGACCCCGCTCCAGGCCGACACTCCCTGGCAGCCCGGGGACTTCACCCACATCGGGCTGCTCGCTACCGACGCGTCCCTGTTCCTGACCTCGAAGAAGAGCGGGCTCACGACCTGGGAGCAGTGGGTCGACTACGCCAAGAACAAGGGCAAGGTCGCCGTCGGCGGAATCGGTGTCGTCAACGTCGACCTCATCCTGCACGCGGAGCTCGCGAAGCAGGCGGGCTACGAGATGGAATACGTACCGTTCAACGAGGAGGGGCAGCTCATCACCGGGCTGTCGTCCGGCTCGCTCGACGCGATCACGTCCAACCCCGCCGAGGTACTTGGCCAGATCGAGTCGGGCGACATGAACGCGTTGCTGTTCACCGGTGACGAGCCCATGCCAGGCCTGGAAGAGGTGCCGACCGCGAAGTCCAAGGGCTACACGCGCATGGTGACGACCCCGCGCGGGATCATCCTTGCTCCGGACGCTCCGGAGGAGGCCCGCCAGTGGTGGATCGACACGATAAAGGAGGTCGTCCAGTCGCCCGACTGGCAGAACTACCTGGACGAGAACAACCTCACAGCCGACGAGCGCTGGGGCGACGACTTCACCCAGTACGTCGAGAAGACCTCCTCCGACCTCGAGACCCGGCTCACGGAGCTGGGAGCCCTGTAGATGGGCACGCCCGGCCGGGGCGGCGTCGTTCAGCCCACCCGCCTGCTGTTCCTGATCTCCCTGACCGGGTTGGCCGCCGCCTACACCCTGGTGGCGTTCGGGATGGACTGGCGGGTGCAGAACGGTCAGATCGGCCCGGGCTTCTTCCCCCGGCTCGTCGGCGGGACGACCGTGGTCGGGTGCCTGACGGCGATCGCGCTCTCTGTGCTCGGCAGGCGGAAGTCGAGTCCGTCTCGCCCGCCTCCGGTGGATGCCGAGGGTCAGTTCGAACCGGTCGGCAACGGGGACGGCCGCCGTACCGACGCGTGGGTGACGGTTCTGGCGGTGGTCTGCATGATCGTCTTCTACCTGGTCTTGGAGCCGCTCGGCGCCCTGCTCTCGTCCGTGCTGTTCCTCGGTTTGATGCTCACCCTGGTCAACCGGGGACACCACCGGCTGAACGCGGTCGTGAGCGTGCTGGTCCCGGTGGGTCTGTACCTCCTCTTCGAGGTCATGCTGGACGCCGGCCTTCCACCCGGGCTGGTACTGCCGTTGTGACCACCGTGCGGGCCGTCTGAGGACAGCCCCCGAACCCACCAGGAGGTCTGCTCCGTGGACGTCTTCGGCCAGCTGCTCGGCGGCATCGCCGGGGTACTGACACCGGTCAACCTCCTCCTGCTCGCGGCCGGTGTGCTGATGGGCATGATCGTGGGCGTCATGCCCGGGCTCGGACCGTCGGCGGGGCTGGCGATCCTGCTGCCCGTCACCTTCGGGCTCGACCCGGCCGGCGCCATCGTCATGCTGGCCGCCGTCTACTACGGCGCGATGTACGGCGGGACGATCACCTCGGTCCTCATCAACACACCGGGCGAGTCGGCGACCGTGGCCACCACGTTCGACGGGTTCCCGATGGCCCAGCAGGGGCGCGCGGGGCCGGCGCTCGTGCTCGCGGCGGTCGCGTCGTTCGTCGCGGGCACGGTCGGCGCGATTCTCATCTCGCTCACCGCGCCGGCCGTCGCCGCGATCGCCTCGAGCTTCGGTCCGCCGGAGCTGTTCCTCGTCGTCATCGCGGGTCTGCTCACGCTCGTGGTCATCATCGGGCAGAACCGGCTGCTCGGCGCGGTCAGCGCCCTGATCGGCTTCGGGCTCGCCACGGTCGGGGTCGACATCACCACCGGAAACCAGCGCTACACGTTCGGGTCTCCCGAGCTCATCGAGGGCATCGACTTCATTCCGGTGGCCATCGGCCTGTTCGGGGTCGGAGAGATCCTCTGGTCCCTTTACAACCGGGCCCACCGGCAGGACCTGGGCTACATGGCCGTGAGCGCCCGCGCCCGTGGCTTCTGGCCGACCCGCCGCGACTGGGCCGAGTCGCGCGGGAGCATGGGGCGGGGCTCGCTGCTCGGGTTCTTCGTCGGCGCCATCCCCGGAGCCGGAGCTACGGTGGCCTCGCTCATGTCGTACAGCGTCGAGAAGGCCGTCGCGAGGAGACCGGAGAAGTTCGGGCACGGGGCCGTGCCCGGTCTGGTCGGCCCGGAGGCGGCCAACAACGCGGCCAGCGCCGGATCCATGGTGCCGCTGCTCACCCTCGGGGTACCCGGGTCCGGCGCGACCGCGGTGCTGCTCGGCGGTTTCCTCATCTGGGGGCTGACGCCCGGGCCGTTGCTCATGGAACAGAACCCGGACGTCGCCTGGGCCCTCATCGGCAGCATGTACCTCGGCAACGTGATGCTGCTGGTGCTGAACATCTTCTGCGTCCCCGCGTTCGCCAGCATCGCCCGCGTCCCGTTCCGCATCCTCGGCCCCATCGTCGTCGTGCTGTGCGTCATCGGTGCGTACACGGTCAACGGCAGCCTCGTCGAGGTCGGCATCATGCTCGTCTGCGGAGTGTTGGGCTTCTTCATGCGCCGGTTCGGGTTCTCGCCGGCGGCGCTGGTGATCGCGCTGGTGCTGGGTCCGATCGCCGAGGAGAGCCTGCGCCAGACCCTGCTCATCTCCGGCGGCAGCTTCGGGATCTTCATCCAGCGCGGGCCGTCGCAGGCGCTCCTCGCCTTCGTCGCCCTACTGTGTGTGTTCGCCTTCGTCGCTCCGTTAGTCTTCGGCGCAGTCCGCCGGAGCGTCGACCGGCGCACCGAGCGTCGCCTCGCGGAGGCCGCGCGACGTGCCGGAGAGGGCGAGGAATCGGCGGATGACCGGCCGTCGGACGAGCAGCGACAGGTGGATGCATGACCGAACCCCTATCTCCGCGGAGGCCGGTGCTCGACCGCCCGTTCGCCGACGTGGAGGATGCGGGGAGGCTCGACCCGGCCGTGGTGCCACAGGACGGCGCGGCGCGTACTCCGCGCAGGGCGTCGTCCCGGTGAGCGAGGCGAAAGGTCCGGAGGGTACGCCGCCCCACCGTGGCCCGCCCGCCGGCCTGCGGGCGCTCGGCGGCGGGCTCGCGGGCGCCACCCTGTTCGTGCTCCTGAACGTGCCGGCCGGCGGGATCGTCGGCGCTGTCGCCGGGAGCGCCGTGGCCTCCGGGATGCGCGGACACGCACCACCGCGCCGCGCCGTCCGGGTTGTGGGGATGGTGCTGCTCGGATGCGCCGCGGGCGCCCGGCTGGATGCGGGGACGCTCCAGACGTTGCTGGGCCTGGCGTTGCCCCTGCTGGGGGCGGCCGCGGTGCTGGTGCTCGTCAGCGTGGCGCTTGCGGTCGTGCTCGTACGCCGGTACGGCGTGGACCCCGTGACGGCGCTGCTGGCGTGCGCCCCCGGCGGCGTCAGCGAGCTGGCCGGGTTCGCGCAGGATACGAACGCCCGCGTCGGGATCGTCATCGCCATCCACGTCGTCCGGGTCGTCACGGCCGTGCTCATCGTCCTGCCGCTCCTGGTCCTGCTGCTGGGACAGCCGTGAGTTTCGCCGTTCTCGTCGCGATTCTTGCCGGAGGGTCTGCGGGTGCGGCCGTCGGCCGTCTCCTCCGGTTCCCGGTGTGGCCGCTCACCGGGGCGCTGGTCGGGGCCGGAGCGGTTCACCTCTCGGTCGGGGGTGGGGGCGCGCTTCCGTCCTGGTGCGTGTTCGTCGCCCAGGTCCTGGTGGGGAGCGCGGTCGGCGCAAGCGTCGGCCCGACGGTGCTCAGGGAGTTCCGGGTGGTCATGGCCCCCGGGCTGGTCGCCGTCGTCGTCACGGTGGGCGCCGGGATCGGGCTGGGTTTCGTGCTGTGGTCGATCAACGGTGTGAGCCTCGTGGAGGCGGTCTTCGGCATGGTCCCGGGCGGTGTCGGCGAGATGGTGGCCGCGGTGGCGAGCCTCGACGGCAACGGCGCACTCGTGGCGGGGATGCACCTGGTCCGATTGCTCGTCGTGGTCACGTTCACGCAGGCCGCCGTGCGATGGTTGCAGCGCCGTGGTGAGCGGGGTTCCGGCGACGGCGATCAGGAACCGGAGTAGACCCGGAGCAGACTAGCCTTTCTCCCACGGTTTCACGGCCAGGATCCTCGGCGTCCTGCTCGACCGGTGCGCGCTCCGCTGGCGCGGTCACTCGTTGAGGTCGCGGAGGATGCGGCGTACCGTTCGCTTCTCCGCGGCGTAGTAGTCCAGCCCCCACTGAGCGACGTACGCCGGGAATCTGAACGTCTCGTCGTCCGTGATCCCGTCGAGGATGGCGGCGAGGTCGCGACGGCGCTCGGTGAGCTGTTCGTCGTACGTCTTGAGCATCGCCTCGACCGAGCCCGGGTCGACCAGGTGGGCGAGGAGCAGGCGCAGGGCGACGGAGTGCTTCAGTACCGGGAACTCCGCCTCGCTGGTCACGAGCCAGCCCCGCAGCTCGGCGAGTCCGGCGTCGTTGATCCGGTACTTGGTCGTCGTACGGGAGCCGGGGCCGTCCACCTCACGGGAGTCCACCAGGCCGTGATCGAGCAGTCGGCCGAGCTCGGAGTAGATCTGGCTCATCGCGGGCGAGGACCAGTAGAACCGCAGCGTGGAGTCGGAGAACTGCTTCAGCTCGTAGCCGGAGAGCTCGCGACCGAAGGACAGCAGGCCGAGCAGCGCGTACGCCGTCGTCGGGAGCCGCGTACCGGAGCCGGTCGAGTCTGGGTCTTGACGCATCGACGCGACCGTACTATTCATGGGGTGAAGTATTCCAGTTAGGAATACTGTCCGTGCCGGAGGGAGCACGCAGGCGGAGATCCGCCGAGCAACCCTCGACCCGGTCGATCAGGTGGAGACGAAGGGGAACCGACGATGAGCGAGACGGTGTTGCTGGTCGGCACTCGCAAGGGGCTGTGGATCGCGCGCTCGGACGAGAGCAGGCGGCGCTGGGAGTGGGACGAGCCGTACTTTCTGATGAGCGAGGTCGCCTCGTGCGGAATCGACACCCGCGGCGACACGCCCCGGTTGTTCGCCGGCGTGATGAGCTGGCACTGGGGTCCGCAGGTGTTGCGGTCCGACGATCTCGGCCGTACGTGGGTCGGGGAGTCGGCGAGCGCGGTCGCGTTCCCCGAGGACACCGGCGCGACGCTCACCCGGGTCTGGCAGGTGGCGCCGTCCGCGGCCGAGCCGGACGTCGTCTACGCGGGTACGGAGCCGTCGGCGATCTTCCGGTCCGAGGACCGTGGTGAGTCCTTCACGCTGATCCGCGGGCTCTGGGACCACCCGCACCGCAAGGAGTGGCAACCCGGGGGCGGCGGCCAGGCGATTCACACGATCCTTCCGCATCCCACCGAGGCCAAGCGGGTCAGCGTGGCCATGTCGACCGGCGGCGTCTATCGCACCGTCGACGCCGGCGCCTCGTGGGCACCGGCCAACCAGGGGATCCGGGCGACCTTCCTGCCGGAAGGGGAGCAGTTCCCCGAGTTCGGGCAGTGCGTGCACAAGGTGGACCGGCATCCGGATCGCCCGGAGCGGCTGTTCCTGCAGAACCACGACGGTGTTTACCGGTCCGACGACGGCGGCGACGCGTGGGTGTCCATCGCCGACGGCCTTTCCAGCGACTTCGGATTCCCGATCGTCTCGCACCCGCACCAGCCGGAGACGGTCTACGTGTTCCCGCTCGGCGGCGCCGAGGAGCGGATGCCGCCCAAGGCCGAGGCCAAGGTGTGGCGCTCGCGCGACGCCGGAGCCACCTGGGAGGGGCTGTCCGACGGCCTGCCGGACGGGTTCTACGCGGCAGTGATGCGGGACGCGATGTGCACCGATCGGGGCGAGCCGGCAGGGATCTACTTCGGCAGCCGCGACGGGACCGTCTTCGCCAGCAACGACGAGGGCGACTCCTGGAACGAGCTGGCCGGTCACCTGCCCGATGTACTCTCCGTCCGCGCCGCGGTGGTCTAAGCCGCGAGTCCCGGCGGGCCGGTCGTTACACGGCAACGGCCCGACGTTGCACGCCCACGGTCGGATCCTCGCCCGGTTCGTCCCGCTTCAGGCGACGGCTGGCGTGTAAGGTCCCGTGGGCCGAGCTGCTCGGGGCTCCAGAACGCGGAGTCGGTCGCGAGGGGATTTCGGGCCGGGTTTCGGGACGCCCCGCGCCGCCCGGGTGGATGATCAGTAGGCTCCGGACATGGTCGACATCAAGCCGCGCAGCCGAGAAGTCACCGACGGGCTCGAGCGGGCAGCCGCTCGCGGGATGCTCCGCGCCGTCGGGATGACCGACGAGGACTTCGCCAAACCGCAGATCGGGGTCGCGTCGAGCTGGAACGAGATCACGCCGTGCAACCTCTCCCTCGACCGGCTCGCGAAGGCGGTCAAGCAAGGGGTGCACGCCGCCGGGGGGTATCCGCTGGAGTTCGGCACCATCTCGGTCTCCGACGGCATCTCGATGGGCCACGAGGGCATGCACTTCTCGCTGGTCTCGCGCGAGGTGATCGCGGACTCCGTCGAGACGGTGATGATGGCCGAGCGACTCGATGGGTCGGTGCTTCTCGCCGGATGCGACAAGAGCCTGCCGGGCATGCTGATGGCCGCAGGGCGGCTGGACCTGGCCGCGGTGTTCATGTACGCCGGGACGATCCTGCCCGGCAGGGTGGGCGACCGGGACGTCAACATCGTCGACGCGTTCGAGGCCGTCGGTGCGTGCCTGCGTGGCCTGATCACGCGGGAGGAGGTCGACGAGATCGAGCGCGCGATCTGCCCGGGTGAGGGCGCCTGCGGCGGCATGTTCACGGCCAACACCATGGCGTCGGTCGCCGAGGCCCTCGGCATGGCCCTCCCGGGGTCGTCCGCCCCGCCGGCCGTCGACCGGCGCCGTGACGGTTATGCGCACAAGTCCGGCGAGGCGGTCGTCGAGCTGCTGCGCAAGGGAATCACCGCCCGTCAGATCATGACCAAGGAGGCCTTCGACAACGCGATCGCGGTCGTGATGGCGCTCGGTGGCTCCACCAACGCCGTACTCCACCTGCTCGCGATCGCCCGCGAGACCGAGGTCGACCTCACGCTCGACGACTTCAACCGGGTCGGTGAGCGGGTTCCGCATATCGGCGACCTCAAGCCGTTCGGACGCTACATGATGAACGACGTCGACCGGGTCGGCGGGATCCCGGTGGTGATGAAGGCTCTGCTCGACGCCGGACTGCTGCACGGCGACTGCCTCACGGCGACCGGCAAGACGGTGGCGGAGAACCTCGCCGACATCGGCCCGCCGGACATCGACGGCACGATCATCCGCGAGCTCTCCAACCCGATTCACCAGACCGGGGGCCTGACCATCCTCCGCGGCTCGCTCGCACCCGAGGGCGCCGTGGTGAAGAGCGCGGGCTTCGACGATGCCGTGGTCGAGGGTACGGCGCGGGTCTTCGACGGCGAGCAGGCCGCGATGGACGCGCTGGCCGACGGCCGGGTGGTGGCCGGAGACGCGGTCGTGATCCGCTACGAGGGCCCGAAGGGCGGCCCCGGGATGCGGGAGATGCTCGCGATCACCGGTGCGATCAAGGGTGCCGGTCTCGGCAAGGACGTCCTGCTGCTTACCGACGGCCGGTTCTCCGGCGGCACGACCGGGCTCTGCGTCGGGCACGTCGCGCCGGAGGCGGTGGACGCCGGCCCGATCGCGTTCGTCCGGGACGGCGACCGGGTCCGGCTCGACATGAACCGTCGCACCCTCGACGTACTCGTGGACGCCGACGAGCTGGCCGCTCGCCGGGACGGCTGGCAGCCGCCCAAGAACCGCTACCAGACCGGGGTGCTCGCGAAATACGCCAGGCTCGTGCACTCGGCGTCCGAGGGCGCGGTCTGCGGCTAGGACAGGCCCTAGTGGCGGATCCTTGGGGATCCGCAGTGCGGCGAGCTTGCCCGCACGAGTCGTTACACGCCAACGGTCGCTTGAGTCGGGACAAACTGCCCGCCGATTCTGACCGTTGCCGCGCAACGTCGCGTCGCTGCCGTGTATCGACCGACGCCCGACCGCAGGGCCGAGGACCCATCCGTAGGCCCCCGGGGACCGGGATATGGGCCCGCGGTCCGGATGTCGAGACAGCGGTGTGAGGCGCTTGACGGCGCACCCCGGCCTCGGGGACTGTTTGTCCCATGCGTTGCATCCTTCTCGTACGCCGCAGGCGCGCCGACTGAGGTAATCAGCACCTCGACCGTCGCGTCACCCCTCGCCAGCCCATCCGGGCGGAGGGGTTTTTTGTTGGTATGGGAGGACCCACGACCGAAGGGCCACGATGACCGAAGAGATGACGGGGGCACAGAGCCTGATCCGATCGCTGGAGGCGGTCGGCGTCGAGACGGTGTTCGGCATCCCGGGGGGTGCCGTGCTGCCGGCGTACGACCCGCTGATGGACTCCACGCAGATCCGGCACATCCTGGTGCGCCATGAGCAGGGCGCCGGGCACGCGGCGTCCGGATACGCGACCGCGACCGGCAAGGTCGGGGTATGCATGGCCACGTCGGGGCCGGGCGCGACCAACCTGGTCACCCCGCTGGCGGACGCGCACATGGACTCCGTCCCGATGGTGGCCGTGACCGGCCAGGTGCCGTCCGGGGCGATCGGCTCCGACGCGTTCCAGGAGGCCGACATCCGCGGCATCTCGATGCCGATCACGAAGCACAGCTACCTGGTCACCGACCCGGCCGAGATCCCCACCACCGTCGCCGAGGCCTTCCACATCGCCGCGACCGGGCGCCCGGGTCCGGTGCTCGTCGACGTGGCCAAGGACGCGATGCAGGCCATGACGACGTTCAGCTGGCCACGCGAGCTGGCGCTGCCCGGCTACCGTCCGGTGACCAAGCCGCATGGCAAGCAGATCCGGGAGGCGGCCCGGCTGATCCTCGCCGCCGAGCGGCCGGTGCTGTACGTCGGCGGCGGCGTACTGAGGGCGCGGGCGTCCCAGGAGCTCCGGGTGCTCGCGGAGATGACCGGCATCCCGGTCGTCACGACACTGATGGCTCGGGGCGCGTTCCCCGACAGCCACCCCCAGCATCTCGGCATGCCCGGCATGCACGGATCGGTGACCGCGGTTTCCTCGTTGCAGCGCAGTGATCTGATCATCTCGCTGGGTGCGCGGTTCGACGACCGGGTCACCGGCAAGCTGTCCACATTCGCGCCCGGCGCGAAGGTCATCCATGCCGACATCGACCCGGCCGAGATCTCCAAGAACCGGCTCGCCGACGTACCCATCGTCGGCGACTGCCGCGAGACCATCGCGGAGCTGGTGGTCGTGCTCCAGCGGGAGTACGACGCCGGCCGGCGCGGTGACTACACCGCCTGGGTGAAGCAGACCGAGGCATGGCGCAAGCGGTTCCCCCTCGGGTACGACGCGCCGGACGACGGGTCCCTGTCTCCGCAGTTCGTCATCGAGCGGCTCGGACAGACGGTCGGCCCCGACGGCATCTACGTCGCGGGCGTCGGTCAGCACCAGATGTGGGCGGCGCAGTTCATCGACTACGAGAACCCGGGAACGTGGATCAACTCCGGCGGTCTCGGCACGATGGGGTACGCCGTACCCGCCGCGATGGGCGCCAAGGTCGCCAGACCGGACGCGACCGTGTGGGCGATCGACGGCGACGGCTGTTTCCAGATGACGAACCAGGAGCTCGCCACCTGTGCGCTGGAGGGCATCCCGATCAAGGTCGCGGTGATCAACAACTCCAGCCTCGGCATGGTGCGGCAGTGGCAGACGCTGTTCTACAACGAGCGGTACAGCAACACTGACCTGCATTCGGCCCGCATCCCCAACTTCGCCAAGCTGGCCGAGGCCATGGGATGCGTCGGACTGCAGTGCGACAAGCAGGACGACGTGGACGCCATCATCAAGCAGGCAATGGAAATCGAGGACCGTCCCGTGGTGGTCGACTTCCTGGTGCACCGGGACGCCATGGTGTGGCCGATGGTGCCCGCCGGGACCAGCAACGACGACATCCAGATCGCGCGCGGTATGGCGCCCGACTTCGAGCAGGACGACCTATGACGATGCGGATTCGGCGGCACGGAACGGTAGGAGACTCGGCATGAGCAGGCACACGCTGTCGGTACTGGTGGAGAACAAGCCCGGTGTACTCGCCCGGGCGGCCAGCCTGTTCTCTCGACGGGGCTTCAACATCGACTCGCTCGCGGTCGGGCCGACCGAGCGTTCCGAGCTGTCCCGGATGACCATCGTGGTGAACGTCGAGGACCAGCCGCTGGAACAGGTCACCAAGCAGCTGAACAAGCTGGTCAACGTGATCAAGATCGTCGAGCTCGAACCCGGCTCCGCGGTGCAGCGCGAACTGATGCTGGTGAAGGTCAAGGCCGACGCGGCGACTCGCGGCCAGGTGCTGGAGACCGTACAGCTGTTCCGGGCCAAGGTGGTCGACGTCGCCTCCGACGCGGTCACCATCGAGGTCACCGGCAATGCCGAGAAGCTGGACGCGTTCCTGGCGGTTCTCGAGCCGTTCGGCGTCCGCGAACTGGTGCAGTCCGGCATGGTCGCGATGGGGCGCGGCGGCCGGTCCATCACCGACCGCACCCTTCGACCCGTCGCACACTCGGCCTAAGGTGAGTCCGGTGCGCCCGCCGGGTGCTCCGACTTCGTAGCGCAGATCCGACAACGAACAACGAGTAATAACGAGGAATAAGGAGAGCCCGACGTGGCCACGATGTACTACGACGACGATGCCGACCTGAGTGTGATCCAGAACCGTCACGTGGCGGTCCTGGGTTATGGCAGTCAAGGCCATGCGCATGCCCTGTCGCTGCGCGACTCCGGTGTCGACGTCCGCGTCGGCCTGCTCGAGGGGTCGAAGAGCCGGCCCAAGGCCGAGGCCGAGGGGCTTCGCGTCGTGACGCCGTACGAAGCCTGCGAGGAGGCGAACCTGATCGTCGTACTGGCTCCCGATCCGGCGCAGCGCGACCTCTACAAGGCGGCGGTCGAGCCCAACCTGGTCGAGGGCGACGCGCTGTTCTTCGGGCACGGGTTCAACATCCGGTTCGGCTACGTCCAGCCGCCGGCCGGGGTCGACGTGTGCATGGTGGCGCCGAAGGGGCCGGGTCACCTGGTGCGCCGGGAGTTCTCGCAGGGCCGCGGGGTGCCGGTTCTGGTCGCCGTGGAGCAGGACGCCACGGGCAAGGCTTGGGATCTCACGCTGTCGTACGCGCGGGCGATCGGCGGACTGCGGGCCGGCGGTATCAAGACGACGTTCACCGAGGAGACCGAGACCGATCTGTTCGGCGAGCAGGCGGTGCTCTGCGGCGGTGTCTCGCAGCTCATCATGAAGGGCTTCGAGACGCTGACCGAGGCCGGATACCAGCCGGAGGTCGCGTACTTCGAGTGCCTGCACGAGCTGAAGCTGATCGTCGACCTGATCTACGAGGGCGGCATCGCCAAGCAGCGCTGGTCGGTCTCCGACACGGCGGAGTACGGCGACTACGTCTCCGGGCCGAGACTGATCGACGACTCGGTGAAGCAGCGGATGCAGCAGCTGCTGGCCGAGGTCAAGGACGGCTCGTTCGCGGAGCGCTTCATCGCCGACCAGGACGCCGGGGGGCCCGAGTTCAAGCGGCTGCGCGAGGAGGCGGAGCAGCACCCGATCGAGGTCACCGGGCGTGACTTGCGCGGCCTGATGGCATGGATCAAGACCGACGACAGCGACTACGTCGAGGGGACCGCCCAGCGCTGATTCGGTCACGTCCAGCGTCGAGATTGCGCTTCTGGCCGACCTCGGGGCGACCAGAAGCGCAATCTCGACGGAGGGGGGAAGTGCAATCTCGGCGGCAGGGAGAGGAGGACGCGGAGCACGCTCGTCCGGCGTGCCGGAACCGCTGAGACCGTGAGCTAGACTTGCCGCGTGCCTGCACAGCGTCGTGCGCTAAGGGTGGCCGGGTCTCCGATCGCCGACACACCACAAGCCCCGACAACACAAAGCTGAGCAAGGGACCCCACTTTCGTGACCATGCCTGTCGTACTCATCGCCGATGAACTTTCACCCGCCACCGTCGAGGCGATCGGGACCGAGTTCGAGATCCGCTACTGCGACGGATCCGACCGCGCGGAACTGCTGTCGGCCATCGAAGATGTCGACGCGATCCTGATCCGCAGTGCCACCAAGATCGACGCGGAGGCGCTGGCCGTCGCGCGCCGGCTGAAGGTCGTCGCCCGGGCGGGCGTCGGTCTCGACAACGTCGACGTGAAAACGGCCACCCAGGCCGGCGTCATGGTGGTCAACGCGCCCACCTCCAACATCGTGAGCGCGGCCGAACTGGCCGTCGGCCTGCTGATCGCCGCCGCTCGCCACATCGCACCGGCCAACGAGGCCCTCAAGCAGGGCGAATGGAAGCGCAACAAGTACACCGGCGTCGAGCTCTATGAGAAGACCGTCGGCATCGTCGGCCTCGGCCGGATCGGCGTGCTCGTGGCGCAGCGGCTGAGTGCGTTCGGAATGAACGTCCTCGCCTACGACCCCTACGTGCAGCCCGGCCGGGCCGCGCAGATGGGCGTGCGCCTCGTACCGCTGGAGTCGCTGCTGGAGCAGTCCGACTTCATCTCGGTCCACCTGCCCAAGACTCCCGACACGATCGGCATGATCGGTGACGAGCAGCTGCACATGGCCAGGCCCAACGCGATCATCGTGAACGCCGCTCGCGGCGGGATCGTCGACGAGAACGCGCTCTACAGCGCGCTGAAGGAGGAGCGGATCGCGGGCGCCGCGATCGACGTCTTCGCCTCCGAACCATGCACCGACTCGCCGCTGTTCGAGCTCGACTCCGTCGTCGTGACGCCGCATCTGGGCGCGTCGACCACCGAAGCGCAGGAGAAGGCCGGTGTCGCGGTCGCCAAGTCGGTGCGGCTCGCGCTCGTCGGTGAGCTCGTGCCGGACGCCGTGAACGTGCAGGGTGGTGTGATCGCCGAGGACGTGCGGCCCGGAATCCCGATGACCGAGAAGCTCGGCCGGATCTTCACCGCGCTGGCCGGTGGGGTCGCGCAGCAGCTCGACGTCGAGGTACGCGGCGAGATCACGCAGTACGACGTGAAGGTGCTCGAACTCGCCGCGCTCAAAGGAGTTTTCGCCGACGTGGTCGAGGAGCAGGTCTCGTACGTCAACGCGCCCGTGCTGGCCGCCGAGCGTGGGCTGCCGGTTCAGCTCGTCACCGATCCCGAGAGCGAGGATCACCGCAACCTCGTGACCTTGCGCGGAACGCTGCCGGACGGCACCCAGCTGAGCGTCTCCGGAACGCTCATCGGCATCCAGCAGCGCGAGCGGCTGGTCGAGATCAACGGCTACGACATCGACATCGAGCCGACCGCGCATCTCGTGCTGTTCCGCTACACCGATCGTCCGGGGATCGTCGGCATCGTGGGACGGATCCTGGGAGAGGCCGACATCAACATCGCGGGCATGCAGGTCAGCCGGGACCACATGGGTGGGCACGCCCTGGTGACGATGACCGTGGACTCAGCGATTCCGGCCGCCGTACTCGCGGATCTGGCCTCATCGATCGAGGCGGAGTCCGCCTGCATCGTCGACCTCACCGACTGAGGACACGGATCGGAGCGCAGTCGTCAGCGCTTGGCCGCGATGAGTACGGCGGCGTCCATTGCCACCATCACGTCGACGGAGGTGAACCGGTCGTCGGTCAGCCACTGCTGCCGGATGGTGTCGACGCGTCCCTCGAAGATCGGCGGCCAGCCTTCGCAGGGCGTGAAGTCGTCCATGACGACGATGCCGCCCTCGTCGACCAGCTCGGCGATCAGGTCGGGACCGCTCTGCTTCGCCTCGCGTACGTCGAGAAACAGCAAGGAGAACGGCGCGTAGTTGCGGAGGCTCTTCCAGTCGGCCTGGAGCACCTCGACCCTGGGGTCGTCCTCGAAGATCTCCCGAACCGCCTCCGCGAGATCGTGGTCGAGCTCGGCGGTCACGATCCTGGCGTCGTCCGGGATCCCGCTGCGCAGCCACGCCGAGCCCACGCCGCAGCCGGTGCCGCACTCGGCCAGCGTGCCCGAACGGGTCGCGGCGAGCGTGGCGAGCAGCCGCCCGGTCTCGTGCCGGGTCGAGCTGACGAATCCCTGGCGGCGCGAGAGGTCGAGCGCGTGCGTGACCTGCGTGGGTACGTCGGGAGGCGCGCTCACGGCCCCTCCTCGCTGGCGCTCGTCGTTGCGTGAGCGCGGCGCGCTGTGTTGACCGGTTCGCTCGCGTGCTCCCTCACGAGGCGAGTCTTGCATGCGTACGGCGCAGAGCACCGCGGATCCGGGTGATCACGCTTGGTTGACGCCTTCGGCGTCTCAAGCTCCAAGACAGACCAGATATTTGCCTGACACATCGGGCATCTCGGGAGTAGCCTCGGCACCACTTATGCGGACCTTCGACGTAATTCTTACCTGCCGCGGCGGGGCCGAGTAACCGGCCAACCCCTCGCCGCGGAGGCGGCGTGCGTTGGCCGATCACAACGAGAGCCCTCGCTGGGCACCCGGTAAGAAGATCCGCAGATCCGAGATCTCTGCCTCGAAGGTTTCCTCTCCCGTGCGACCCACGGTGCATCAGGTCAGTTCGACGCATCCGGCGAGAACCACATGTAGACGGGCGTCCCGGCCTCGGCGCATTCGCCGGGATCCGGCACGGTTCGGGGCCCGCCCCCTACGCCTTCCGACAGTGCAAGTCGCACCCAGAGAGACGTGAGACGACATGTATGAGATGTATCCCGAATGGGGCCCGAGCCGCCATGCGGAGCAGCAGGCCGCCCAGCAGGCCGTGCAGACGGCGCTGGATCTCCGCGACAACGGCGGCGAGCCCCCCGAAGACAACTAGGCCCGGCCGCGGCCTCCGGTCGCGGAATCGTGCATACGCCCTTTGCGTGGCGCGTTCTGGCGGACAGATCAGACGTACGACGACCAGAACGCGCCACCCGAAGGGCGACGGCGCACCAACCGGCACGTCGTACGACCGGAACCGGCCACATGGTGAGCGCATCCGGACGGGCGATGTACGGCGGGACGACGGACGCTAGGGTCGGCACATGCCGACGACTTACAACCTGGCGGTGATCCCCGGCGACGGCATCGGGTCGGAGGTCACCGACGAGGCACGCAAGGTGCTCGATGCCGCCGCCTACGCGAGCGACGCGAAGTTCGAAGCGACCGAGTACGACCTCGGCGCCCGACGCTGGCACGACCGCGGTGAGGTCCTGCCGGACTCGGTTCTGGATGAGATCCGCCAGCAGGACGCGATCCTGCTGGGCGCGGTCGGCGACCCGTCCGTGCCGTCCGGAGTGCTCGAGCGCGGGCTGCTGTTGCGGCTGCGCTTCGAGCTGGACCACTACGTCAACCTGCGCCCGGCGCGGCTGTACCCGGGTGTCGGGTCGACGCTGGCCGATCCAGGCGACGTCGACTTCGTCGTCGTACGCGAGGGAACCGAGGGGCCGTACGCCGGGAACGGCGGCGCCGTGCGTCTCGGTACTCCACAGGAGATCGCCACCGAGGTGAGCGTCAACACCGCCTTCGGTGTGGAACGGGTCGTCCGCGACGCGTTCGCCCGGGCGAACGGGCGCGAGCGCAAGCATCTGACGCTCGTGCACAAGAACAACGTCCTGGTCCACGCCGGGCGGCTGTGGTCCCGGGTCTTCGACGCGGTCTCCGCGGAGTTTCCCGAGGTCTCGGTGGACTATCTCCACGTCGACGCGGCCACGATCTTCATGGCCAGCGACCCGGCGCGGTTCGACGTGATCGTCACCGACAACCTCTTCGGCGACATCGTGACCGACCTCGCGGCGGCCATAACCGGAGGTATCGGGCTCGCGGCCAGCGGGAACATCAACCCGGACCGGACGGCGCCGAGCATGTTCGAGCCCGTACACGGCTCCGCACCGGACATCGCCGGGCAGGGCAAGGCCGATCCCACGGCCGCGATCCTGTCGGCGAGCCTGCTGCTCGACCACCTCGGGCTGGTCGAGGCGGCGGTCTCGGTCGAGCAGGCGGTCGCAGCCGACCTGGCGAGCCGCGGAGAGTCGCCACGGCGTACCTCGCAAATCGGTGACGCGATCGCTGGGAGAGTCAGCTAATCTGCGCCCATGACCGCGTTCACCAACATCGAGATCGAGCGCTCGGCGCACCCTGTTCCCGCCGAGAAGCGGGCGGAGATCCTGGCCAAGCCCGGGTTCGGCGTGACCTTCTCCGACCACATGTTCACCGCCACCTGGACACCTGAGGCCGGCTGGCACGAACCGCGGGTACGCCCCTACGGCCCGTTCCAGCTCGATCCGGCGACGGCGGTACTGCACTACGCGCAGGAGATCTTCGAGGGGCTGAAGGCGTACCGTCACGAGGACGGCTCGATCTGGATGTTCCGACCCGAGGCGAACGCCGCGCGGTTCCGTCGTTCCGCGGCGCGGATGGCGCTGCCGGAGCTGCCCGAAGACGACTTCGTCACCGCGCTCGACACCCTGGTCGGTGTCGACCGGGAGTGGATCCCCAGCGGCGGGGAGATGAGCCTGTACGTCAGGCCGTTCATGTTCGCGTCGGACAAGTTCTTGGGTGTCCGTCCGGCTCATGAGGTGACGTTCTGCGTGATCACCTCACCCGCCGGGTCGTACTTCCCGTCCGGCGTGAAGCCGGTGAACATCTGGCTGAGCGAGGAGTTCACCCGGGCCGGGCGGGGCGGAACCGGCGACGCCAAGACCGGCGGCAACTACGCATCGAGCCTGCTGCCGCAGCGGGAGGCCATCGAGCACGGCTGCGACCAGGTGGCGTTCCTGGACGCGTCGGAGGGGCGGTACGTCGAGGAGCTCGGCGGCATGAACCTGTTCTTCGTGTACGCCGACGGGCACGTCGTGACCCCGGCCCTCGGCACGATCCTCGACGGCATCACCCGGGACTCGGTCATCACCATCGCCGAATCGCAGGGCATGCCCGTCGAGCAGCGGCAGATCACCATCGACGAGTGGCGGGACGGCGTGGACAGCGGTGAGATCACCGAGGTCTTCGCCTGCGGTACGGCCGCGGTCGTGACGCCGGTGGGCTCGCTGAGATGGCCCGGTGGCGAGGTACGGGCCGTCGACAACGAGCCGGGCAAAGTGACCACCAGCATCCGGTCGGCGCTGCTTGACGTGCAGTACGGCCGGGTGTCCGACGAGCACGGCTGGATGTACCAGATCCACTGACGCCGTGCTCCTGCGTCCCCTGACGCTGTACTCCTGCGTCCCCCCGCCGCGGCCGTCATGTCGCCCGGCGCGGCCCCGGCGGGCCGGTGCGGCGACGACCATCCACCGGCTACGGTTTTTGTGTGACCAGCAGACCCGCGTCGCCCTTCCAGGGCGGTCGAATCGGCCGCTACGAGCTGATGTCCCGCATCGGCGAGGGTGGGATGGGCGTCGTGTATCTCGCGCACGGGCCGCAGGGGCATGCGGTCGCGCTGAAGGTATTGCGGCCGCATGTGGTCGGTGACGAGGAGGGCCGGGGGAGGCTCGCTCGCGAGGTCTCGTCGCTGCGGCGGGTCCGCAGCCCCCGGGTGGCGAAGGTGTACGACGCGGACCCGTGGGGCGATCCGCCGTTCGTCGTGACCGAGTACGTGCACGGCCGGTCGCTGCACGAGCTGGTGCGTTCCGAGGGCGCGCTCGGCCGCGAGCGGCTGCAGGCGGTGGCGGTCGGGCTGGCCGAGGCGATAGCTGCGGTCCATCGGGTGGGTGTGCTGCATCGCGACGTCAAGCCGTCCAACGTGCTGGTGGCGGAGGACGGTCCGGTGCTGATCGACTTCGGGCTGGCCAAGCAGGCCGACGATCCCGCGTTGACCGCCACCGGCTGGTTGTTGGGTACGCCGGGCTATGTGGCGCCGGAGACGCTGTACGGCGACGAGGCCACGCCGGCCGTCGATGTACACGGATGGGCGGCGACCGTGGCGTTCGCGGCGTCGGGGTCGTCGCCGTTCGGCGAGGGCGCGGCGATGGCGATTCTGGACCGGGCCCGCCGCGGGGAGTACGACCTGTCCGGCGTGCCCGCGGACCTGCTGCCGGTGGTGAAGGAGTGCCTGTCGCCCGTACCGCTGGACCGGCCGACCGCCGCCGAGCTGGTGTCCTCGCTGACCGGGCTCTCGGCGTCGGCGCCCGCCGCGACCGCCGACGGGGCGGCCGCCGGGCAGGCATCGCCGCAACCCGCGAGCGGTACCCGGCCGCTGACCGAGCCGGTGGGGGCGACGCCACCCGAGGAGGAGGAACCGGAGCACGCGCGGGAGCCTCTGCCGCCCACCCCGAGCGACTCACGCCGCCTGTCCACAGCACCGATGCGGGCGTTGGTGAGGTCGGCCTGGTTCGCGCTGCTCGCGATCGGCCTGGGGTTGGTGCCCTACGTCGCGCTGGCGCTGCTCCTCGTGCTCACCTGGCTGATGCGTACGGCCGACCGGAGCACGGCCTCGCTGATAAACCGGCGAGCCATCAGGGGCGTCCGCCGCGGGGATCGCCTGCTGAACGTACTCGCATCACCGTGGCACCTGCTGGCCACCGTGCCCGGGACCCTCCTGCTCGTGCTGTCGACGGCTGTCGCCGGTGCCGTCGCCATGGGCGCGTGGTGGATTCTCGGGCTGCCGGACACTCAGAGGATGCTCGGCGGCGGGATCGTGGCCGCGGCGGTGTGGTGCTGGGGTCCGGGTTCACGCCGGGCGCGCCGCGCGGCCGGCCGCGTGGTGTGGCGGGTGGCGAAACCCGGGGCATCGGGCTGGTCGTGGTCCGGAGTGCCCGCGGGGATGGTCATTCTGGTGATTCTGGTCGGCGGGGGATCGGTCATCTGGTGGCCCGGGCCGAGCGTCCCGGTGGACCTGGACGATCTGCTTCCGATCTCCATTCGCCTCTGAAAAGGGGCTCTTCGTACCTGCGGTGGGGGTGGGGTGTGAGCGACTCGCGGTGATGGGCTGACGGGGAAGGGGTCGAGGCCCCCCAAGGATCGGTAGCGACCAAGCTGCCAACCCGGAAG
>WHTJ01000147.1 GCA_009377795.1 Propionibacteriales bacterium | reverse complement strand
TACGGAGTCCGCTTCGAGTTCCTCATTGGTCGGCGAGACCGTCTCGTCGTCGCAGATCAGCAGCACATACTTCATGCGGCCGATTCTGCCCGACGGTGCTGTCACAGAGTTAGTGCCGTTGCAGGCAGTCCGGGTTGAAGACTCGCTGGTCGGACAGCGGGTGTCGCGACAGCAGATGGGCTGGCCGCACCGGGCGAGGCACCAGGCCACCACCGCAGTTCGGGCAAGCCCGCCCGGCGAAGGTGTCCACACACTGTGCGCACCAGGTGCACTCGAACGAGCAGATGTAGACATCGGTCGAGTCAGCAGGCAGGTCACGGTCACAGCACTCACAGTTGGGCCGCAGCTCGAGCATGATCGAACGCTACCCGGATGGACGGGTGTGCGTCTGGTCGTTGGCGGTCACAACCATGCCGTGGATCCGCCGTCCGCAGAGATCGTGTCCGGCAGCCCGAAGTAAGCGAACACGTTGTTGTCGAGGAAGCGAGTGATCGCGCGGATGCGGTCATCCTCGAGCGTCAGCACGACCAGTCCCGCGGGATGCCCGATGTGTTCCCCGGCCTCCGCGAGGTAGCAGCCGAACGCCGGCTGGGTGTTCGCCCGAGTGGGAACCATGCACAGGGTGCGGCTCCCTCGCCATGTGGTGCTGGCGTCAAGGAACGCCCTGATGGCCGCCGGGCCGTAGTACTCATGCGGTGCCGGGGGCATGGCCAGCCAGGCGTCGTCGGTCAGCAACGCGATGACCCGGTCGAGATCGCCCGCGGTGAAGGCGTCGGCGAAGCCGCGGATGAGCTTTCGCTCGCGCGGAGAATCGGGCGGCGGGCGCGTTTCGTCATCCGCGCCGGGACGATGCCGATGAAGCGACGCGCGGGCGCGCTGCAGGGTTCCCTTGATCGCGGTCTCGGTGGTACCGAGCATCTCGGCCACTTCGGCGGACGGGAAGCCGAGCACGTCGCGCAGCACGACGGTGGCGGCCTGGCGGGACGGGAGCAGTTGCAGGCCGGTGATGAAGGCGAGCTCCACCGCCTCCTTGGTGTGGTAGCGCGCCTCGGGCCCAGGCGCCTGCGCCGGGATCTGTTCCAGCAGCGCGTCCGGATACGGCTGCAGCCATGTCGTCTCGCGCCGGTGGGTCGGCTCCGGCGGATCGAACGGTGGCTGCGGCTCGGGCGGCCGGCGTCGGCCGTCGCGCAGGGCGTTGATGCACCGGTTGGTGGCGATGCGGTACAGCCAGGTCCGGACCGATGCGCGTCCCTCGAAACGCTCGAGCCCCCGCCATGCGGCGAGCAGCGTCTCCTGCAGTACGTCCTCGGCGTCGACGACCGACCCAAGGATCCGGTAACAATGCAGCTGCAGCTCGTGCCGGTATGGCTCGACGAGCTCGCGAAACGCCTCGCCGTCACCCGCTTGTGCGCGGTCGAGCGCGGTTTGGCTCACCTGTCTCATGGTGTCAGATCGACCGTTCCGGTCTCGGCGTCCGTGGTGTCCATACAGACGAGGAGAGGCACACCCCCGGCAGTCCAGGAGCTGACATGAACAGTGACGTCTTCGAAATTGGCCGTCCTTGCGAACCACGCCCGGGGCGGCCGATGCGGCAGTGGGTACGCCTGCGCCCGCCCGACGCGGAGACGTGTACCTGGCGGAGGCACGCTCCTTCGTCGCCGGCCTCACGAGCAGATGACCCCAACCGATCTCACCCAAGGATGCCCCTGATGCCCGCACAGACCAGTCCAGCCCTGAACACCGCGCTCGCCTATCACAGGGCATGGACCAGCCACGAGTTCGAGCACGCCATGACCTACATCGCCGACGACATCGTCTGCGACGCGCCGGCCGGCCGCCTCGAAGGCGCCGACGCCTTCCGGCGCTTCATGGATCCGTTCGTGCGGATCCTCACCGGCTCTACGCTGATCGCCGCGTTCGGCGACGACGAGACCGCTCTATTGATGTACGACACCGAGACCGTCCCGGTCAGCACCGCACCCGGCGCCGAGTGCCTGACCGTCCAGGACGGCCGGATCACTCACCTGCGGATCATCTTCGACCGCGCACCGTTCGACGCCGCCCGAAGAGCCGCCGCGACAGCGTGAGCCGACCGCCGCGGTGCCCGTCCGCACCGATGCGCTACATCCACTTCACGCCGTGCGTCTCGAACTCGTGGATCCGGTACGCGATCATTCTCGTCAGCAGATCGGTGGGCACGGGCCGGTCGTACGGAAGCTTGAACGAGCCCTTGCCGGTCTTGAATCCCTCGAGCTCGTCGGCGAAGGTTTCCCGTGTGCTCGGGGTGAAGACGAAAGTTGGCGTGCTCCCGGTGGCCGCTGAACATGAACAGGATGGTTCCCTGTCCGTGCGAGTAGGCGGGATCTCCCCACTTGAGCCCTTCGATCGCCGCAGGAGCAGCGCCGCGACTCAGCTCGCGCAACTCGATCAGCCGTTCCCGTGCCGGCGTGGCGAAGGAGTCGATGTAGTCGTCGACCGTCTCAGGTTTGCTCATGGGCACAGGCTTTCATGAGGCCGAGGAGCGCTGGGTGACCTGCGGTGCGTCGATGTTCATGGCCCGAGGCTACGGCCGGCCACCGACACCGGGCGAGGTTCCTCGAACCGCGCTACTTCACCCGGTTGAGCGGAGGCCCACTCGGGGACCGGATAGGACACCGGTTGCGCGAGGGGCGGCCGAGCTGTGGATGGCTCGTTCGCGTCCGCTCGACCGGGAGCGGATGCGCGACGACGACGAGTCGCGACGAAGAATCCCAGCAACGCCAGCGTCCCTCCGGCGATGCCGTCGAACAGGTAGTGGTTCGCCGTCAGCACGATCGCGGCCAGCATCGCGGGAGGCATGAGCCATCCGAACAACCTGGCCCACCGGTTCGTGGCGAGCGTCGCCCAGGCGATCCCCATGATGAGGTTCCAGCCGAAATGCAGACTGGGTACGGCGGCGTACTGGTTGGTGAAGGCGGGTGGCTGCAACACGCGGTACGAGCTGGTCTGCTCGGTCACCGTGTCGACGAACCCGAGATCGGTGAGGAATCGCGGCGGCGCCACCGGGAACAGCGCGAAGATCACCAGCCCGATCGCACCGGAGATCAGGAGCGCGTTGCGAAATCGCGCGTACTGCGAGCGGCGGCGTACGGCGAGCCAGACCAGCGTCAGGATGACAACCGGCCAGTGACCGTAGATGTAGATGCCGTTGATGACGTCCATGAGGAGCTGGTGCTCGGCGACGAGGCCCTGCAGGTCGGGTTCGACGAAGATCCCCAGCGACCGTTCGAGGGCGATCACCCGTTCGGCGTTGTCGAAGGCCAGCGATACCCGGCCGTCGATGAACCCACGCACGAGGAAGTACGCGCAGATGGCTCCGCCGATGATCAGGGGCTCCTTCGTGAGCCGGATCCACCGGCGCACGCCCCGGTATCGGCCGTCGGTTTCCTTCCGGCGAAGCGGGTGCACGGTCTCCAGCTCGTGCGTCGTCGCCGATGCCGGAGACGCGGGCGATGGTGAACGAGACATGACGCACCTCCGGCGGGGTCGGCGCGGCTGACGGACAGCTCACGGCGAGGCGATGAACGGCCGGTCGCGAGACTTGGGACGTACGACCCAACCTCGGTTGGCCAACCCCCACCCTCATCGGTGGTGCCGGTGGCCTACATCCGGGAACTCACTGAGAACTCCCCTGAGCGACCCCTCGGTCACCCCTGTGACCGAGGGGCTACCGCAAGGAAAGAGTCGTCAGGCGGTCGGGCTGGGCGAGAGCCAGGGCCTGGTGCCGCGAAGATCTCCGCGTACCACTGCGAGGGTCTGATCGCCGGCTCCGAGCTGCCGCATCGACGCCAGAATGCTGGGTGCGACATCCCCGTTCCGCACCGGCGGCGCCGTGAAGAACAGCGCCCCGCGCGGGTTGTACACGCTGCGCGATGCCTGGGGCATGGTCCTCTCCGAAGAGTGTCCGGCCGAGCAAGAGGCAATCCCCCACATACTAATCCCCGCACGGGGTGGCGGCGAGTGCCCACCCCAGAACCGGGGCGTCACAGGACCAGGCGGAAGATGGCGGTTCCGGCGGACGCGACCCGTTCCCGGATGTCGTCCCTCGTGACCCGGTCGCGGGTGCCGGCCGGAGCATCCAGGGAGACGCAGCCGACGACTCGGGCCGGGGAACCGGTGTCGTCGATGATCGGCGACGCGAGCACGACGCCGTACTTGCCGCGGACCCGCTGGTACTCCTTCCACGACAGCCCGAGTCGCAGCTCCGGGTCGATCGTGGCCCACTTCTCCCGGCTGACCTCGCTGATGCTCGCATCCAGCTCGGTCAGGTCGACGCCGATGTCTTGTCCCTCGGCGACGCAGCGTCCGACCACTCCCTTGCCCGGACTCCAGCGGACCCCGCTGGTGACCGGACGCGAGGTGGCGCGTTCGCGGTGGATGCGTACGAGGCGTTCGCGCCACGGTACCCAGATCGCCCGGCGTCGTAGGTACACGCCGAGGCTGAGGTCACGCACGTCGAGCCCGGTCGCGTCCTGTAGGTCGAACGCGAGGGCACGCAGGACGAAGGCGACCCGCTCGCGAACGGCGGCCGCCATGTGGCCGCGGTACTCCTCCGTCGCGGCATAGACCGAGGAGGTGAACGCGACCACTCCGACCGCGATGACCAATCCGGTACGCACCGACTCGTGCGGAGTCCACAGTCCCATCCCCACGGACAAGAGCGTCATCGTAGCCCCGGCGCCGACCGCTGCCGCGAGAACCTTAGCCGCGAGTCGCACTCGCGGGAACCCCGAGCCCGTCATGGTCACTTCCCACGGTCTGCACCCTGTTACGTTCAGTGTACGGCGCGGCGATGCCCGACCCACGCCCGCGGCCACGCCGACATCCTGCGCGAGCAGATCGACGGCTCGACCGGTGACTCACTCTGAGGGGCCGGAGACCCGCCGCCGCCACTCGGACTCGAGCATCGCGAACACCAGCTCCTCGGTCCACTCCCCCTTGACCCGCTCGTTCTCCACCAGATGCGCCTCCTGGCGCATCCCGAGCCGGGTCATCAGCTTCGCCGACGCGTGGTTGCGGCCGTCGCATCGGCCGACGATGCGGTGAAACCCCCAGTGGTCGAACCCGAGCCACAACAGGACCTCGGCCGCCTCCCGGCCGAGGCCGAGTCCCTGGTGGTCGGGATGGAAGACGAACCCGATCTCGCCCTGCCGGTCGTCCACGCTGACGACGAACAGGCTGAGGTCGCCCACGTAGGCGCCGGACTCGCGAAGCTCGGCGGCCAGCACCAGAACCTCGCCGTCGTCATCGAGCGTCGGTGTCCTGAGCCGCTGGGCCAGCGCGTCCTGTACCTCCCGACGGGTGCGCGGCCGCCAGTACAGGTAACGGGCGACGTCCTCTCGGGACTGCAGCGCGTACAGCGCCTCGAAGTCGGACCGGGTGTACGGCCGGATCAGCAGCCGGTCGGTGAGGATCGGGTACGACGGTTGGCGCACGGCTCGGCTCCGCGTTCTGCGACGGTTCAGGAGAGAGAGCGTACGACGCCGACGTGACCGGCGTTGAGTGTCACGATCCGCGGACGATCCGGGAGCACGTGCCGGGGCCGACGGCGGGAGCCGTGCGGCGGCCCGGCCGCGGGCCGCCCTGGACACGAATCGAGGCTCTGATCGATACTGAGAGCGCACATAGGTGTGGGGCCCCTCAAAGTATGAGTTTGAGGGGCCCCACGGTTGACCAGAGCTAATGGTGACGCCTCCGGTCTCACGGTCGGGCCCGTCAGATCCGCCAGCCTCGTCACCGACTGCTTCGGCGAGTCTCCCCGCCGGATGAATCCTCGGTTTCCGTCCGATCCCGTCCTCCCCGAAGGGAAAACGTGACTAGATTTCTAGCCCTTCTACGACACCCGCACAACCCCTTTCTGCCAACAAATTTCACCAATTTCGGCGCCACGGCGTGTCATCCACAAACCCCGCCCAACCCTCCACAGCACAACCGACGTTCTCCACAGAAACCCACCACCACCTGTGCACAACCCACCCCCACTCACCCCCGCCCACGAGACACCCACAACCACCCCAACCCCACCACCGGAAGCACCAACGGCACGAACCCGTACCCGATGCCGAACTGGGACCACACCGTGGCGTCCGGGAACAGGCCGGGCGCCATCAGGCTGAGCGTTCCGACCGCGAGTACGCCGACGAGCTCGACCGAGCAGGCGATGACCGCCACCCGGCGGGACCCGACGCTCCCCCGGGCCAGCCCCCAGGTCGCCGCGATGTAGATCGCGGCCGCGAGCGCGGACAACGCATACGCCAGGCGGGCCTCGTCGAACCGGGTGACGATCTGCAGGGTCGAACGGGCGGTGGCGGAGAGGGCGAAGACGGCGTACACCGCGACCAGCAGCCGCCCCGGACCGCTGCGGGTGCGGCGGCGGGAGTACGCGGCTTCGGCCGGGTCAGGCACCGGAACCCGACCAGATCTGCTCCAGCCGCAGCATCAGTACGGCGACCACGAGGCACCCCGCGACCAGGACGGCCGAGCCCCACCGGCTCTTCTCCGCGATCGACCAGAGGACGGCCGCCGGGATGATCAGCACGAGGGTGAGGAGATAGGCGACGAACGTGGTCCCGTCGACCTCGCGATCCGTCCCGGCCAGGGCGACGAAGCCCCAGATCATCTGCACCAGGAGCGCGACCTCGAGCCCGACGAGCGTGAACAGCAACGGGTCGTTGATCCGCCGGCCGCGCGCAACGAGGACCGCGGACCAGACGGCGATCATCAGCGAGCAGGCGATGAGGAGTCCGGAGAGCACGTCGTTCACGCGAGAACTATGGCAGGCCGTGGCGTAGCACTGCGCACATAGGTGTGGGGCCCCTCAAAGTATGAGTTTGAGGGGCCCCACGGTTGACCAGAGCTAATGGTGACGCCTCCGGTCTCACGGTCGGCCCGTCAGATCCGCCAGCCTCGTCACCGACTGCTTCGGCGAGTCTCCCCGCCGGATGAATCCTCGGTTTCCGTCCGATCCCGTCCTCCCCGAAGGGAAGACGTGACTAGATTTCTAGCCCTTCTACGACACCCGCACAACCCCTTTCTGCCAACAAATTTCACCAATTTCGGCGCCACGGCGTGTCGTCCACAAACCCCGCCCAACCCTCCACAGCACAACCGACGTTCTCCACAGAAACCCACCACCACCTGTGCACAACCCACCCCCACTCACCCCCGCCCACGAGACACCCACAA
>WHTJ01000042.1 GCA_009377795.1 Propionibacteriales bacterium | reverse complement strand
GTCCACGTCGAGAAGCTCACGCTGATCTTGCGAACGACCCTGCATAAGCCAAGAATTTCAGACCGACAGCTGCCGGCCCCGCAGACGCGCCTTTCTTCAGCAGTCTCCTAGAGCCTGCCGGCGGAGGGGCGCCCGCGAGCCCGCGACGACGTCGGAGGGCGCTCCCTACGGACTTCCCTCGTGGAGGTTGACGGACGGGAGGGTGGTGTGGTTATAGTGGACGTGTTCGAACAGTTGTTCGATCACCTCGGTGGCGGTGTTCGCGGCCCGCGCCGGGAAGACGGGACCGTTCCCGGCGAAGGTGAACTCGACCCCACCTTCGCCGGGGGCGCTGCCGGGCCGGCTAGGGCGAGGGGCAGCGCCTGGGGCGAGTCCCCTCGATCTTGTGGGTGAGGGAGACCGCCAGAAGCCGGCCCGGCCCCCGTCCCGCCACGTCGCCCGTCGGGAGGGGGTCGCCCGCCGCCGGCCGAGGATGTCGCTGTGCTGGAGGTTGTGCGATGGGATTCCAGGCCCCGGGCGCTCCGCTGTCGGAGGCGGCGCGTAGCTGTCTCACTCGTGCGCGGTCGGCGCTCGGCGAAGCGGCGGCCACGACCGATCCGGCCCGCCGTTACGCGTCGGCGCATGTCGCGGCGCTGTGGTCCACCGCCGCATTGCTCGCGGTCCGGAGCCGCCCGTCGGTCCGGCGCAGTCAGCGCAACGCGTGGGCGCTCCTGGCTCAGGTCGTGCCGGAGATGGGGGAGTGGGCGGCGTTCTTTGCCGCAGGTGCAGGTAAAAGAGCGGCCGCCGAGGCCGGGTTGCGAAACGCGGTTTCGGCGCGCGAGGCGGACGACCTGTTACGCGATGCGGAGCGATTCCTGACCCTGGTCGAGGAGCTGCTCGGCGTACCGTCCCAGCAGCCGTTGCCCGGTCCGGCCGCCAAGGCGAGCTAACCGGGGGCCGGGCTGGTCGGCTCAAGACGTAGAGGATCAGACCGACAGGTAGCGCCGGACTACCTCCTCGTTGGCCCAGATCGCGTACATGTCGTCGGCGTGCTCGATCGTGCCCTTGCCCATCACATAACCGCGGCCGGCGACGCGGCGAGCAAACTTCAGGTTCTGGTCCGCGAGCAGGACGGCGATTCCCGTGGCGCTGATCTCCCGCACCGCTTGGACGAACTGCTGCACGATCTTCGGCGCGAGGCCCTCGGACGCCTCATCGAGGAGCAGGAGGCGAGGATTCTGGATCAGAGCACGCCCGGTGGCCAGCATCTTCTGCTCCCCGCCGCTCAGCTCGGCGCCGCCCCGCCGCCGATACTGCTCGAGGACCGGGAACAAGTGGTACACGCGCTCGAGGTCCCAGTCGCCCGGCCGGTTGACAGTACGGCGCGCGAGCCGGAGGTTCTCCTCCACGGTCAGCTCGGCGAAGATGCGCCGATCGTCCGGAACGTAACTCAGGCCGAGCCGGGCTATCCGATGAGGGCTTCGCCCGACCAGCTCGGTTCCGTCGAAGGTGATGTGTCCGGAACGTGGCCGCACCAGTCCCACGATGGAGCGGAGGGTCGTGGTTTTGCCGGCGCCGTTGCGTCCGAGCAGGCACACCACCTCGCCGGCCTCCACGGACAGGCTGACTCCCCGGAGCACAAGACTCCGCCCGTAGGCACTCTCGACGTCCTCGAGGGTCAGCACTACTCCTGCACCTCCTCGCCGAGATAGACCTCACGCACGGCGGCGTCGTTGCGGATCTCATCGGGCGGCCCGGCGACCAGGACCTCACCGCGGTTCATGACGATGATCCAGTCCGATATCGAGAACACGACGTCCATGTCGTGCTCGACCACCACGAACGTCGTCTGCTGCCCGGCGCCGAGCCGGCGCACGAGCCGCAGGATCTGCTGGCTTTCCCCGGGCGTCATACCCGTGCAGGGTTCGTCGAGGAAGCACAGCGACGGCTCGGGGGCGAGGGCCATCGCGATCTCCAGCAGCCGCTGGTCGCCATGCGGCAGCACTCCTGCAAGCAGGTCTTGCTGCTCGCTCAGCCCAACCCGCTCGAGCACGGTCTGCGCCTCGCGGACACCGTCGAGACCCGCGCCGATCCGGCGGAACGGGGCTGCTGTCTCCCCGCGCCGGGCGAGCACCGGGAGCAAGATGTTGTCCCGCACCGTCAGCTGGGGGAACACGCTCGTGATCTGAAAAGAACGGCTGATGCCCCGTCGTACGCGTTTGTGGATCGGCAGGCGGGTTATGTCCTCGCCTCGGAAGGTGATCCGGCCCTCATCTGCCCTGACCAGGCCACTGAGAAGGTTTATCAGCGTGGTCTTGCCGGCCCCGTTCGGCCCGATCACGGAAGTCAGCCGACCCTCGGGAAGTTCGAGATCCACGCCGCGTACGGCCCAGAAATCTCCGTAGCGCTTCCCGATGCCACGGGCAGTCAGGAACTCACCCATCGCCGGACCCTCTCGACGTGGTTCCGAGGGCATCGGCGGCTTTCCGCTGGTCGTCCGAGGGCCTGGTGTCATCGTCCGCGGTGACGCGTGACAGCAGTGTCAGGGCCGCGCTCGCCACGCCGCCGCGGAACGCCAGCACGAGTACGACGACGATCATCCCGAGTACCAGCAGCCAGTACTGGGTGTACTGGACGACGATCTGCTTGGCGAAGAACAGGAGGAATGCTCCGACCGCCGGTCCGCCGAAAACGTGGGCGCCGCCCAGGAGCGAAGCCAGCACCGGCTCCGCGGAGAACGTCCAGTGCGCGACGCCCGGGCCGGCGTTGGTGTTCAGCGGCGCCCACAGTGAACCGGCCAGACCCGCCGTGAGCGCCGACAGGACGAAGCTGGCGAGGCGGACCCGGCGGACATGGATGCCGGCGTACGCGACACGCGTCTCGTTGTCGCGCACGCCTTGGAAGGTGAGGCCGAGCGGCGATCGCACCACCCGCCACAGACCGTAGACCGCGACCACGGTCACCACGAGGACGACGTAGTAGAAACGGTCCAGGTCGGCGAGGTCCAGGCCGGCACCGGGCACACCGAGCACGCCGCGTGGAACACCGGGCAAGCCGTCGTCACCGCCCGTCACATCGCGCCACCGCCAGATGATCGAGTGGATCATCATCCCGAAGGCCAGCGTCAGCATCGCGAAGTAGATGTCGGTGTGCCGCAGGGACAGGTAGCCGATGACCACACCGACGGCACCTGCCGCCAGGGTGCCGGCGACCATGGCGACGGGAAGCGACGGCCACGCCAGCAGGACGAGCGCGCTGACGTAGGCGCCGACGCCGAAGAAGGCCGCGTGCCCGAAGGACAGCAACCCGGTGTAGCCGAACAACACGTTGAATCCGGTGGCGAAGAGCGCAAGCAGCAGCATGCTCGCCGCGATCCAGGTGTGGTACGGCGAGGCGATCAGAGGGATCAGGGCAAGCAGGACCAGAAGGCCGGCGAGCGCCGGCCGGTAAATCCGTTTCACCCGCAGACCCGGAGGGCGGGGCGCGGCAAGGCGGTCCGTCATTGGCGCTCCCCCAGCAGACCCTCCGGCTTCACCAGCAGGACCAGGGCCATGATCCCGTAGATGAGGAACAACTCGATGTTCGGGAACAGCAGGACGCCGTAGGCATTGGCGAGCCCGACAATCAGTGCACCGAGGAACGCGCCGCGCAGGCTGCCGAGCCCTCCGATGACCGTGATGATGAAGGCCTGGATGATGATCGTCGTACCGAGCCCGGGAGTAACGACGCGCACCGGGATGCTCAACGCACCGGCGAGGCTGGCGACGGCGGCTGCAAGCGCGAAGACGGAGGCATAGATCCAGCCCGCGTTGATGCCGAGTACACCTGACATCTCACGATCGGAGGCGGTGGCGCGCACAGTCCGTCCCCACCATGTGTGGTCGAGCAGGAACCACAGCCCGGCGCCGACCAGCAGGCCGGCGGCGATGACGAAGGCGTTGTAGTAGGAGAACGCGCGGCCCAGGATCTCGAAACTGCCGACCAGAGCCGCGGGTGTCGGCGGTATCAGGAAGACGCCTCCCCACAGGATCCGTACCAGGTCGGAGAAGATGAGAGCGAGCCCGAACGTGAGGATCAGTCCATAGGTGATGTCGAGCTTGTAGAGGGGGCGGAAGAGCGTTCGCTCGAGTACCAGGCCGAGCAACCCGACCGTCAGGGTCGCAAGCGCCAGCGACGACCAGAAACCCAGCCCGAACTCCCCGTACATGGAGAACCCGAGGTACGCGCCGACCATGTAGAGGCTTCCGTGCGCGAAGTTCAGGATCTTCAGTACGCCGAAGGCGATGGTCAGGCCGGCCGCGACCAGCCACAGATACATCCCATTGGTCAGCCCGATGAGACCCTGATAGAGGAGATTCTCAACGCTCACGCGAGAGCTCTCCACGCCGGCCTGCGATGCTCATTCCTCGAACGGCGGGTCGCGGTAATACTCCTCCGTGTCGAAGACCTGCAGGTCGGCGCACACGCAGGCGATACCCCAGTCGTCGTCGTACACGACCCTGCCCGCGGGAACCGGGTAGACGGCCTGATGATCCTCGGCGCGCAAGGTGAACTCGCCGGCGGGTGCGTCGATGATCATCCCCTCGAGCTCCGCGCCGACGTCCGCGGGATCGACGCTGCCGGCGGCCTCGACGGCGTCATGCAGCGCATTGACCGCCGTGTACGTGGTTTGGGCGCTGTAGTTGGGCAGCCGGTCGTAGCGCTCCTGGAATGCTTCCACCCACTCGCGATTGGTGTCCGTCTCGGGCCAGTTGAAGATGTAGCGTCCGGTTGCCCATAACTTGCCCTCGAAGGCGTCCGCCTGGACATCCGGGGTCACTGCTTCGAGCACGTCGACGGAGGCGCCCATGGCCTGCCACCACATCTCGAGCTCCTGGAACGCACCCGATTGCTGCGCCTGCCGAATCAACGCGACCGCTTCCCCTGCCCATGGCGTGGAGAACACCATGTCCGGCTCCTCGGCCATGACGCTGGATACGTGGGGTGAGAAGTCGGAGGTGAGGAAAGGCGCCCACGCCTCCGCGACGAACTCGACGTCGTCACGGTACTGGGACAACGTCTCCTGGAACATCGCCCAGGCTGTGCGCCCGTACTCGTAGTCGGCGCCGATATTGGCGATGCGGGTGATTTCAGGCATCTCCGCGACGATCAGCGCGGCCACGACTGCATCCTGGTACACCGGAACGCTCATTCTGAAGACGTTGCGGTGGTCGTTGGCGTAGATCTCCTCTTCGTTGAGCTTTTCCGTTGCGGCGTGGGTAACGACGAGCACGCGGTCGAGCTCGTCCATGACCGGCGCCAACGCGAGGGCGACACCGCTGGAATCGACGCCCACGAGGAATTCGGCACCCCACTCGCCCACGAGGTTCCGAGCGTTGCCGATCGCCACCTCGGGATCCAGCTCGCTGTCCATGAAGCGGATCTCGACCTCGCAACCAAGCATGCCGCCTTGCTCGTTGATCTCGTCGGCGGCCATCTCCGCGCCCATCTCCATCTGCGCGCCGTAGTCCGCGTGGGCCCCGCTCAACGCGCCGAGGCCACCGATCTGGATGCTGTCGATGCCGGCGATCTCACACGCGCCGTCTCCGGAACCCTCATCCGCAGTGCCGTCCTCCCCCTCGGCGACGTCCTCGGGGACATCGGAGCCTTCGGGTGGCTGGCACGCGGCGGTCACGAGAAAGAAAGCGGCGGCGATCGCCAGCACTGTGGCGCGCCCGGCACGAGGAAAGACGTTCATCCCTACACTCCTCCGGTTTCCCCCCGGCAGCGTGGGCTCGTCTGGAAGCGCCATCCATCATGCGCGTATCACTCTCCGGCGTCAAGGATTTACGAACGATCGTTAGCCGGGCCAGCGTCACGCGATACGGTTGAGGTAACGGTGACTTAGGAATGCCTGAGATGTTGGAAAAATGTTGGAAGAGCTGTTCTTCGAACCGTTGACCCCCGGTGTCCTTCCTGCGACGTTCGGGGAGGTATCTGCCGGCCACCTGGCTGTCATCGATGGCGATAACCTCGGTGTGATGCACCCCGATGGCCAGGGTGAGCTCGGAGATGCCCGATCGGCGTGCGCTGGGCACAGGATCGGCAGGGAGGGAGGGACGGTGACTATGGGGACCCGCGACCTCGGCGCGCGTCGTGACGCGGCGGCGACAATCAAGAAGGCCGCGCTGTCGTTGTTCTCCGATGTGGGCTACGAGGCTGCATCGATGAGGCAGATCGCCGCCGCCGTCGGCAACCAGCCTGCGAGCCTCTATAACCATTACCCGTCCAAGGAGGAGATCCTGTGGGCCATTTGTGAGGAGGCGATGTTGACGCTGATCACGCGTGGCCAGGAGGCTGCGGCCAGCTCACCCGACCCGGTCGAACAGTTGCGCGCCTTCGTCCGCCAGCACATCCGCTTTCACATCGACCACCGCGAGGAGGCACGCGTCATCAACCAGCAGATGACGCGTCTCGGCAGAGAGCGCTACCGGCAGGTGACGGCGATGCGCGACGACTATGAACGGTCGCTACGGCGCATCCTGCGCCGGGGTGCCAGGCGCGGCCGGTTCCACGTCCCCGACTACCGGATGGCGTCGTACGCCATCCTCGCCATAGGCATGCATGTCTCCGTCTGGTATCGACCCGACGGTCCGAGCCCGGCGTCGGCCGTGGTTCGCCATCACGAGCAGCTCGCGCTGCAGCTCGCGGGCACGCGCTGATCAGGGACCACCATGGGCCAGGCGGTCAGCGTCCTTCCGGGATGGATGAGCTGCATGGCGGAGCGCGGCCCTCACTAGGGTGGGCAGCAACCGCCCTGATTTCCGAGGAGGCCGGTGTGGCTGACCACCGTCGCAGTATCGCGCGCAGTGCCGTCGTTTGGGACGCGCTCGCCGGCCGGCTCGAGGCGTGCCGTGCGTCGCTGACCGAATCCCGTCCGCTGGACGTGCTCGACCTCGGTGGGGGTACCGGAGGTTTCGCGGTCCGTACCGCCGAGCTCGGCCATCGGGTGATCGTGGTCGACCCGAATCCGGATGCGCTCGCCCTTCTGGGGCGGCGTGCGGACGAGGCCGGCGTGAGCGACCGGATCCAGGGCCTGCAGGGCGATTCCACCGATCTGGTGGAGGTGGCCGGTTCGGCGGTCGCCGACGTGGTGCTGTGCCACGACGTGCTGGAGGTGGTCGACAGCCCGCGGGAGGCGCTGCGGTCAGCGGCGGAGACCCTGCGCCCGGGCGGCACCCTCAGCCTGCTGGTCACCGGGCGGTACGCCGCGGCGCTCGCGAAGGCGCTGGCCGGGCATCTCGCCGACGCGCGCCGGCTGCTGGTCGATCCGGACGGCCGATGGGGCAGCGTCGACCCGGTGCCGCGGCGCTTCACGGAGGACGAGGTGACGAGCCTGCTCGACGACGCGGGGTTCGAGCTGCTCGCGGTACACGGCGCCCGGGTGTTCGTGGACCTCATCCCGAGTGCGCTGGTGGACTCCGAGCCGGGTGCGACGGAGGAGCTGCTCAAGCTGGAGGCCGACGTGGCCGACCGGCCCGAGTTCCGGGCGATCGCCACCCAGCTGCACGCGCTCGCCGTCAGACGCTGACCGGCATACCGTCCGGGCCTGTGGCGAAGCACACGCTTGCAATCCTACGCGTCAGTAGGAAGCATGGTGGCGGCTACCGCGGGCGCCCACCCGAAGGAGACCCGGCATGACCCTTGCCACCCCTGACACCCGCATCGCCATCATCGGCAGCGGCTTCGCCGGGCTGGGCATCGCGATCCGGCTCAAGCAGGCCGGCATCGACGACTTCGTCATCCTCGAACGCGCCGACGACCTCGGCGGCACCTGGCGGGACAACACGTACCCGGGCTGCCGGTGCGACGTACCCTCCCACCTCTACTCGTTCTCGTTCGCCGTCAACCCGGACTGGAGCGAGACGTACTCGGCACAGCCGGAGATCTGGGACTACCTGCGCCGGGTCGCGAAGGAGTACGACGTACTCCCGCACATCCGGTACGGCGAGGACGTCCAGTCGGCGCGCTGGGACGAGCGCGAACAGCTCTGGTGCCTGAAGAGCACCGGCGGCGAGCTGACGGCGCAGATCTGCGTATCCGCCGTCGGCGCGCTCGCCGATCCCAGGCTGCCCGACATCGAGCGCATGTCCGAGTTCGAGGGAGAGGCGTTCCACTCCGCCGCGTGGAACAACGACTTCGACCTCACCGGCAAGCGGGTCGCCGTGGTCGGCACCGGCGCCTCGGCCATCCAGATCGTGCCGCGGATCCAGCCGCGGGTCGAGCGGCTCTACCTCTGCCAGCGCACCCCGGCCTGGGTTCTGCCGCACACGAACCGCCGGATCACCAAGCTGGAGCGCTGGCTGTACCGCACGCTGCCGCCGGCACAGCGGCTCAACCGCACGCAGATCTACTGGGGTCGCGAGTGGCTGGTCCTCGGGCTCGCGCACAACACGAACGTCCTGAAGCCGATCCAGTTCCTGGCCCGCCGTCAGATCGAACGACAGGTCCGCGATCCCGAGCTGCGGTCGAAGCTGATGCCGAACTTCACCATCGGGTGCAAGCGCATCATGTTGGCCAACGACTACTACCCGGCACTCACCAAGCCCAACACCGAGGTCCTGACCGGCGGGGTGAAGGAGCTCCGGAAGAAGTCCCTGGTGATGGCCGACGGCACCGAGCGCGAGATCGACGCGATCGTCTTCGCCACGGGTTTCCATGTCACCGACATGCCGATCGGCAGCCGGGTCCGGGGAGTGGGTGGACGCACTCTGGACGACGTGTGGCAGGGCAGCCCGCGGGCCTATCTGGGCTCCACGGTGTCCGGGTTCCCGAACGGCTTCTTCCTGCTCGGTCCGAACACCGGCCTGGGCCACACGTCGGTCGTCTTCATGATCGAGGCTCAGATCGACTACGTCCTGCAGTGCATCGCCGCCATGGACCGCAACGGCTGGCGGACGATCGACGTACGCCCCGAGGTGGAAGAGGCGTACAACGAGGAGGTCCAGCGCAAGATGAAGGGCACGGTGTGGACCGCCGGCGGCTGCCACAGCTGGTACCTCGACGGCAACGGACGCAACAGCACGCTGTGGCCCCGGTCGACCTGGAGGTTCCGGTTGCAGACGCGGAGGTTCCGGCCGGAGGAGTACGCCGTACGGCCGCTCCAGCCCGCAGCCGACCTCGAGCAGACGTCCGCTTCGCCCGCGGCCCGCTAGGACACGCCCTGGCGTTCCTGATCGAGCGGCCGACCTGGTAACCGGTCAAAGACGACTGGCCGGGACCGCATTGTGCTGTCGTCTGTGACCGGTTCTCACTGCGCCCCGCGGGCTGCGGGCTGAGCTGGACACACGACGTGACCGTGCGTGGCCGAGGTGAGGATTGTTGCAGGTAACGAATCATCGGTAACGTACGCTGTTTGCGGACGATCGGGTTTCGGCCGGACCGAGCCCGTCCTAGACTGGTGGGTAGTCGCAGCCGGTAGTCCGGTTGCCGCGACCGAGGGTTGGAGGTTCACGGTGCCACTCTCCGAGGAAGAGCAGCGGATGCTCGATCAATTGGAGCAGGCGTTGACCGCCGACGACCCCAAATTCGCGTCGGCTCTTCGGGGGAGCAAGTCCCAGGGGCACCACCGCCGGGTCGCCTTGAGTGCGGGCGGTGTCTTCGTTATCGGGATCGGGTTGCTGATGACCGGCGTCATCCTGCCGCAGACTGTGGTCAGCGTGCTCGGTTTCGTGCTGATGCTGGGCGGCGCGTACATCGGCCTCACCGCCTGGCGGAGATCCACCCAACCCGAGCCGCTCTACCTGGTCGGCTCCTCGGACCAGCCCAAGGCCAAGTCGGCCTCGGCCAGCAAACGTCAGCACCCCTCCGCTTCGGGGTCGTTCATGGAGCGGATGGAAGAACGCTGGCGTCGCCGTCGTGAGTCGGGGTTCTGAGCTTCGAGAGCCGGTGCTCCTGCCAGTAGCGCGGCCGTAGCGAGCGGGGGAGCAGTACCGCGCGGATGCGATCGGCGCGGGATTCGTGGTGTCGCAGCGCCCCGACCACGGTCTCGAGGTCGGGGCGCAGGCGGGCGCCGTCCTGCGGGACGCGGGCGTACCGGGAGCGTTCGACACCGATGGCGATCCTCCAGAGCGCGCCGAGCGCCGCCTCGTCGTGCGCGATCAGGGGGGACACCGCGCGGGCCGTACGGCGCGGGGTGTCCCACGGCCACTCGTGGCGAAGATCGCGGATCGTGTCCCGAACCTCTGCCCAGACTGCCTCGGCAAGCGCCACATCCCCCTGCGCGCGTGTCCATCTGGTCCGGCGTACGAGCATCCGAACGATGGCCGGCAGCAGGGCGATCCCGGCCGCCACCACCAGCACCGGCAGCCACCACCGCGAGGACCCGTCGCCGTCGGAACCGCCTCCGGATCCGAGCTGGGGGTCCAGCCGGTCCTGGGACAGCGCGTCGGGTGACGTTTCCGGCGGGGCGGCGTTCTGATTCGGCAAGTTCTGCGGTATCTGGCCGTCCTCACCGGTCGTACCTGTGGTGTAGCTCGGCGCCACCGTGGGGATGGCGTCCGTCCCGCCGGCCGGTGTGGGCTCGAAACGCACCCAGCCCGTGCCTTCGAAGTACAGCTCCGGCCAGGCGTGCAGGTCGGAGAAGGCGTACCGCCATTCGTTCGGGCGATCGCCGAGCTCGGCGCTGAGGAATCCGACCGCGACCCGCGACGGGATGTCGAGCAACCGCGCCATCACGGCCATCGCGGCCGCGAACTGCTCGCAGTAGCCCTCCTTGCCGTCGAGGAACGCCATGATGTCGTCCCCGCTGTGCCCCGGGGGCGGGGCGAGGGTGTACCGGAAGCCGCCGTCCTGGCGGAACCACTGCTGCAGCTGCACGGCACGCTCGAACCGGCTGGTGGCGGAGCTGGTGATGTTCTGGGCGATCTCGCTGACCTCGTCCGGGACGGAGTTCGGGACGGCGGTGTAGCCGGCGCTGATGTCGGTCGGGTTGCCGCCGGCGCCCATCAGATGATCGAAGGTGGGATCGGCCTCGACGACGCGCAACCGGTACCCGATCCCGGCCGCGGACTGATCCTCGTCGGCCTTGACGATGTCGAAGGTGTCCGGGTCGTAGCGCCACTCACCGGGAGCCTGCACGCTCTGCGGAGCGTACGGCGACGGAAGCCAGTCGGTCTGGAAGTTGTCCGAGATCCGCACGCCGTAGGTCTTCTCCGTCGACGCGACCTGCAGATCGAGGCCCGGTGGTATGGGCAGCGCCCCCACGAGGTCGTTCTGTGTACTGACGTCGCGGTCGGAGAACTTCCATGCCTTGCCGTCGAACTCGTCGAGAGCGGCCAGCCGGAAGTACTGCGGCCGTCCGTCGGTGGTACGGATCAGCATCGCGGTCTCCTCGGAGCGCTCGGTGAGGTCCCGCCGGAGGTCGACGATCGGGTTGGACACTCGTACCTGGCCGTTGCCGCCGGCCCCCTTGGGACCACGCTCGAAGAGGTTCTCGGGGAAGACAGGGACGAAGAAGGGCACGACCGCCGCGACCGCGATCGCGGCCAGCCCGACTCGCTGTGCGGAGATGTTCAGTGCGCTGACGTTGAGTCGCCGCTGTTGATCCACCGAGCGTACGGCGGCGATCGTCGACACCTGACGGCCCCAGGTCACCAGGCGCTCGCGCTCGTCGTACGCCAGCAGCGCGATGAAGCCCGTCGCGCCGGGGATGAACGCCAGGACCGGTACGCCCTCCGGCGCCAACGCGGCGGGTGCGGTGTAGAGCGCGAGCAGCGGCATCCCGGTGAGTGGCGCGCTTCGCATGCCGACCGCGATCAGGTCGACCACGAGATGGCAGCCGGTGACGCCCAACGCGGTGATCAGCGTGAGCCCGGGCGTGTCGGGCGCCGGCGCGGCGTACTCGTTGGCCTCGTCCAAGCCGATCTCGATCAGGAACCGGACGTTGGACAACCCGCCGTCGGAGGGAACGAACTCGAACCAGCCGGTCCCGACGGTGTAGATCCACGCGATCCACAAGATGAGCGCGGCGACCTGGCCGAGTGGCACCAGCAGGACCGGTACCCGCGCCATCCGCAGCGCGATGCCCACGACCAGCGCCGGGAGGGTGAACACGATCGCTGCGATCAGGTACGCGTGGTACTCGAACAGGGGGAGCAGGGCGAACGCCGCACCCATGGACGCGAGCCACGCGAAGAGGGACAGCATCGCCAGGCTGGCCAGTCGCTGCTGCATCAGACTTCCTCCAGCTCCTGGACGTGGGGAGGGAGGCCCCGGTTGCCGCCGCGCATGGGATTGATCAGCTGCGCCCACAACGTGCCGACCCGGTCCTGGGGGGTCGCCACGGCGACCTGCCATCCGTGGGTACGCAGCTCGGCGACCGTACGCCGGGTCTGGGCCTTCGACTCGGACTGCCCATAGGGAGTGTCGCGCATCCACTCGGCGACGTCCGCGACGATCGCGTAGCCGGCACCGGCTCCCTGGGCCAGTCGCCGAAGCGCCTCGAGATCGAGCGGTGACAGCAGACCCACCAGGGCGACGATCACCCCGCTCATCTCGTCGCCGGTGCGCGGCAGGTCGAGAGTCTTGCGTGGGCTGGCCTGGATGATCGCCAACTCCTCGAGCAGGTCGTCGGTGTCTCCGACCCGGCCGGTGCCCCGCTCGTGCCAATGGCCGGCGTGGTCGTCACCGGACTCGCTCACCAGGCGCAGGGCGAATCCCTGCTCCGCGAGATGCACTCCGATGGAGGCGGTCGCGCTGACCATCCACTCGAACGACGAGGCGGGCCCGCTCCCGCGATGCGCTGCCTCGCGGCTGTCGAGCAGCAGGGTCACCCTGCTCTGCCAGGGTTGCTCCTCCCGGCGGACCATCAGCTCGCCGACCCGGGCCGTCGACCGCCAGTGCACCCGCCGCAGATCGTCGCCGTGCCGGTACTCGCGGATGGTGACGTCCTCGGTGCCGGCCGCGGCGAAGGCGCGCGGTCGGTTCTCGCCGGTTCCGGCCCACTCGCTGTGGAGTTGTCCGTTCGGGAGTGGGTCTACCGCGGGCGTGATCAGGAGGTTCTGCCGGACCGAGAACGACCGGTTGATCTCGATGAGCCCGAACGCGTCGGACACTCGGACGGTCAGCGGTCCGACCGGATAACGGCCGCGTACGTCGGACCTCAGCGTGTAATCGATGCTGCGTTGCCAGCGCGCCCCGACCTGGTCGACGATGAACCGCGGCCGGGTGCCGAGCGCGTAGGGGATCTCGTCCTCCAGCATGAGCAGGTTGGACGGAAGCCGGCCGGTGTTCTCCAGATGCAATGTGACCTTGGCCGGGTGCCCGACGGGTACCCGGCTGGGCTGGATCGAGCGGACACAGGAGATTCGGTAGCGCGCCCGGTTGACCAGAAGCATGGTGACGACCGGCAACGCGAGGACGAGGATGCCCGCACGCAGCAGGTCGCGCTCACCGAGCACCGCGGCGCAGACGGCACACGTGGTCCCGGCCGCCAGGAAGGCGCGTCCCCTGGTGGTCAGTGCGGCGAATGCCATGCGCATGAGTTCAACCCCGGTCGTCGGCCCGGGCTTGTGGCATCGGGACACTGCGCACGATGTCGGCCAGGATGCGCTCGGCCGAGCGGCCCGAGAGGTGCGCCTCGGTGTTGGGGAGGATCCGGTGGGCGAGCACCGGGCCCACCAGGGTCTGGATGTCGTCCGGCGTGACGTACTCCCGGCCGTCGAGCGCCGCGGCGGCCCGAGCGGCCCGGACGAGATGCAGCGTGGCCCGTGGCGACGCGCCGAGGCGAAGGTCGGCCGAACGCCGGGTCGCCGTCGTCAGCGCCACGGCGTACTGCTGTATGGAGTCCGCGACGTACACCTGCTGAACGGTCTCGACGAGCTCCATGATCTGCCGGGAGTCGGTGACCGGTCGGATGGTGGTCAGAGGGTTCGCCCCGGTGCGATGCCCGAGCATGGCCAGCTCGGCGCTCTCGACCGGGTAGCCCATCGAGACCCGCGCCATGAACCGGTCGCGTTGTGCCTCCGGTAGAGGGTAGGTGCCCTCCATCTCGATGGGATTCTGGGTGGCGATGACGATGAACGGCGGGTCGAGCGTGTAGGTCACGCCGTCGGCGGTCACCTGGCCCTCCTCCATGCATTCGAGCAGAGCCGACTGCGTCTTGGGGGAGGCCCGGTTGATCTCGTCGCCCACCACGATGTTGGCGAAGACGCCGCCCGGCCGGAACTCGAAGTTGTGCGTCTCCTGGTTGTAGACGGACACGCCGGTGACGTCGGACGGCAGCAGGTCCGGAGTGAACTGGATGCGCTTGACCGTGCAGTCGATGGAACGGGCGAGCGCCTTGGAGAGCATCGTCTTGCCCACGCCGGGGACGTCCTCGATCAGCAGGTGACCCTCGGCCAGCATGACGGTCACGGCCAGCTTGATCACGTCGGGCTTGCCCTCGATCACGGTGCCCACGGATCGGATGATCTCGTCGGTCACCTTCGTGAGCGCGTCGAAGTCGGTCTGCTGCTCGGACGCAACGCTCGATGTGGCCTGTATCGACACCTGGTCCTCCCGATGCGCATGTAGTAGCGCCGATCCCTCGCAAGGCCTTGGTGCTCTCGACACTGCGGGCCCGGTCACACGATGTCATCACGTCCGTGACCCCCCAGTCCAGCCAGGGCCGAGCCGGTGAGACACGTACAGAAACACGTTAACCCCTGACCCCTAATTCGGCCCGTGGGCGATTTAGGTTGACTGTGGGGGAAAGTGGAGTACAGTGGAGCGAACTGGAGGAAGAGGAGGTGTCTCGGTGTTCTTCGGCACCCACGCCCCCCGGCTCGACGAGAAGGGCCGCCTCTTCCTCCCGGCGAAGTTCCGCGACGAGCTGCAGGAGGGCCTGGTGATCACCCGCGGGCAGGAGCGCTGTCTCTACGTGTGGCCGATCGGCGAGTTCGTGGGGATGACCGAACAGATGCGGCAGGCGCCGGTCACGAACAAGAAGGCCCGCGACTACATGCGCATGCTCTTCGCCGGGGCGTCCGACGAGCGCCCGGACAAGCAGGGCCGCATCACGATCCCCCCGACCTTGCGCGAGTACGCCGCCCTGACCCGGGAATGCGTGGTCATCGGCGCGATGAACCGGATCGAGATCTGGGACTCCGAGTCCTGGCAGAGCTACTCCGGCGAACAGGAGCAGGCCTTCGCCGACCTGTCGGAAGAGGTGATGCCCGGTGTGATGTGAGCGCCTTCTCGAGTGGCGACACGTCGTACGACGAGGTCTCAGCCCGCTTCTCCAGTCCGCTGACGCAACTTCCCCGGCGCCAGACGACTGCTTCCCAGGACAAGCGGGCGGGGACCTGGTCGGACGAGATCGCCGTTCGCCCCACTGTCCGCCCCACTGTCCGCCCCACTCTCCACCACCCGTCCACCACACGCCGCCGTCGGCCCGCGAAGCCGACCGTCTCGAAGGGGTCGAGATGACTGCTGCCGAGCACGTCCCGGTCATGCTCGAACGGGTCGTCGCGCTGGTGGCGCCCAGCCTCGTGCGTCCCGGCTCGGTCCTGGTCGACGCGACCCTGGGCCTCGGCGGCCACACGGCAGCGGTGCTGCAGGCGTGTCCAACGGCGCGGGTGGTCGGCGTCGACCGTGACCCCGATGCGCTGGAGAGTTCACGGAGCCGACTGGCAGATTTCGCCGAGCGGCTGACATTCGTCCATGCGGTGTACGACGAGCTGCCCGGCGTACTGGACCGGCTTGGTCTTCGCCGGGTCCAGGGCGTGCTGTTCGACCTCGGGATCTCGTCGATGCAGGTCGACCGGCCGGCGCGTGGATTCAGCTACGCCCAGGACTCCCCGCTCGACATGCGGATGGATCCGAGCCGGGGGAGCACCGCCGCCGACGTACTGAACACGTACCCGGTGCACGAGCTCGCCCGGGTGATCCGGGAGTACGGCGAGGAGCGGTTCGCCCGCCGGATCGCCGAGTCGATCGTGCGGGAGCGCGAGCGGCGGCCGTTCGAGTCGAGTGCGCGGCTGGTCGAGGTGGTGGCCGCGGCCATCCCGGCGTCCGCCCGGCGCAGCGGGCATCCGGCCAAGCGGATCTTCCAGGCGCTGCGGATCGAGGTGAACGACGAGATCGCCGTACTGGGGCGGGCGCTTCCGGCCGCGATCGACGCCCTCGCCGTCGGCGGCCGGGTGGTGGTGCTCTCGTACCACTCGCTCGAGGACCGGCTGGTCAAGCAGACGTTCGCCGCGCGGTCCAGCAGCCGCGTGCCTCCCGACCTCCCCGTGGTGCCGGCCGGTTACGAGCCCGAGCTGCGGCTGGTCACCCGCGGCGCCGAGCGTGCGTCCGAGGAGGAGATCGCCCGCAACCCGCGCGCGGCGTCCGTCCGACTACGGGTGGCCGAACGAGTCCGGGAGGCGGCGTGAGGACCGTTGCCCGGTCGGGCGGCACGAGCGCCATGGCGCACGATGCGCATGACACGTGGGGGGTGGGGTCGTGAGCTCGTTCCCGGCGCCCGCGCGGCCGCGGGCGCGCAGCGGCACCGGAACGCAGCGCCGGGCGCCGCTGTCGGTCGTCCGGGGCCGTGTCTCGCGCGGTCCGGGGTTCCCGTTCGCCGCACTGGTGCTCGTGGTGCTCGGAGTCGGGTTCGCCGGCCTGCTGATCCTCAACACCTCCTTGCAACAGGGCGCGTTCTACGCACGGGGGCTGGAGGAACGCGCGACCCTCCTCGCGGAACGGCAGCAGGCACTGGAGATGCAGGTCGCCCACCTGCGCAAACCACAGCACCTCTCCCAGCGAGCGCAGCAGATGGGCATGGTCTCCAACGACAGCCCGGCCTTCCTGCGTCTGGCCGACGGCGCGGTGCTCGGTCGGCCGGTCCCGGCGACCCGTGCGCCCGAGATCGAGCTGCCGCCGGACCGGGGCCAGGACGGTGACCGGGATCGGAGCCGGGATCGGGGTCGGCGATGAGCCGGCCGTCGAGACCGGATCGGCGTACCGGCTCCGGCCGCGGTCGGCCGGCCGCGCGCGGCCGGCCACCCGGGCGGGGCTCGCGGCGCAGGATCAGGCTCGCGGCTTCGAGATTCCGGCTGCGGGTCGGACTGGTGCTGGTGATCTTCGTGTTCTCGATGTTCGCCGGCCGGCTGGTGCAGATCCAGGGGGTGGACGCTCATGCGTACGACGCCAAGGCGGACCGCCTGGACGGCGCCGAGAGCGTCACGTTGACCGCTCCGCGCGGGGCCATCCTCGACCGTGAGGGTACACCGCTGGCGAAGAGCGTCGACGCGGACATGCTGGTCGCGGATCCCACCATGACCAAGGACGACGCCCCCGAGATCGCCGCGATCATCAGCCGGCGGCTCGACGTCAACTACTTCGAGCTCCTGGAGCTCCTCCGCAAGCCCGATACCCGGTTCGTCTACCTCGTACGTCGTGTGCTGCCGGTGAACGCCGAGTGGGTGCTGAACCGGCTGGAGAAGCAGGACCTGGCCGGCGTCTACTCGCGAGACGACCCGCTGCGGGTGTATCCCGCGGGGGAGATCGGGGCCAACATCGTGGGGTTCGTCGGCAGCGACGGGCGAGGTCTCGCCGGCCTGGAGTACGCCTTCGACTCCCGGCTCGACGGCGAGGACGGCCACGAGGCCGTCGTCACCGACGCCACGGGTACGCGCATCCCCCTGGCGGAGAGCTCGATCGAGGAACCGGTTCCCGGAACCGGCCTGCAGCTCACCATCGACCGGGACCTGCAGTGGCTCGCCCAGCGCAGGCTGGCCGGGGCCGTGGAATCGACCCGGTCGGAGTCGGGTGTCGCGGTCACGCTGGACACCAAGACCTTCGAGGTCCTGGCGCTCGCGGACTACCCGACGTTCGACGCCGGCGACCCGCTCGACTCACCGGAGGCCGATCGCGGTAGCCGCGCCATCCAGGACGTCTTCGAGCCCGGCAGCGTACAGAAGGTCCTCACCGCCTCGGCCTTGCTCGACGCCGGACTGGTGACACCGCAGACGAAGATCAACGTCCCGCCGCAGCTGCGCCGCGGCGGGCACACGATCAACGACTGGTTCGGGCACGGAAACCTCCGGCTGACGATGACCGGCGTCCTCGCGCAGTCGTCGAACATCGGAACCGTGCTGGCCGCCGAGGAGATGTCGAGCCGCCGACTGCACGCCTACCTGAGCGCGTTCGGTCTCGGCCGGGAGACCGGTATCGGGATGAAGGGCGAGACGAAGGGCCTGCTGCCGCCGGCCGACGACTGGCGGCAGATCAACCACGACACCATGGCGTTCGGTCAGGGACTGTCGGTGAACGCGGTGCAGATGGCGGCCGCGGTGGCCACCATCGCGAACGGCGGGGTCCGGATCGACCCGACCTTGGTCAAGGGCGAGGTCGACGAGGACGGCAGCATCACGCCGACGGATCCTCCGGGCCGCACCCGGGTCATGAGCGCCTCCGCGGCCCGCGACGTCACCCGCATGATGGAGATGGTGACCGCCGAGAACGGGACGGCGCCGATGGCCGCCATTCCGGGATATCGGGTGGCCGGCAAGACCGGGACCGCGCAGAGGGTCGACCCGGAGACCGGGTCGTACGCCGGCGGCGGCTTCACGCTCTCGTTCGGCGGGTTCGCGCCCGCCGACGACCCGCGGTTCCTCACCTACGTCATCCTGCACAACCCTAAGGCCGGGGGCGGCGGCGGCAGCTCGGGCGGGCCGGTGTTCCGCGACATCACCAGCTACGCCTTGCAGAAGTACGCCGTACCCCCGAGCGGGTCGAAACCACCCAACCTCAAAACCACCTGGTAAACGCCGCTACTCTGATCAGCCGTGCCAACCGATCTGTCCGGAGGTGTCGTGCTCCGCCCAAGTGCGGTCCGGCCAGTGGGTCTGGACACGATCGCCGGATGGATCGGCGGTACCGTGCACGGCCCCACGGTCGACGTCACCGGCGTGACCCTCGACTCGCGTGCGGTCCGGCCCGGCGATCTGTACACCGCGCTGCCGGGCTCGCGGGTGCACGGCAGCGGGTTCGCCGGCGACGCCCGGTCGTCCGGCGCGGTCGCGGTGCTGACCGACCCGGCCGGAGCGTCCGGCGCGGCCGAGGCCGGGCTGCCGGTGTGCGTCGTGGACGCGCCGCGTTCCGTCCTCGGCGTGCTCGCCGCGCGGTTGTACGGCGATCCGGCCGCCTCCCTGACCACCGTGGGAATCACCGGGACGCACGGCAAGACCACGACCGCCGCCCTGGCCGAGGCGGGGCTGTCCCAGGCGACCGGCCGGGCGGCCAGTATCGGCACCGTGGGAGCGCGGATCTTCGGCGAGTACGTCAAGACCCCGCTCACCACACCGGAGGCGCCGGACCTGCACGCGATGTTCGGGTACATGCGGGAGCAGGGGGTGGGGGCCTGTGCGATGGAGGTCTCCAGTCATGCGCTGGTGATGGGCCGAGTGGACGGGGTCGTGTTCGACGTCGCGGTGTTCCTCAACCTGGGGCGGGACCATCTGGACTTCCACCGTGACCTCGACGACTACTTCGCGGCGAAGAGCCGGCTGTTCAGTCCGGAGCGGGCGCGATCCGGACTGGCGAGTGTCGACGACGAGCACGGTCGCTGGCTGTCCGCGCATGCGGTGATTCCGACGCGGACCATGTCGGCGTCCGGCGCCGAGGCGGACTGGCGGGCGACCGAGGTCCGGCCGCGCGCGTACGGGACCGATTTCGCACTCATCGCCCCGGACGGCAGCCGGCACGATGCGGCGGTGGAGATGCCGGGAAAGTTCAACGTGGCCAACGCGCTGGCCGCCGTGGCGGCGATCGGCGAGGCCGGATTCTCCATCGACGAGGCGATCGCCGGCGTCTCGTCGGTCACCGGAGTACCCGGGCGGATGGAGCGGATCGAGGAGGGCCAGGACTTCGTCGTCGTCGTGGACTACGCGCACAAACCGGATGCCGTGACCGCGGTCCTCTCCGCGCTGAGCGAGGTCACGCGGGGCCGAGTCATCACGGTGCTCGGCGCCGGCGGGGATCGAGACCGTGGCAAGCGTCCCCTGATGGGGGAGACGGCGGCGCGTCTGTCCGACGTACTCGTGGTGACCGACGACAACCCGCGCTCGGAAGACCCGGCGGCGATCCGGGCGGCACTGCTCGAGGGCGCTCGCCGGGTCGCCGCGGACGAGCGCGCCGAGCTGCTCGACGTCGGGGACCGGGCGAAGGCCATCGAGGCCGCGGTGGGTCTGGCCGTCTCCGGAGACTGCGTCCTGATCGCGGGCAAGGGTCATGAGCCCGGCCAGGAGATCGCCGGAGTCGTGCATCCGTTCGACGACCGGGAGGTCGCCCGGCGTGCCCTGATTTCGCGAGGTGGCGGCTCATGATTCCCATGACCCTGAACGAGATCGCCGCCGTCGTCGGCGGCGAGACCCACGGTGACCGCGACGTGGTGGTCAGCGGTCCGGCGTTCGTGGACTCACGCACTCCTCGTGCCGGCGGGCTGTTCGTGGCGGTCGCGGGCGAGCATGCCGACGGCCACGACTACGCGGCGGATGCCGTGCGTTCCGGCGGATCCGCGGTGCTCGCCTCGCGGCCGGTCGACGCTCCGTGCGTGGTGGTGGACGACCCGGTCGAGGCGCTGGGCTCGCTCGCGGCGCACGTGGTTGCGCAGTTGCCGGAATGCCGGGTGGTCGCGATCACCGGGTCACAGGGTAAGACCGGCACCAAGGATCTGGTCGCCCAGATCCTGGAGCAGGCCGGTCCCACCATCGCGCCGCGGGAGTCGTTCAACAACGAGCTCGGCGTTCCGCTCACGGCGCTCGAGGCCGACCGGAGCACCCGTCATCTCGTGATCGAGATGGGCGCTCGCGGTCACGGGCACATCGGTTATCTCGCGGGCATCGTCGAGCCGGACGTCGGCGCCGTGCTCAACATCGGTATCGCGCATCTGGGGGAGTTCGGCAGCCGGGACGACATCGCGCGTGCCAAGGGGGAGCTCGTGCAGGCCCTCCCGGCCGACGGGCTGGCCGTCCTCAACGCGGACGACGATCTCGTGGTGGGGATGCGCGCCCTGACCGAGACCCGGGTGCTCACGTTCGGACGTGCGAGACCCGCCGACGTCTCCGTGAGCGACCTCGCGCTCGACCGGCTCGCGCGTCCCCGGTTCCGGCTGTCGCTGCCGGACGGGGCGGTCGACGTGGCGTTGCCGCTGGTCGGTGAGCACCAGGCGGCCAACGCGGTGGCCGCCGCCGCGGTCGCGCATGGTTGCGGTGTCGGGTCCGAGACGATCGCGTACGCGCTGAACCACGCGGAGCCGCGCTCCCCCTGGCGGATGGAGGTCCACGAGCGCGCCGACGGTGTCACCGTGGTCAACGACGCGTACAACGCCAACCCGGACTCGGTGCGCGCCGCCCTGCACACGCTGGTCGCGCTCGGGGGCGGCGAACGCCGTACGGTCGCCGTGCTCGGAGAGATGAAGGAGCTCGGTGCGGCCGCAGCGGAAGAACACACCGCCGTCGGACGGCAGGCCGCCCGGCTGGGTGTGGCGCGGCTGCTGGTCGTCGAGGAGGGCGCGCGGGCGATCCACACCGGCGCCGAGCTCGAGGGCTACCGGAACGGCGAGTCGGTCTTCGTCCCCGACGTCGACGCGGCGATCGAACGGCTGCGGGAGGACGTCGGCGTCGGTGACGTCGTACTCGTCAAGGCCTCACGTGCGGCCGGGTTCGAGCGGATCGCGGAGGCGCTGCTCACCCACCCGGTCCGGGACCCGGAAAGGCTCGGTTCATGAGAGCGATCCTGCTCGCCGGAGGGCTCAGCCTCCTCGCGACGTTGCTGGGGACCCGGCTGGCGATCAAGGTCCTGGTCCGGCAGGGCTACGGACAGCTGATCCGCGACGACGGCCCGACGTCCCACCACACCAAGCGGGGCACGCCCACCATGGGCGGGCTGGTGATCATCTGCGCGGTCGTGTTCGGCTACGTCGGCGCCAAGATCTTCACCGGCGACGGGCCCTCGGCGTCGGGTGCGCTGCTGTTGTTCCTGTTCGTGGGTCTCGGGATGGTCGGGTTCGTCGACGACTTCATCAAGGTCTCCAAGCAGCGCAGTCTCGGTCTGCGCACGAAGGCCAAGATGGCCGGACAGACGATCGTCGCGGTGACGTTCGCGGTCCTCGCCCTGCAGTTCCCCAACGAGTACGGACGCCGGCCGGCCTCGCAGTTCATCTCGTTCATCCGGGACATCGAGGGCTGGGAGATGCCCCTCCTGCTGGTCGTCATCTGGGTGTTGCTCATGGTCGGCGGTACCAGCAACGCGGTGAACCTCACCGACGGTCTCGACGGCCTGGCCACCGGTACGTCGGTGATGGTGCTGGGCGCGTACACGCTGGTGTGCATCTGGCAGTTCAACCAGAGCTGTCAGGGACCGGCCGGGCCGAAGTGTTACGAGGTGCGAGACCCGTACGACCTGGCGGTCGTGGCCGCCGCGCTCACCGGCGCCTGCTTCGGGTTCCTGTGGTGGAACGCTGCGCCGGCCAAGATCTTCATGGGCGACACCGGCTCGCTCTCGCTCGGTGGCGCGCTCGCCGGTTTCGCGGTGCTGACTCGCACCGAGGTGCTGCTGCTCGTCATCGGCGGCCTGTTCGTGATCATCACGCTGTCGGTAATCTTGCAGGTGGGCTATTTCAAGCTCACTCGGGGCAAACGACTGTTCAGGATGGCTCCGCTGCAACACCATTTCGAGCTCAAGGGGTGGGCCGAGGTGACCATCGTGATCCGGTTCTGGATCATCGCGGGCCTCTGTGTCGCGGCCGGGTTGGGCATCTTCTACGCCGAATGGGTGGCCGGGGCGTGAGCGCAGTCGAATGGCTGCCATGCGCTGATCGCGAGTCCCGTTGGCCGGAGGTGCGGGTCGTGGTGGCCGGCATCGGCGCCTCCGGGTTCGCCGCCGCGGATGCGCTGGCGCGGCTCGGCGCGCGGGTCACGGTGGTGGACGAGGGCGAGGACGATCCCCATCGGGCGAAGGCCGCGGCGTTGGAGGCGCTCGGAGCCGGCGTACGGCTCGGACCCGGGGCCGCCGACACGCTGCCGGACACCGACCTGGTGGTGGCCTCGCCGGGATGGCGGCCGACCGCCGCCGTACTGCGCGATGCCGTCGCCCGCCGGGTGCCGGTCTGGGGCGAGGTCGAGCTGGCGTGGCGGCTGCGCGGCCCGGACCCGGCGCCGTGGCTCTGCGTGACGGGTACCAACGGCAAGACCACGACCACGGAGATGCTGGCGTCGATGCTGCGGGCCAGCGGGGCGCGTACGATCGCGGCCGGCAACGTCGGTACGCCGCTGCTCGAGGCGGTGACGGATCCCAAGACGTACGACGTCATCGCGGTCGAGCTGTCGAGCTTCCAGCTGCACTGGGCGTACTCGCCGGCCGCGGAGGCCGCCGTGGTCCTCAACGTCGCGCCGGACCACCTCGACTGGCACGGCTCACTGGAGGCGTACACCCGCGACAAGGCCCGGATCTACCAGCGCTGCCGGGTCGCCGCGGTCTACAACGTGGCCGATCGGGTGACCGAGACCATGGTGCGCGAGGCCGACACCGCGCCCGGCTGCCGCGTCCTCGGCTTCACGCTGGACGTCCCGCGGCCGGGCATGCTCGGGGTGATCGACGGCGTGCTCGCCGACCGGGCGTTCGTCGACGATCCCGAGGAGTTCGCCGCCGAGCTGTGTCCCGCGGTCGACGTGCGGCCGGCCGGCCCGCACAACGTCGGCAATGCGCTGGCCGCGGCCGCCCTCGCCCGGGCCTACGGCCTGACCCCGGCGGCGGTCGGCGCGGGCCTTCGCCAGTTCGAGCCGGTCGCGCACCGGGTCACGGTCCTGGGCGAGCTGGACGGCGTGGCGTACGTCAACGACTCCAAGGCCACCAACCCGCACGCGGCGGCCGCCGCTCTGCACGCGTACGACCCGGTGGTCTGGATCGCCGGTGGCCTCGCCAAGGGCGCGAGCTTCGACGAGCTGGTGCAGCAGGTACGCGAACGGCTGCGCGGCGTGGTGCTGCTGGGCACCGACCGTCGTGTGATCGCGGACGCATTGGCGCGACACGCGCCCGAGGTCCCGCTGATCGAGGTCGACGACGGCGAGACTTCGATCATGGATCGCGTCGTCCGCGAGGCGGCACGGATGGCTGTCCCCGGCGACACCGTGCTGCTCGCACCGGGCTGCGCGTCCTGGGACCAGTTCGCCAATTACACCGTGCGCGGTGACGATTTCGCCGCCGCCGCGGCCAGGCTCGGCGTGCGTTGAGGTCGTCCGGCCTCGGTGCGTGTCCGGGTCGACCGCGGACCCCGCGTCATCGAGGGAGGGTTGGACGTGACGACCACGACCGATCAGCGTGACCCTCGAACCACCGGCCTGAAGGCATGGGTGCGGTACTTCCTCGACCGGCCGCTCACGTCGTACCACCTCGTGCGCGGCGTCTCGGCACTGCTGCTCGCGCTCGGCCTGCTGATGGTCCTGAGCGCGTCCAGCGTCCAGGCGTTCTACGACACGGGCAGCTCGTACACCGTCTTCTTCCGGCAGGCGATCTGGGTGCTGGTGGCGCTCCCGCTGGCGTGGCTGGCGTCCCGGCTCCCGATCGGTGTGATCCGGCGTTCGGCGGGTCTCGCCCTGCTGCTCACGGTCGGGCTCCTGGTGCTCACGTACACGCCGCTGGGTGTCGATGTGGCCGGCAACCGCAACTGGATCTCGTTCGGCGGCCCGTTCCGGATCCAGCCGTCGGAGCTGGCTAAGCTCACGCTCGTGGTCTGGCTGGCGGCTCATTACAGTCGGCAGAGCCGAAGGTTCGACAGGTGGCGGCACCTGCTGTGGCCGATGGTTCCGATCGCCGCGCTGGTGTCCGGTCTGGTGGTCGGCCAACACGACCTCGGTACGGCGCTGGTCCTCTTCGCGATCGTGCTGGGCATGGTGTGGACCGTGGGTGCGCCGGCGCGGCTGTTCGTCGGCTCGGCGCTCGCGGTCGGTGGCCTCGCGCTCTTCCTGGTGTCGCTGAGCTCGAACCGGGTGGACCGGCTGACAAACTTCGTCAACCCGTTCGCGGACTACGAGGACACCGGCTGGCAGGCGGCGCACGGCTTCTTCGCACTCGCCAACGGCGGCTGGTGGGGGGTCGGGCTCGGAGCGAGCACGCAGAAATGGGAGGGCAAGCTCCCGGCCGCGCACAACGACTTCATCTTCGCGATCATCGGCGAGGAGCTCGGACTGTTCGGCGCTCTGGTGGTGATCGTCCTCTTCGCCGTCCTGGCGTATGCGGGGCTTCGCATCGCCACCCGAACGCGCGACCGGTTCGCCCGGTACGCCGCCGCCGGAATCACGGTGTGGCTGTCGTCCCAGGCGATCATCAACATCGGCATGGTGCTCGGCCTGCTTCCGGTGATCGGGGTCCCCCTTCCGCTGGTGTCGTACGGCGGCTCGTCGCTGCTGCCGACGCTCGTCGCCCTGGGCCTGCTGACCAGCCTGGCGAAGACCGAGCCGGGAGCCGCAGCGGCCTGGCGCGCCCACCACAAGCAGGGAATCGCCGCCCGCTGGGGACTGGCCCGTCCACGACGGGGGCGTTGACCGGTGACGGTACGGATTCTGATGGCGGGCGGCGGCACGGCCGGGCACACCTCGCCGTTGATCGCGACCGCGGACGCCGTCCGCCGGCTCGTGCCCGACGCCGAGGTGACCGCGCTGGGAACCTCGCGGGGAATCGAGGTCCGGGTCATTCCCGAGGCCGGGCTGCCGCTGGAGCTGATCCCGCCGGTGCCATTGCCCCGGCGGCCGGGAGCGGAGCTGCTGCGCGTGCCCGCCCGGCTCCGTGCCGCAGTCAAGGACACCCACGCGGTCCTCGACCGGGTACGCCCCGACGTCGTCGTGGGGTTCGGTGGTTACGTCAGCGTCCCGGCGTACGTCGCCGCGAGGCGCCGGCGGATCCCGATCGTCGTACACGAGGGCAACGCCCTGCCCGGGATCGCGAACAAGTTCGCCGCCCGGTTCTGCACCGGGCTCGTCGCCACGTCCTTTCCCGACACGGAGATCCCGCACGGTCAGTACGTCGGGCTGCCGATCCGCAAGCTGATCTCGGACACTGACCGGGCCGCGATGCGCGCCGAAGGGCGCGCCGCGTTCGGCCTGGATCCCGACCGGCCCACCCTGCTGGTCACGGGGGGATCGCAGGGCGCCAAGCGGATCAACGACGCGGTGAGCGCCGCCGCGCATGCGCTCCGCGCGGCCGGCATCCAGGTGCTGCACGTGTCCGGGCCCCGCGGCGAGGTGAAGGTGGCGGACCGGCCGGACGATCCGGCGTACGTCGTGGAGCCGTACGTCGACCGGATGGATCTCGCCTACTCGGCCGCGGACGCGCTGGTCTGCCGGTGCGGCTCCAACACGGTCACCGAGGTGTCCGCGCTCGGCCTGCCCGCGGTGTTCGTGCCGCTGCCGCACGGCAACGGCGAACAGGCGCTCAACGCCCGCGCCGTCGTGGAGGCGGGCGGCGGGCTGCTGGTGGACGACGCCGATCTCACGGCCGAGTGGGTGGGGGAGCACGTCGTACCGCTGCTGGCCGATCGGGCCCGACTGGACCGGATGAGCCGGGCCGCGGAAGGCCTGATCCGGCGCGACGCCGACGAGCGGCTCGCCCGGATGGTCCTCGACGCCGGTGGGTACGCCGCGTGAGGATCCCGGTTCCGGAGGAGCGGCTGCCGGCGGATCGGCTCGGCCGCGTGCATTTCGTGGGCATCGGCGGCGCGGGGCTATCCGGCATCGCGCGGATCATGCTCGAACGCGGGATCACGGTGTCCGGCAGCGACGCGCACGCGTCGCCGGTGCTGGAGAGCCTGCACGACCTCGGCGCGACCTGTTACGTCGGTCATGCCGCCGGACAGCTCGGCGACGCCGACACGGTGATCGTGTCGACCGCGGTGGCGGAGGACAACCCGGAGGTGCGGGAGGCCGGCCGGCGGGGTCTGCGCCTGCTACCGCGTTCCGCCGGTCTGGACGCTTTGATGCTGGACCGCCGGGTGGTCGCGGTCGCGGGTACCCACGGCAAGACCACGACCACGTCCCTGCTCACGGTGGCGCTGCAGGACGCGGGCGCCGACCCGTCGTACGCCATCGGCGGCGAGCTGACGCACTCCGGGACCAACGCACACCACGGCCGGGACCGGCTGTTCGTCGCCGAGGCCGACGAGAGCGACGGGGCGTTCCTGGTCTACTCGCCGTACGCCGCGGTGGTGACCAACGTCGAGGCCGACCACCTGGACATCTGGAAGACACCGGAGGCGTACGCGGACGCGTTCGTGCGGTTCCTCGACCGCATAGACCGCGACGGCTTCGTCGTGTGCTGTGTCGACGACTCCGGCGCGTCGCACCTCGCGGACGCGGCCCGCGAGCGCGGCGTGACCACGATCGGCGTCGGACGGTCGGAGGACGCCGCGCTCCGCATCACGAACCCGCAGATCGAGGCGACCTCCTCGACCTGCACGTTGACCCGTGACGGCACGGAGCTCGGCGAGATCCGGCTGCAGATCCCGGGCCTCCACTACCTGCTGGACGCCGCGTGCGCGGTCGCGGCCGGGCTCCAGCTCGGGTTCGGGTTCGACGGCCTGCGCGCCGGCCTCGCGCGGTACGCCGGCACCCGGCGCCGGATGGAGCTGAAGGGTGCGGCCGGTGGCGTGCGGGTGTACGACAGCTACGCGCATCATCCGACCGAGATCCGAAGCGACATCGCCGCCGGCCGGGCGCTTGCCGGCGACGGCCGGCTGGTGGTCTGTTTCCAGCCGCACCTGTTCAGCCGCACTCGGATCTTCGCGTCCGAGATGGGCGCGGCGCTCGGAGACGCCGACCGGGTCGTGGTGATGGATGTCTATCCCGCGCGAGAGGAGCCGGAGCCGGGTGTCGACGGCGGGTTGGTGGCGCGGCAGGTCCCGGGCGACGTCCTCTTCGCCCGGGAACGGGAGTCCGTCGTGCCGGCGCTGGCCGAACGGGCCGGTCCGGGAGATGTGCTGCTCACCCTCGGGGCCGGTGATATCACCGAGATCGGGCCACAGCTGCTGGCCGCCCTGGAGGCGCGATCGTGAGCCGGCGGTCCGCGGCGACGAGGCGGCGGTTCGCCCGCCGCCGGTGGTCGCGGCGATGGGCCAGCTGGCGCGGGTTCGCGATCCTCCTGGTCGTCGTCGCCATGGTGGCGGGCGCGGTGTGGCTGGTCTTCTTCTCGACCGTTCTCGCCGTGGAGTCGGTCCGGGTCGCCGGGGTGCGCACGATCGCGGAACAGCGGATCGCCAAGGTGGCCGACGTACCCCGGGGCGTGCCGCTGGCCCGGGTCGACCTCGGCGACGTCCGCGAGCGCGTGCAGGAGATCCCCGTCGTCGAGAGCGCCGAGGTCTCGCTGGCCTGGCCGCATGCCATCGCGGTCACGGTCACCGAGCGGACCGCCGTGGCCGCGGTCGAGTCCGGCTCCGGGCGGGTCCTGATCGATGCGGAGGGCGTGACCTTCCGCCGGAAGGGCGGCGTCGACGCGCGGTTGCCGGTCGTCCGGGCGGACGGCCGTCGGGCGGCGGAGGAGGCCGCGGCCGCGATCGCCGCGCTGCCGGGCGACCTGGCCGGGCGGGTGCGCGAGGTCGAGGCCACGACGATGGACTCGATCACGTTGTATCTGCGTGACGGGCGCACCGTGGTGTGGGGGAGCGCGGCCGACTCCATGGTCAAGGCCGAGGTGCTGGGCGCGTTGCTCGGGCGCGAGGGGACCGTGTACGACGTGAGTGTCCCCGGTGCGCCGACCGTCTCGGTCAATTGATCCACATATTCCGGCGTGTTGCTTTGATCGCCCCATCCGCGCTCGCGTAACTTCCTCGACAAGGACCAGGTTGACATAACTATAACCCTCTACTTGAGGGTGAGGGTCGTTGATCTTCCCAGCTTCCCCGGACGGATGGTCGTCGTCGCACCCGCGTCGGCGTTGAACTACGAGGCGAGAGGGCCATTGTCATGACAGCGCAGAACTACCTCGCGGTCATCAAGGTCGTCGGCATCGGCGGTGGTGGCGTCAACGCGGTCAACAGGATGATCGAGATCGGTCTGAAGGGCGTCGAGTTCATCGCGATCAACACCGATGCGCAGGCCCTGCTCATGAGCGACGCCGACGTCAAGCTGGACGTTGGCCGGGACCTCACGCGCGGTCTGGGCGCGGGCGCGGATCCGGCGGTCGGTGGCAAGGCGGCCGACGATCACGCCGAGGAGATCGAGGACGTCATCAAGGGCGCCGACATGGTGTTCGTGACCGCCGGCGAGGGCGGCGGCACCGGCACCGGCGGCGCGCCCGTGGTGGCCCGGATCGCCCGATCGCTCGGCGCGCTGACCATCGGGGTCGTCACCCGGCCGTTCGCGTTCGAGGGGCGGCGCCGGGCGAACCAGGCCGACGAGGGCATCGAGAAGCTGCGCGAGGAGGTCGACACGCTGATCGTCATCCCGAACGACCGGCTGCTGTCGATCAGCGACCGGCACGTGAGCGTTCTTGACGCGTTCAAGCAGGCCGACCAGGTCCTGCTGCAGGGCGTCTCCGGTATCACCGACCTGATCACCACGCCCGGCCTGATCAACCTGGACTTCGCCGACGTCAAGTCGATCATGTCCAACGCCGGGTCCGCGCTGATGGGAATCGGCTCGGCTCGCGGCGAGGACCGCGCGGTCGCCGCCTCGGAGATGGCGGTGTCGAGCCCGCTGCTGGAGGCGTCGATCGACGGCGCGCACGGCGTACTGCTGTCGATCGCGGGCGGCTCCGATCTCGGCCTCTTCGAGATCAACGAGGCGGCGGCACTCGTGTCGCAGGCGGCACACAACGAGGCCAACATCATCTTCGGCGCGGTCATCGATGACGCGCTCGGCGACGAGGTACGGGTCACGGTCATCGCGGCTGGATTCGAGGGCGGCACGCCGAAGCGGCGCGACCACGCCCAGTCTCCCCTGCGGCGGGACACCTCCAACAGCCAGAACGGTCAGGCGGGTGCCCGGCCGACCCGGCCCGCCGACGAGCGGACCGGGTCCGGACGACCGGACCCGCCGATCCCGTCCGGTGTGGGTGCGGCGACCTCCGGCTCCTCGGTCGGCGCGTCGGCCGCGGCCGATCGGGCGGACCGGACCTCGCGCGACGACCGTCCGCTGCCGCCACCGGTTCGCAAGCCCAAGCCGGTCGAGTTCGACGATCCGGCCGAGCTCGACGTGCCCGAGTTCCTCAAGTAGCACGTGTTCTGCTTTCGCGACACGTTCGGCAGTGTCGAGATCGCGTTCACCGACCGGCATGGCGGCGTGAGCAGCCCGCCGTTCGACACCTTGAATCTCGGCGCGGCCCCGGGCGACTCGCCGGAGGACGTCGAGCACAACTACGAGATCCTGGCCCGTGAGCTCGACACCGACCCGGGAACCGTCGCACGCATGCACCAGATGCATGACGCGGAGGTGGCCGTGTTGCGGCAGGCTCCGCCGCCCGGCTCCCCGCCGCGGGTGGACGCGCTGGTGACCGACGTCCCCGGGCTGGTGATCTCGGCCCGGGTCGCCGACTGCGTACCCGTGCTCCTCGCCGACCCCGAGGCCGGGGTAGTCGGATGCGCGCACGCCGGACGGTCCGGCATGGCGGCGGGCGTCGTACCGAATACCGTTCGGGGCATGCGCGAGCTCGGAGCCGATCGGATCACCGCCTGGGTGGGCCCGTATGTGTGCGGTGCGTGCTACGAGGTGCCGGAGGCCATGCAGGCCGACGTGGTGGCCGCCGTACCGGCGTCGCGGAGCATGACGTCGTGGGGCACCCCCGCGCTCGACCTCGGCGCCGGTGTCGAGTCGCAGCTCCGGGAGGCCGGTTGCTCCGTTACCGGCTTCGGCTCGTGGTGCACGCGTGAGACGCCCGACCTGTACTCCCATCGCCGGGACGGGCCGATGACCGGCCGGTCCGCCGGACTGGTCAGGATCCGGCGTTGAGTCGTCGCGAGGAGGTGGCCGCGGGCCTCGACGCCGTACGCCGGAGGATCGTCGAGGCATGCCGCGAGGCTGGGCGGGACGAGTCCGGCGTGCATCTCGTCGTGGTCACGAAGACCTTCCCGGCCGCCGACGTCCGAGTGCTGGCCGAGCTCGGCGTGACGGACGTGGGGGAGAGCCGCCACCCCGAGGCGATGCATAAGCACTCCGAGTGCGCCGGCCTGGGGCTGACCTGGCACTTCGCCGGCGCGCTGCAGACCAACAAGGCCGCCGACGTCGCGCGGTACACCGACGTGCTGCACTCGGTCGACCGTCCGAGGCTCGTCGACGCGCTCGCCAGGGCCGTACACCGGTCCGAACGGAGGCTGCGTTGCCTCGTCCAGGTCAACCTCGATCCGCCGGGCGAGCAGTCCGGGCGCATCGGCGCCAAACCGGAGGACGTACCGGCCCTGGCCGACCGGCTGGCCGCGGTCCGGCTGCTGGAGATCGCGGGCGTCATGGGGATCGCGCCACTGGGCCGCGACCCCGCTCCCGCCTTCGAACGGCTCGCCGGGGTGGCCGAGGACCTGCGGGAGCGGCACCCGGGCGCGACGATGATCTCCGCGGGCATGAGCGGGGATCTGGAGGCGGCGGTCAGATACGGCGCGACACACGTGCGTGTCGGAGGCGCGGTGCTCGGTGAGCGGCCTTTGCTCCGGTAATGTCATGGACGGCGAGTTTCTCGTACCGAAAGGGTCATGTGGCCATGGGCACCGCGATGCGCAAGATGGGGGTCTACCTCGGTTTGGTAGAAGATACGGACCGCTTCGACGATGAGTACGCCGACTTCGACGACCGGCGGGGCGAGCTCGACCCACGTCCGGTGCATGCCGTCCCGGACGACTCGGGCGCAGTGACCGAGCTGTCCGACCGTCGGCGTCCCACGACCACGATCGCGGAGCTGTCCCGGATCGTCACCCTGCACCCCAGGACCTACAACGAGGCGCGCACGATCGGCGAGAACTTCCGCGACGGCATCCCGGTGATCATGAACCTTTCCGAGATGGACGACAGCGACGCCAAGCGCCTGGTGGACTTCGCCGCCGGGTTGATCTTCGGGGTGCGCGGCTCGATCGAGCGGGTGACCAAGAAGGTGTTCCTGCTCTCGCCTCCCAATGTCACGGTCGCGGCCGAGGACAAGCAGCGAATCGCCGAGGGCGGCTTCTTCAACCAGTCCTGAACAGCGATCAGACCCGAGCCCTCGGCCGTGACAGCCGTACGGCCGGAGGCGCGCACCCGGCGGCATTTGACCGGCCGCGCGCTCGACGGTGGTGTGAGTAGGCCTGGTTGTGCCGGGTACGTTAGAGGCGTCGTCGGGGACGGGCGGGTAGTAGGAGAGTCTCTGTGCAAGCGGTTGGATCCTTCATCCACCTGGTGTTGTGGCTGGCATTGGCCATGCTCCTGGTGCGGTTCGTCGTGGACTGGGTACAGGTGTTCGCGCGGTCGTGGAGCCCGAAGGGGCCTCTGCTCGTCGTGCTCGAGGCCGTCTACACCGTGACCGATCCGCCGCTGATCGCGCTGCGACGGCTCATCCCTCCGCTGAGATTCGGGGGCATTGGTATCGATCTGTCGTTTATGGTGTTGCTGTTGATCTGCTACCTGCTGCTCACCATCAACAGCCGGTTGCTGCTCAGCTAGGGCCTCAAGGGACAGGCCGAACCGGCACCGAGTTGTCGGAATCGGGCGTCGACGGAGTACGGTGGCGCTTGATGTTCCCACGAGATCGCAACATGAGGTGAGGTCATGCCGCTGACTCCCGAGGACGTGCGCAACAAGCGCTTTACGCCCGTCCGGCTGCGTGAAGGCTATGACATGGCGGAGGTCGACCAGTTCTTGGACGAGGTGGAGGCCGAGCTGGAACGCCTCACCAAGGAGAACGACGACCTGCGGTCCAAGCTGGAGGCTGCGCAGTCCGGCGGCGCTGCGAGCCGGCCGGCACAGCCGCAGGCGCCCGCACCGACGCCCGCACCTGCTCCGGTACCGGCACCCGAGCCCCGGCCACAGCCGCCGGTCCAGGCGGCCGTTCCCGCCCCGGAGGCGCCCGGCACCGTGGCGGAGGCATCGAGCGCCGCGGCCCGTCTGCTGGAGATCGCCACCAAGAACGCCGACGAGGTCGTGGCCGACGCTAAGGACCAGGCCGACCGGATCATCGGCGAGGCGCGCACGAAGGCCGAGCGCCTGGAGTCGGAGTCGAAGACAAAGTCCGAGCGGTTCGAGTCTGACGCGCGCACCCGTGCCGAGAAGCTCGACAACGAGACCGCGCAGCGCCGGGAACAGCTGTTCGGCGACTTGGAGCGTGAACGCGACCAGCTGGAGCGTGAGGTCGAGGAGCTGCGTGCATTCGAGCGGCAGTACCGCAGTCGGCTTCGGGCGTACTTCCAGGAGCAGTTGGCGGTGCTCGACGGCAAGCAGGAGGCCGGACAGACGCAGCTGCCCAGCCAGGACAGCAGCGAGCAAAGCGGCAGGGGCAGGTTGAGGTCACTCCTCGGCGAAGAGGGCTGATCTCAGCTCGCCTGTCCGTACGCACCCACAGTCGCAGTGCGACCGGCGCCGTCGATCGGTGTGCGCGCTCAGATTCGGTACGCCGCGCCACTGTCAGCCGACGTGCTTGGCCAGCCAGAATCGCAGCCCGAGCTGTGCGTCGGAGTGCTCCGCAAGATCCGCGGCGGGTGCACCTTCGCTGAGCTCGAGCGCCAGAACCTCCTGGCCCACCAGGCCGGCATGCGCGCGCATCGCCGCCGCCATCTCGGCGTCGGCCGTCCACCAGAGCCGTATCCGGTCACTGACCTCCAGGCCGGTGCGCTTACGAGCCTCCTGAATCAACCGCACCGCCTCCCGGGCCAGCCCCGCACGGACCAGCTCCGGAGTGAGCTCCAGGTCGAGGGCCATGGTCTCGCCCTGTTCGTTGACCACCGACCAGCCCTCGCGCGGGCGCTCGGAGACGATGACCTCGTCCGCACTCACGGCGGTCGGAGATCCGTCGACGTCCACCGTCGCCGACCCGGTCTCGCTCAGCTGGGCCGCGAGGTCCGCCGCCGGGGCCCGGGCGATCGCGGCCGCGACCTTGGGGGTGTCCCTGCCGAACCGCTTGCCCAGCGCGCGGAAGTTGCCCTTGGCCGAGTGGTCCACCAGATCTGATCCGGCCGAGGACAGCGGCTCCACCGCGGCGACGTTGAGCTCGTCGGAGATGTCGGCCCGCAGTTCCTCGGACAGGGCGTCCCACGCGCGGGTTCCGACCAGGGCGCGTCGCAGGGGCTGCCGGGTCTTCACCTTCGCCTCGGCGCGTGCGGACCGCCCGAGCTCGACCAGGCGCCGGGCGAGCGCCATCTGGTCGGCCAGCGTGTCGTCGATCGCGGTCTCGTCGTACGACGGCCAGGACGCGAGGTGCACCGACTCCGCCGCGTCCGGCGTCACCGGGCGCACGACCTCCTGCCAGACCCGCTCGGTGACGAAAGGAGTCACCGGCGCCAGCAGCCGGGTGAGCACGGCCAGCGTGTGGTGCAGGCTCGCCAGCGCGGCCGGATCGCCGTCCCAGAAGCGACGGCGCGAACGCCGCACGTACCAGTTCGAGAGGTCGTCGACGAACTGCGAGATCAGCTGCCCGGTCCGCTGGGTGTCGAAGCTCTCCATGGCCGCGGTGACCTCGCGGGTCAGCCGGTCGGTCTCGGCGTGCAGCCAGCGGTCGAGCACCGGGCGCTCGCCGACCGGAGGCGCGCCGTCGGCCGGGGACCAGCCTGCGGTGTGGGCGTACAGGGTGTGGAACGCCACCGTGTTCCAGTACGTCAGCAGCACCTTCCGTACCAGCTCCTGCAGGGTGGCGTGCCCGACCCGCCGCGCGGACCAGGGCGAGCCGGACGTCGCCATGAACCACCGCAAGGCGTCCGCGCCGTGCTCGTCCATCAGAGGCATCGGCTTGAGGATGTTGCCCAGGTGCTTGGACATCTTCCGGCCGTCCTCGGCGAGGATCATCCCCAGGCAGACGACGTTCTCGTACGAGGTCCGGTCGAACACCAGGGTGCCGATCGCCATCAGGGTGTAGAACCAGCCGCGGGTCTGGTCGATGCCCTCGGAGATGAACTGAGCCGGGTAGGCCTGCTTGAACTGCTCCTCCGAGCCGTCGACGTACGGGTAACCCCACTGCGCGAACGGCATCGAGCCCGAGTCGAACCACCCGTCGATGACTTCGGGCACCCGTCTGGCGACCTTGCCGCACGCCTCGGAAGCATGGGCAGAACCCTCGCCACCACCCCCAACCCGCGCGGACGGATGCGGGCACGTGAAGGTGACCTCGTCGACGAACGGCCGGTGCGGGTCGAGGCCGGACTGGTCGCTGCCGGTCAGCTCGCTGAGCTCGGCCAGCGACGCCACGCAGGTCTCGTGGCCGTCGGGGCAGCGCCAGATCGGCAGCGGCGTTCCCCAGTAGCGGTTGCGGGACAGCGACCAGTCCACGTTGTTGTGCAGCCAGTCGCCGTACCGCCCCCACTTGACCGTCTCCGGTACCCAGTTGGTGCGGTCGTTCTCCCGGAGCAGGGCGTCCTTGACCGCGGTGGTCCGGATGTACCAGGACGGCTGCGCGTAGTACAGCAGCGGGGTGTGGCAGCGCCAGCAGTGCGGGTACGAGTGCTCGTACGACTCGTGCCGGAACATCAGGCCGCGCGCCTCGAGGTCGGCGACCAGGTCGGTGTCGGCGTGCTTGAAGAACTGTCCGCCGACCAGGTCGAGGTCGCCGAGGAACCGCCCGGCGGTGTCGATCGGGTTGACCATCTCGACGCCGTTCTCCCGGCAGCTGCGAAAGTCGTCCTCGCCGAACGCCGGCGACTGGTGCACCAGACCGGTGCCGTCGTCGGTGGTGACGTAGTCCTCGGTGACGACGAAGTGCGCGCGTCCGCCCGGCCAGGCCACCAGCTCGAACGGCCGGGAGTACTCCCACCCGACCATGTCCCGCCCGGTGAACCGCGCGGTGACCTGCCAGCCCTCACCGAGCGCGGCCTCGACCCGGGCGGCCGCGACCACGAGTGACTCCGTGCCGTCGGTGGCGACCACGTACTCCACCTCGGGGTGTACGGCGACCAGGGCGTTGGAGACGAGCGTCCACGGCGTCGTCGTCCAGGTCAGCAGCGCGGCCTGGCCCGCGTACGGGCCGGACGTCAGCGGGAACCGGACGTACACCGACGGGTCGGACACGGTCTCGTAGGCGCCCGGCTGGCCGAGCTCGTGGTCGGACAGCCCGGTCTCGCAGCGCGGGCAGTACGGCGTGACCCGGTAGTCCTCGACCAGGAGACCCTTGTCGTAGATCTGCCGCAGGGCCCACCAGACGCTCTCGACGTACGACGGCTCCATCGTGCGGTAGGCGTTCTCGTAGTCGACCCAGTAGCCGACCCGGTCACTCATCTCGACCCAGGCGTCGACGTGCCGCTGCACGGACTCCCGGCAGCGCTGGTTGAACTCCGCGACCCCGAACTTCTCGATGTCGTTCTTGCCGGTGAAGCCCAGCTCCTTCTCGACCTCGAGCTCGACCGGCAGGCCGTGGCAGTCCCAGCCGCCCTTGCGGGCTACCTGGTAGCCCTGCATGGTCTTGAACCGGGGGAAGACGTCCTTGAAGCAGCGCGACTCGACGTGATGGACGCCGGGTTGCCCGTTGGCCGTCGGCGGACCCTCGTAGAACGTCCAGGTGGGGCCGTCGGCGTTCTTCTGCACGGACTTCTCGAAGGTGCGCTGCTCGTGCCAGAGGCGCAGCACGTCGTGCTCGAGGGCCGGCAAGTCCACCTGCGCGGGAACCGGGCGGAAGCCCGAGCCCGGGTCGGGGCTGGTCATCTACTCCTCCGTCAGTGCCTGGGTTCCGGTCCCGTGTCATGCGATCCGTGCGCGATGGCGCACGTTCTGTATGACCCGGGTCAGGCTGTGCTGGCGGAGGGACGAGTCGCGTCGTCGACGCTTCCCGCGGTACCACCCTCCTTGGCCACCTCGCGGGTGGCCCACTCGTCGCGTCCCGCCGATCGCGGGCGTCTGCCCGGACCATGCAGGACGCTGTCTCGCCGAGCCGGTTCTACTGAGGTCGCGTGTGCGGCGGCCCGTTCTTCCGGCGGCTCCGGGGTGATGTTCGACGTCGTGCACGCCACCGGGCTCGCACCGTTCCCGGCTCGCTTCGGGCTGCGTTCGGCGACTACTCGTCCCCATCAGCGCCTTGTCAGCGTATCGCAGTCTACGGGCTGGGCGGTTGTGGGCGACACTGGATACATGGCGGTTCGGATCCCGGTGCGGGTGAAGCCGGGTTCTGCGCGCCCACGCGTCGGCGGGGCGCATGGCTCGGCACTCGTGGTGGCCGTGTCGGCGCGCCCGGTCGACGGCCGGGCGACGGCGGCGGCGTCGCGCGCGCTGGCGGACGTGTTCGGCGTACGCCGGTCGGCCGTGGCCCTGGTGTCCGGCGCGACCAGCCGGGACAAGGTGTTCGAGGTCGACGCGGACGACGTACAGGTCCGGGAGCGGCTGCGGGAGCTGCTCACCGGCTGAGACCGAGATCCGACCGGCATGCATTCCGCAGCCTGCCAAATGCACGGATGTTCGATTATGTAGGCGTGGATTGTTGAAGGGCGAGGTCTCGCGGCCTATTCTCTCGGGACCGATTGCGGTGGTGACTCGCTCGCCACCCCGAGGGAAGGGATTCGCCCGATGCCGAAGGTGCCGGCGAGCAAACCCGCCTCCACGAGTGCATCGGCGAGCCGATCCACTCGCGCGATCGCCGCCACGAAGCCGGCGACGGCCGGGCGATCCGCCGCCACGAGCGCGGCCACCAGGAAGACCACCAAGAAGGCGCCCGCGAAGAAGGCGCCCGCGAAGAAGGCGCCCGCGAAGAAGGCGCCCGCGAAGAAGGCGCCCGCGAAGAAGGCGCCCGCGAAGAAGGCGCCCGCGAAGAAGGCCCCGGCGAAGAAGGCCCCGGCCAAGAAGACCCCGGCCAAGAAGACCCCGGCCAAGAAGACCCCGGCCAAGAAGACCCCGGCCAAGAAGACTCCGACCAAGAAGGTGCCGGCCAAGAAGACACCGACCAAGGCACCCAGCAAGGAGACCACGGCCAAGAAGGCGCCCGCGAAGAAGGCGCCGGCCAAGAAGACCGCGACGAAGAGGGCCGCGAAACGCTCTCTGGCGGTACGCGCCGACGAGAAACCGTGGACCGCCGAGGAGCTG
>WHTJ01000041.1 GCA_009377795.1 Propionibacteriales bacterium | reverse complement strand
CCAGCAACCAGCGCCGCTTCAAATCAGCATGCCTTCCCGGAGTTCGGGCGCGTAAGACGACGCCGCCGGTTCCGCTGGGGCCACCACCCGGCGGGAGGCGAACCCACCGCGGTTGCGACTGCGTCTGGTGTGAGATCATGGGCTGTGTAGCTTGCAGGTACCGGGAGGTGGACGATGGCCGAAGCACAGCGGCTACCGGAGCCGTCGGCGGAGCCGGGGCACGTGCCGGCCGAGGAGCTGGCTCGGCGCCAGGGTGTCCGGCCGCTGAAGTCCGCTGCCGAGCTGGGTCAGCCTGGGGTGTTCGACTCGGACGAGGAGCTGGACGAGTTCCTCGCTGACCTGTACGCGTCCCGCCGGGCCGAGCTGGCGTGAGCCTCGTTGTCCTGGACACCGATGTTGCCTCGGCCAGTCTTCGGGAGCGTCTTCCGGTCAGCCTGGCGGCTCGCCTGACTGGCCGGACGGCGAGCATTACGTTCGTGACCTGGGGCGAGCTGGTCAAGTGGACGGCCATCCGCAGCTGGGGGCCGCGCCGTCGGGCGAGCTTGGAGAGCTGGCGCAGCCGGGTCGTGCTGCTTCCGTACAGCGAACTCGTGGCGACCGCCTGGGGGGAGCTACAGGCCCGCGCCAGGATGCGAGGCCGGCCCCGGCCGGTTAACGACACCTGGATCGCCGCGTGCTGCCTGGTCGATCAGCTCCCGCTGGCCACCTTCAACACCAAAGACTTCGCCGACTTCGCCGAGCACGACGGCCTGCAGCTGTTCGACACCCGGTAGGCGTTCCGCTGGGCGTGGAGCCATTCGTGGAGCGAAGCACCGCCGCCCCGTGACCGTGGAGACCATGAAGCCACGATCTGTGGCAGCAAAGTTCCTGGTAGACAGCGGGGGAGCGGCGATACCGCCACCTCATAATCGATAGGTCACGGGTTCGAGTCCCGTCCGCCCCACTCGTGCAAAGTCGCTGGTCACAGCGTCGTGGCCGGCGGCTTCGCCGTCGATGCGACCAACAAACGACAAGAAATCACTTCATCGGGTGGCGTAGGCGGCTATCGGCGGCGTCTTGCCGCCCCACTTTGCAGGTGTCGTGGTCCTGGAGGACGCTAGCCTAGTCGCGGGCCCGGCCCCGCCAGCGAATGACGCTGCCGATGATCGATGCGAAGAGGATCGCGGCGAGGAGCCGTACGACCTGCATGGTAACGAGGAGGCCGATGTCATTGCCTGCCTCAAGGGCGAGTGCCGCGACTGCCGGCAGGCCGCCCGGTGCCATCGCCAGGTAACCCGAGAGATCCGAGATGCCGATCGTTCGAGCGAACAGGATGCCGAGGACGGCGCAGCCGCCGATGCTGGCGAGCAGTTGCAGGAGGACGAGTGGGAATAGCCGCGTCAGACGCCTGATCGTATCCGTCGTGAACGAGAACCCCACGGCGATGCCGGTGAGCAGGAGGCCCACGTCGAGGAGGCGCCCGGGGACCGCGAACGACTCCGGGTTGATCAGCATCACGCCCATCGACAGCACCATGGGCATCACCAGGCGTGCTCCGCTGAACCGGACCACGCGGGCGAGCAGCAGTCCGCCACCTATGCAAGTCACCGCGAAGGCCAGGTTCGGGAGTGGCGTGGTCTCCGCCGGTGTCGCGGCCGGTGCGGTCGAAGCGCCGCCGCCGAGGAACGGAGCGACGACGGCCACCGAGATGATGACGAGGACGACGCGGGCGTACTGGACGGCGGAGACCACCGCCTCGTCCGCGTGCATCTCCCGGGCGACCGCCGTGACGCCCGCGGCTGCGCCGCCCAGCGAGGCGAAGAGCGCGGTGGACGCGTTCACGTGCGGCGAGGCCATGAGGAACAGGCCCGTGGCCATAGTGAAGACAATGACAACGACAACACCCGCGACGATCTCGACCGGTGAGCGGGCGACCGCGCTGATCACAGTCTGATCGATAAACGTTCCCGCTCCGACGCCGATCGTGGCGATGCCGAGGTTCCGGGCCAGTTCGGGAACCGTCCAGGGAGTGCGGAACCGGAGTGAGAAAGCCGCCCCGCCGACTAGGCCGCCGATGAGGAACGGTGCTGGTGCGTGGACCACGTGCAGGGCCACGATCGCCGTTCCGGCAAGGACAATGAGGGAGGCGCTGAGCTTGAGCGTTCGGCGCATGAGCTGTTGATCTCTTCCGCGACTGGCTCGGTTGATCGAGGGCAACGAATGGGGGCGGCCGCGGCCACGCCGGGTGCGGCCACCGATGGGGGACTCATTCAAGTCGGCCGAAACCGGAGCCGAGCACGGCACCCTGCCAAGTGTGGAATGCGATACCATATGGTGGCAGCGCGGCGATGATCCGCGGACCAGGAGGGACCCATGGCACGACGTTCGGGAGCGCCGGCGGACAACGACGCCGGCATGGAGGAGCGCGGCGCGCAGGCGATCCACCGGGCTCTGACGATCCTCGAGGTGTTCTCAACCGTCAACCCCTCCGTGACGTTGACGGAGATCAGCGAGTTCGCGGGTCTCACTGTGCCGACGGCCCATCGGATGGTCCGGGCGCTGCAGTCGCGAGGCTATGTGATGCACGATCCAATCACCGGGCACTACAGCCTCGGCCCATCGGTGATGAAGCTGGCTCAGGTGGTGCTGCTGCGTGGTGAGCAGGACAAGTTGCTCACCCTGTCGATGCCGCACCTGGAGGCGCTTCGCGACCTTACCGACGAGACTGTCAGCCTGCATGTCGCGGTCGGCAGCAGCCGGGTCTGTATCGCAGAGGTGGTAAGCCATCAGGTCGTCCGCATGGCCATGGGCGTGGGGCGGGTCTTTCCGCTCTATGCCGGTGCGGCCGGCAAGGCGCTGCTCAGCGGGATGAGCGATGAGTCTCTCGACGAGATCCTCGGTGGCGAGACAAAGCTGGTCCTGCCTGCAAGCTCGGTTGTCCTCGCGCTGTCGCGCCTGAAGCGGGAGCTGTTGTCGGTGCGGGAGGACCATTACGCGACGAGCGAGGGTGAGGCCGTGGCCGGTGCGGCGGGCATCGCGGCCCCGGTCTTCAGCCCGCGCGGCATGGAGGCTGCGATCAACATCGGCGGCCCGGCGGTCCGGTGGACCCGGGCGGCGATGAACGCGGTGGTACCGCAGTTGCTGGAGACGGCGGCGACGATCAGCGAGCAACTCGGCGCCAGTCACCCGGCGGCCATCGCGCGGCGCGGCGCGGCGACGAAGCGTAGGGCCGCCAACGCAGTCAGCTGAGCTCACGACACCCGGATCAGCAGGGCCTCGGCCTCACCGATCCCGCCGCAAATCGTCACCAGCCCGAGACCGCCGCCCCGCCGGCGCAGCTCGTTGGTCAGAGCCATCACGAGCCGCGCCCCGGTGGCGCCGGTTGGGTGGCCGACTGCGATCGCACCGCCGTTGACGTTGACCTTCTCGCGCAGGAGATCCGCCGCCCGCACGTCCTTGCCGGCCAGGACCAGGGTGGTGACCAGCGGCACCGCAGCGAAGGCCTCATTGACTTCAATCAGATCGACGTCAGCCAGCGTGAGCCCGGCCTTGCGCAGGACCGCTAGCGCGGCGGCGGCGGGGATCGAAGCGATGCCGGCCGGATGGCCCGAGGCCATGGCGGTAGCGAGCACGGTTGCCAGCGGCGAGAGCTCCCGGCGTCGCGCCTCGGCGTGTGACATCAGCACCACGGCGGACGCCCCAGTGGAGAGGGCGGGTGCGTTGCCGGCCGTGACGGTCTCGCTGCCATACACGGTGGGAAGGCTGGCGAGCTTCTCGATGCTCGTCTCCGAGCGCGGCGATTCGTCCGTTGTTAACCGGACACCGTCGTCGAGGGTAATCGGGAACCGTTCCTCCGCGAGCCGGCCCGCCGCCTCCGCGGCCGCGTACCGCTGTTGGCTGCGCAGCGCCCACGCGTCCTGCTCGGACCGAGTGACGCCGAAGGCGAGCGCCTCGTCGGAGGCCTGCACGGCGCGTGGCGCGTGGGTGTGCGGGCAGGAGATGACGAGCTGGTCCTTGAGCACGACGTCGCCCAGCGGGCGTCCCCAGCGCATGTCCTCCACGTAGTACGGCACCCGGCTGAGGTTCTCGGCCCCGCCGGCCAGCCCGACCGTGATCTCCCCGAGCCGGATCGAGCGCGACACCATGGTGATCGCCGTCAGCGACGAGCAGCAGGCACGGTCCACTGTATAGGCATTGCGGTCGTCCGGGATGCCGGCGCGCAGCAGACCCTGCCGGGCCAGCGAGCGGTCCGAGCCGGGCAGGTTGACGCCGAGCGCGAACTCCTCGGCGTCGCCGGGGTCGACGCCGGCTCGCCGCAGCACTTCGTGCCCGGCGAGGCCCGCCAGGTCAGGGATCGAGAAGGACCGGAGCGCCCCGCCGAACTTGCCGAACGGCGTCCGGGCGGCGGAGACGAGGACGACATCCTCAGCGTTGTCGTGGTTCATGGGCCTTCCCGTTGAGCCGGTCGGTCAGATGACGGTCTCCGGCGGCTGCATGCCGTCCTCCTGGTAGACCCAGTGCTGTTCGCATGCGGAGTCGCCCTTCCACCGGCACCGGTGGACCTCCACCCGGAGCAGGTTCGGATCAGCCTGCTTATACCCCTCGAAACAGCCCGACTCGAAGGCGCCCGTGTACTTGCCGTTCTCCGGGTGCTCCTCGCTGTAGTAGATGCATTGCTGGCGCTTGACCACACACCGGGAGTCGTTGTGCTCGGCGAAGAGTGCGCTGGCGTGCTTGGGTCCCCGGATCGAGTGCACGAGGTCCTGGTAGATCGCCATGTCCCGCGGTTCCCCGGACTCCTTGCCCTCGGCCTGCAGCAGCTTAGCGTACCCCTGCCCCCCGTAGCGCCGGCCGATCTCGTACGCGATTTCGCGGGCCTTCTCTTCCCCGACGACGTCCTGGGCGACACTGAAGAACGTCTGGAAGTTGTTCTCGATCTGCTTCGACATGCTGTAGATGAGGTGGTCTATGGTCACCTCGTCGATCGCGATGTCGAGGGCGTCGATGCGCGCCCGTTCGGCTGCGGACAAGCCGCTGCCCGGGAAGAAGAGCTGGCGGTCCGAGGCGTACGGCTCCTGTCCCATCGCTCCATCTCTATTCTTAATACTGCGGCTGCGTGGTCAATGCGCCTGCGTCCAGCGCCAGGTGGAGCCGCCGCACCTCGGCGCGGAGTACCTTCCCGGTGTTCCCGACCGGGAACCCGTTGACGATGCGGATCATGCGAGGAAGCTTATAGCCGGCGAGCTTGGCCCGGCACGCGGAGGCCACGGATGCCACGTGGATCATCTGGTCCGCGGCCACGGTGATCGCCGCGACGACCCGCTCGCCCCACTGGTCGTCTGGAATCCCGTAGACGCAGGCGCCGGTCACCCCCGGGTACTCCAGCAGCACGCGCTCGACCTCGGCCGGGTAGACGTTGAACCCACCCGAGATGATCATGTCTTTGGTGCGGCCCACGATCTCGACGTAGCCGTCCGCGTGCAGGGTTGCCACGTCGCCGGTTCGGAAGAACCCGTCCACCAGTACCTCCGCGGTCGCGTCCGGGTTGGCGTGGTAGCCGCCGAAGATGTGCGGGCCGCCGACCAGGAGCTCACCCGTCGCGCCCGGCTCCGGCTCGGCGGCAGGGTCACCGAACCGCATCGTGGTGCCGAGGGAGCGCCGCCCGGCGACCGAGAGCACATGGTCGTCCAGGGTGTGCTCGTGTCGGGGCAGGATCAGGACCGGGTGGGGGGCTTCGCATGAGCCATATACCTGAGTAAATTTCTTGCCGAACCGGTCGAGCGCGGCCCGGATCGTAGGTAGCGGCATCTTCGCCCCGCCGTACGTGATCTGGACCATCGAGCCCATGGCGGCCTCGGCCAGCGAATCGGCTTCGTCGACGAGCATCTGCACCATGGTCGGTACCATGAAGCTCGCGGTCGCACGCTCCTGTTGGACGGCGCGGAAGAACGCCGCCGGTTCAAACTTGCGCAGCAAGATGTTGCTTCCGCCGCGAAGGTAGATGGGGAGAATCTTGGATCCACTCCCGTGCGAGACCGACCCGGCGTGCACCATGCCGACCACGGCCGCCCGGTCCAGCTCGTTGAGCAGCATGTTGCGCACCGCCGCGGTACGGGTAGCCACCGTCCACACCGCACCCTTCGGCCGCCCCGTGGTACCCGAGGTGTACATGATGAGGCTCGGCGCGTCGGGGTCGGGCCGAAGCGTGGGGTAGGCCGACGAGGCTCGCGACAGTTCGTCCTCGTACGAGCGGCCCGGGCCGGCGCCGCCAATCCGGAGCAGGCCGACACCCGGCTCGGCCTGGTGCAGCGCCGCCGCGAAGTCGGCGTACTCCGTGTCGTAGACCAGCATCCGGGCTCGAGCATCTCCCAGGACGTACCGCCGCTCGTCCTCCGCCAGCCGCGGATTCAGGTTCACCCGGCCGAGCCCGGCCTTGACACAGGCGACGTCGAGCTCCACCGCCTCGGCGGCGTTGCCCACCAGCAGCGCCACGTTGGCCACCTCCGCGCCGAGCATGCCTCGCAGCACGTGGGCCGCGCGGTTGGAGCGGTCCGCCACCGCTGCGAAGGTGAGGCGGCGGGAGCCATCGACGACCGCTGTACGGGTTGCGGACTCCCGCTCCACGGCGGCAAGCGAGGCGATCAGCGATGTCCTAGTCGACAACGGCGAACCCCCGGTACCCGTCAGCGGCGATCTCGTCGCACTCCCGCCGGTAGACGTCGAGGCCGCCGGCGTAGGGCATGAAGACCCGCGGCTTGCCCGGCACGTTCGCGCCGAGGTACCAGTTGTTGGCGCGCAGGTGGATGGTTCCTTCGGCCGCGTCGTTCACATGCCGCACCCACGCGTCCTGCGCGGCCACGTCGGCCTCGACCAACGTGGCGCCCTGGTCGACGACGTGACGCAGCAGGCCGGCGAGCCAGTCCACCTGTTGCTCGGCGGTTCGCACCATGTTCGCCAGCACGGAGGGGCTGCCGGGTCCGGAGAGCAGGAACAGGTTCGGGAAACCCGCTACCGCCACTCCCAGGTACGTCCGCGGGCCGCCCCGCCACGCGTCGCGCAGGGACAGACCACCGGCCCCGCGCGGGTAGACAGCCTGGAACGAGCCTGTCATGGCGTCGAAGCCGGTGGCGAGCACCAGGTCGTCGAGGCCGTATTCCCCCCCTTCGGTGCGGATACCGGACGGTGTGACCTCGGCGATCGGGGTACGGCGCAGATCGACCAGCGTGACGTTCTGGCGGTTGAAGGCCTGGTAGTAGTTGGTGTCGGCGCAGATGCGCTTGCTGCCCAATGGATGGTCCGATGGGATGAGCAGCTCGGCAATGGCGGGGTCGTCGACGATGGAGCGGATCTTCTCCGCGACGAACTCGGCCGCGAGTCGGTTCGACTCCTCGTTGGTGACCAGGTCGCCGAACGACTTGAGGAAGTGCGTGCCGCCACGCTCCCAGGCCGCCTCGAACGCCTGGCGTCGCTCGTCCTCCGCCAGCGCGACCGGACTGTCGGTGCGGTACTGGTACGGCGAGCCACCCTTCGTGAGAAGGGTCAGGGCGCGTCGGGCCCGGTAGTTGGCCTTGATATCCGCGAGCGCCTCCGGCGTCATCGGCCGGTTCTGCGCCGGGATGCTGAAGTTGGCCGTGCGCTGGAAGACGTACAGGTGCTCGCACTGCTCGGCGATCACCGGGATCGACTGGATCCCCGACGAGCCGGTGCCGATCACGCCAACCCGGCGTCCGGTGAAGTCGACGGGCTCGCTTGGCCACCGGCTCGTGTGGTAGACCGCACCGGCGAAGCTGTCGATGCCGGGCAGCGACGGCACGAGCGGCACGGAGAGAGGCCCCGTGGCGAGGACGAGGAAGCGAGCTGACGCGCTGGCGCCGTCGGCGATCGTCACCCGCCACAGCCGACGCTCCTCGTCGAAGCGGGAGCTCGTGACCGGTGAGTCGAACTGGATGCGCGACCGGAGGTCGAACCGTTCCGCGGCGTGGCTCAGGTAGGCCTGGATATCGGGCTGGGCGGCGTAACGCTCGGTCCACTCGTAGTCCTGCTCAAGCTCCGGCGAGAAGGAGTAGGAGTAGTCGACACTCTCCACGTCGCAGCGCGCACCCGGGTAGCGGTTCCAGTACCAGACGCCGCCGACGTCGGAGGCCGACTCGAAGCAGCGAACCGTGAACCCGCACTCGACTAGGTGCAGGATCGCGTACAGACCGGCGAAGCCGGCTCCGACGACGATGACGTCGACATCGGGTGGTCGGTCGAGTCGGTCATCGGCGAGCCCTCCCCCGGCGCTGTCACTATATGGAAGCATAATCCACAACACGGTACTACTGTTCTTCGAGGACTGTCAAGCACTCTCGGGGTCCGGCTCGTAGCGCAGCAGCGTCACGCCATGCTCGGGGTAGTCGCAGAAGACCGGGCGGACACGGAGGCCGACGCGCAGCTGAGCGGGATGCACATTCGTCAGCTCGGTGCTGAAGCGCGGCCCCTCGTCCCACTCGACCACAGCGAGCTGCTGCGGAAGGGCGTCGGACCAAGGTGGGGCCGTCGGGCGCGCCGCGACCGTGAAGGTATAGAGCACGCCCCGGCCAGAGATCTCGCGCCACTCCAAGTCGTCCGCGAGCGTGCCCGGAGCGAGCAGGCGGGGATAGAAGACGTAGCGACCCGCCGACGGCGAGTACTGGATGCGGATACGGTGCTCGCGCAGCGCGTCCCAGAACGGCGCGGTGACCGGGGTCGGCTCCGGCATCGGCTTGGGCACGGGTGGTGGCGCGGTCATCAGGCCCCCTGCAGGATCAGCGCGACCTGCTCGCTCATGATGCCGCCGTTGCCGCTGACGAACGCGGTGTTGCAGTCGCGCACCTGCGCCGCCCCCGCCCGGCCGGTGAGCTGGCGGACGGCGTCGCACACGTGGTGCATCCCGCCGGCGATACCGGCTTGTCCGAAGGAGAGCTGGCCGCCCGACGTGTTGAGCGGGAAGTCGCCTCGATAGGTCAGGTCGTGCGACGCGACGAAGCTCATGCCGCCCCCCTTCTCGCAGAACCCCGCATCCTCGAGGCTCATCACAACCGTGATCGTGTAGCAGTCGTAGATGGAAGCCATGTCTATGTCCGAGCGGGACAGTCCGGCCGAGCCGAACGCGGCCTCGGCCGCCTCGGCGATAGGCGAGCGCAGCAGATCCTCGGCGTAGGTCGGTGTCTTGAACGCGATCCGTTCACCGAAGCCCTTTACCCAAATAGGACGGTGGCGGGCGCGGGCCGCCACGTCGCCACTGGCGATGACCACGCCCGCACCACCATGGCAGCTCATCACCATCTCCAGCATGTGGATCGGGTCGGCGACCATCGGGCTTGCCAGCACGTCGTCGATGGTCAGCGGCGTGGCGTGGAAGACCGCGTGGGGCGTCGCGTTGGCGTTGCTGCGCTGGTCCGCCGCGACCTTGGCCGTGGCGCGCGCGTTGTAACCGAACTCGGCCGCGTACCGCCGGGCGATCTGCGCGTACGGCGCATTCTGGCCGAGGTTGCCGTACGGGATCTCGAACTCGGCCTGCGGCGAGCCATAGATGTTGCTGGAGGCGCCGTACCACCCCCGATCGGCGGCAGGCCGCCGCGCGGACCGCGGGTAGTCACGCGAGCCGGGCAGCATGGCGAGCACGACATCGCAGAGGCCGAGCTCCACGGCGGCCGCGGCCCGCCACACCATGCCGGCGGCCGTCGCCCCGCCCAGGTCGACGACCTCACCGAAGTTGATCGGGATACCGAGGTACTCGGCGAGGGTCGCGGACGCGAACCGGTCGGACTCACCGATGGGATTGGTCACAATGCCGTTGACCCGTCGGGCCCCGATGCCGGCATCGGCCAGCGCCTCCGCGGCGAGCTGAGCCCACTGCTCGATGGAGAATCGTTGTGGGCGGCTCGGGTTTCGTGTCGGCGCCCGCTCCACGTAGCCGACGATCGCGGCCTCACCCCGCAGGCCGGTCATTCGCCTGCCTTCCCTCGCCGGGGCAGGCTCACCGTGGCCGTGCCGGGCATGAGCACAGTACCGCCCTTCTCGCCCCGGATCTCCAGCTCCACCAGCCCGCGGTCACCATCCGGCCGGAGCGCCGTCACCAACCCGCGGAACTGCAGCTCCTCGTCGGGGTGCGCGGTGCCGCGGTTCTGCACCGCGTACCGGATCAGGCGGCCACCTCCGCTGGCCCAGTCGGTGAGCGCCCGGGCCAGCGACGCCACCTGCAGTGGGCCATGCACGAGAATGTCCGGGTACCCCTCGACGTCGCGGGCCCACGTGACGTCGTAGTGGATGCGGTGCCCGTTGTAGGTGGCGGCACTGAAGAAGAACATCTGCACGCGGCTTACCGCTAGGCAGAGCGGGGGGATCTCCGCGCCCACGGTCACGTCCTCGAAGTAGACCTGGTCGTCCACTGTCAAGCCCCCTTCGCCGGTCGAGCGATGAGTGACCCCGCCACCTCACCGACGAGCACGCCGTCGTCGCGGGTGAAGGTCGTGTGGAAGCGCATGAGCACAAACGGTCCCGAGCGGCCGGCCTTGGGCTCCAGCTCGGCCAGACGCCGCACCGTGGTGATGACGTCGCCGTCGTAGACCGGCTCGTGGAACGTGTAGTCGTCGCCGCCGGCCATGCGTCGCGGGCACTTCGGCAGCGGCACGACGCCCGAGCCTGACTGCCGCGCCAGTCCGTCGGGGCGCAGCTGGTCGAGGTCGACCACACTTGCGCCGATGTACGCCAGGTACAGTGGCGGTGCCGCGACATCGCGGTACCCGTGGGCCCGCGCGTACTTCGCGTCGAAGTAGAGCGGGTTACGGTCGCCGACCGCGGCCGCCCAGCGCTGGAACTCGAGTCTGCGTACGGTCCCCACCGTACGGTTCAGCTCGTGCCCGATCACCGCGCGCGCATCGTCGCCGATCAGCGCCTCCGCCTCGCTCAGCTCCGTCATCCATGCCTCCTTCAGGCGAACTGTTCGGTGGTCACGAGACACCGCCGCACCAGGTCGTCATAGCGCTCCTGCGGGTACCCCAGCAGCCGCCGGTACACGTACTCGTTGTCTTCGCCGAAGGACGGCACCGGGCGGCCGAAGACAACGTCGAAGCCGGTCACCTGCCACGGATGGCCGGGATACTTATGCGTGCCGACGGCCGGATGGGACCGGGTGACGAACCACGCTCGCGCGTCCAGGTGCGGATCCTCGAGCAGGCGTAGCTCGGTCATCACCTCGCCGACTGGCACCCGGGCCGCGACGAGCGCCGCGACGACCGCCTCGCACTGCTGGGGCGCGATCCACGCCGCCAGTCGCGCCCGCAGGCTCGCGGAGTTGCGCCGGCGCAACTCCGCCGTGGTCCCGTCGCCCAGCCAGGAGGCGTCGCCTACCACCGTGCGCAGGGCCTGCCAGTCCCGGTCGTCGCGGATCGACATGGCCACCCAGCGGTCCGTTCCCGCGCAGGCGAAGACGCCCTGCAGCAGGTGCGGGTCGCTGTTGCCCAGGATCGCCGGGTTGCGCCCGTTGAGCTGCCGGTCAAGGACGAACTCGCCGACGTCCTGCATGACATTCTCCGCCTGCGCGAACTCGACGAGCCCGCCCAGCCCGGTGCGTTCGCGGCGCCACAGCGCGGCCATGACGGCGAACGCGACGCCCGGCGGCGTGGCCTCGTCCATGTGGTAGTTGTCGCCCGCGCTGTCGGGCGTCTCACCCTCGTAGCCGTCCATCGCCGCGATGCCGACCAGGGCGTTGAAGTTCGGCCCGTACCCGAGGTAGTCGCTCATCGGCCCACTCATCCCCATGGGCGGCATCCGGACGACGACCAGGCGGGGGTGCCGGGCGAGCAGCTCCTCGTGGCCGAGTCCGAGCTTCTCCAGGGTCGTTCGGGCATTGTTCTCGATGAGCACGTCGCTCTTCGCGATCAGGTCCAGCGCGGCCCGATGCCCCTCGGGCGTATCGAGGTTGGCGCAGGCGGAGAGCTTGTTGCGGGAGTGCCAGTTGAAAATGGCGCTACGGTCGTAGGGCCGCGGCTGTGGTTCGCGGTCCGGGAACATGGCGGCGCGGTAGCCGGTCACGGCGAGCTGCTGGCGGGTCAGGTGGGCCGACGCCTGCCGGGAGATGCGGTTGTTGCCCTCAAGGCGGATAACCTCGGCGCCAAGGTCACCGAGCAGTGCCGTGCCGCCCGGACCGGCCCAGACGACCGTGAGGTCGACGATGCGGACTCCGTTCAGCGGCCCAGGACCGGTGTGCGGCCAGTCCCAGCGCGGGCGCGGCGGCCGTAGTGCCCGCGCTGCCTCGCCCCGGATCTGGTTGGCGTGCTCATCCAGAGTGGGCGCCGCCGATCGGATGCGATGGCCACCCTCCATGCGCCAGGGGGCGCCGATGTAGTCCAGGGTGCCCGCGACCGGATGGGTCACGGTGACAAACGAGCCACGCGCACGGAAGTGCGAATGGTGGAGCAGCTCGTGCATCTCGAGGAAGGCCGTGAGCGGGATGCGCCGCTCCTGAGCCCGGCTCATCAGGTCGAGCTTGTCCTGGCGCGCGAACCACGCCGCGAGACGGCCGGTGAAGTCCGCCCAGTCCTCGCGGGGCACCTCCACGTCGTGGTAGCGCTCCCGAAAGTCGGGATCCGACTCGCCGACCAGGTCCACGAGGCGGTCCGAGAAGGCCTGGTTGGTCACGTAGACCATCACGTACCCGTCCCTGGTAGGGAAAGGGCCGGTGAGCTTGGACTGCCCACGGTGGGCACTGCGAATGCCCCGGGGCGCGTTGGTGGCGGCGTACGACGCGGCGAGCAGGTACGAGGCGCGTCGGTCGCCACTGGCGAGCAGGGCCTCCTGTCCCGACACGTCCACCACGCAGCCCGTGCTGGCCCGCCGCGCGTGGATGAGCCCGGCCAGGGTCGCCTCGGCCGCATAGCGTCCGATGGAGTAGTGCTCGAGGTTGCCCGGTTTGCGGTGCGGTGCGCGGTGCGCGTCACCCGTGGAGTGCATAGGACCGCCCATTGCCTGCAGCACCAGGCCGGTCGCCTCGCGGTCACGGTACGGTCCGCTCTGCCCAAACGCAGTGATGCGGGTCAACACCAGGGCCGGGTTGGCGGCGAGCAGGGTCGCGGGCCCCAGGTCCAGACGCTCCAAGCCGCCCGGCCGGAAGGACTCGACGACCGCGTCCGCCCCCGCGACCAGGTCGAGCAGCACGGCCCGGTCGCCGCGGTCGGCCAAGTCGAGGGCGACCGACCGCTTGGATGTGTTGAGGTGCAGGAAGAGCGCGCTGCGCTCGCGATCGGGAACCTCCTTCGGGAACGGCCCCCAGGCGCGGGTGAGGCTGCCCTCGTCCGGGCGCTCCACCTTGACCACGTCGGCGCCGAAGTCCGCGAAGAGCTTGGTGGCGAACTCTCCGGCCACCCACCGCGACAGGTCGATGATGCGCAGATCGGAGAAGACCTGGTCCCCGTCCAGCAGATCGTTCGTCATCAGTTTACCGTCGCTACCGTATAGTGAAAGCTATTTTCACCACATCATGATGAGACGGCCACGGCTTGTCAACCGCCGGCAGTCGGCGGCCGTCACCGGAGTGACCTGGGCGGGTTGCACTGCGCCGTTACCGATTCGTGCCCTATGTCCGGGCGGTTTCCTCCGTGTGAACTCTTGACAGTGCGATTCATGTGGTAAATACTTCCACAACGTAGAAGTCGCCCCCGGAGGGGGCAGTGGCCGATGGACCCGGGCCGGCCGCCAGCAACGCCCGAGTGCGCGCCCCACTGAGCCGGGAAGGATTCGTCCGTGAAGGATCTACGAAAGCTCCAACCAGCGGTCGCCTTGGCAGGCGCCGTCTTGTTGGCTTCCGCATGTGGCGCCGAGGAACCCGACAGGGCCGTGTCTGCGGACGCCCCGTTCTCCGAGGTTGAACAGATCACCAACTACTCAGACGCAGATCGCGAGCAGTACCTGTTCGACTGCGCCAAGACCGAGGGCAGCGTCACCCTCTACACAAGCTCGTCCGTGGCCGAGGACCTGCTCGCTCCGGCCTTCGAGGAGAAGTACCAGGGTGTGGAGATGGAGGTGAACACCGCCACCAACCAGCTCGTGCAGCAGATCATCGAGGAGGAGGAGGCGGACGTCCACAACTTCGATGTCTACGGCGACATCTACGGCAACATCGTGCGCGACTCGACCTACTTCGCCCGCTACAGCTCGCCCAACACGGAGGCGGTGCTGGACGATCTGGTGACACCGTACTCCGTGTCGGCGAACGGGTTCATCATGGGCGCCGCCTACAACCCCGACCTCGTCACGGGAGACGACATCCCGACCTCATATGAGGACCTGGCCGACCCCAAGTGGGAGGGCAAGATCGCGGGCGGCTACGACACGAGCACGCCGGTCACCTACGCGGTGGCCAGGGCCACGCTGGGGGACGAGTTCATGGAGGAGTTCTCCAACAACGTCGCCGTGACCGAGGGCGTCTCCTCTCGCGGTGTCGCCGACCTCATGGAGGCCGGTACGTTCCCGATCGCGTGGAGCGTCTCGGCGAGCTACCACCAGAACGACTTCCTCGCCCAGGGTCTGCCGTTCCGGTTCGTTTCGCTCGATCCGATGGTCGGCTTCTACTCGGACTTCTCGATCTCCGCACACGCACCGCACCCGTGCGCCGCGACCCTGCTGGTCGACTGGATGATCGACACCCAGCCAGGAGGCGGCCAGGAGGTGTGGCACGAGTACGGCGCCCTCTCGCCGCTGAAGGACGGTCCGCGCCTGTACTTCGAGATCGAGGGTACCGACCAGTCCACCTGGAACGTGATTCCGTCTTCAGAACCGTCTATCGTGGAGGGTTTTGACGACTACCCTGAGGCCGCCGCTGCGCACTTGGAAGACTTCCGCAACCAGTTCATCCGCAACTAGGCACGTGGCTCGGGCTACCGGTGGAACGGCGCCCGCGTGTGGCGTTCCACCGGCGGCCCGAGCCTCCGAGCCCCGACCGTTGAGGCCGCTCATGCTGCGCACCGAGAACCTGTTCAAGACCTTCACCGCCCAGGAACGCGGACGGGTCGCAGCTGTCAACGACGTCTCGTTCCATGTGCCGGCGGGGCGCTTCTTCACCCTGCTCGGCCCGTCCGGCTGCGGCAAGACGACCACCCTGCGGTGTGTGGCAGGCCTGGAACACCCGGACTCCGGGCGCATCACGATCGACGGTGTCGATGTCTACGACCGCGAGGCCGGACTAGTGGTCCCGGCCCACCGGCGGGCAATCGGCATGGTGTTCCAGTCGTACGCCATCTGGCCGCACATGACCGCGTGGGAGAATGTGGAGTTCCCGCTCACCGTCGGCCCCCGCAAGCTGCGGCTGCCCGCCGCGCAGCGCTCCCGCCTCGTCGCCGAGGCGCTGGAGATGATGCACATGGCCGATCTGAGAAAGCGGTCGGCGACCCAGCTCTCCGGCGGGCAGCAGCAACGGCTCGCCCTCGCCCGGGCGATCGTCGGCAAGCCCAGGCTCCTGCTGCTCGACGAGCCGCTCAGCAACCTCGACGCGAAGCTCCGCGAGCAGATGCGTTTCGAGATCAAGCGACTACAGACCGAGATCGAGATCACCGCCATTTACGTCACGCACGACCAGGGCGAGGCGCTCGGCCTCTCGGACGAGATTGCGATCATGTGCGACGGCGTCATCGTCCAGCGGGGAACGCCGGACGACATCTACAACCGGCCCCAGTCGGGCTTCGTGGCCGACTTCGTCGGGTCGGCGAACCTCCTGCCCGGAACCGCGACCGAGGCCGCGGACGAGGATGCGCCGGTCACGGTGGCACTCGGTGGGGACGTCAGCGTCGTCGGTTCCGCTAGCGGCAAGCTCGTCGCTGGCGAGGCGGTTGTCCTCGTCGTGCGGGCCGAGGCCGTGCGGACGTCCCCGCTACCCAGTGGATCGGCCGCAGACGGGTCGCTCATCGGGACGGTGCGGTCGCGGGTCTTCCTGGGCGAGTCGGTCGACCTGCTCGTGGAGACCCTCGGACAGGAGCTGCGCATCCGGGTGCCCGCCGGCGCGACGCAGTACCAACCCGGCAGCCGGTTCGCGCTGAATATCACCCCAGGCCGATGCCTAGTGCTTCGCGACGACCGGGCCGAGGCGCCGGTCGACGAGGCGGCTGAGCGGGCGCTGGCATGACCGCCGACGTACGTACCTCCGCGGAGGCGGCATCATGACCGTCACGACGACTCGACCCGCCCCGGCGGCCGGGCCACCCTCGCGGCCGCCTCGCACGCTCACCTCGGTCGGGCGTCGCCTGCGCAGCCGGTCGCTCTCGCTGTTCCTGCTGCTCGTCGTCGGGCTTCTCGTTCTCCCGCCGGTCGTTATCCTCGTCATGTCCGCCTTCGCCGATGGGCGGACGCTGCGCTACAGCGAGTTCACCTGGGAGAACTTCGCCGACGTCCTCACCGACGAACACGCCTGGATGTCCATCAAGGACACCGTGATTTTCGGGGTCGGCGCCGCGCTCACGGTCGTGACCGTCGCCACCATCCTGGCGTGGCTCGTGGAGCGCACCAACACCCCTGGCCGGCGGGCGGTCTACGCCCTCCTGATCATCTCGTTCGCGGTGCCCACGTTCATCCAGGGCATGGGTTGGCTGCTCTTCCTCGGCCCGGGTACCGGCCTGTTCAACTCCGTGGTACAGGGCCTGACCGGGAGTGACTTCGAGTTCCCCATCTACACGATGGGGTCGATGATCTTCGTTCAGGCCATGACGATGCTCCCGGTCATCTTCTTGCTCATCGTCCCGGCTATGCGCAGCGCCGATCCGGGGCTCGAGGAGGCCGCGGCCATGTCGGGCGCCTCGCGGGTGCAGACGATCCTGAAGATCACGCTGCCGCTGATCCGCCCCGCGGTGCTGGCGGCCCTGTTCCTCTCGGCCATCCTGACCATCGAGTCGTTCGAGGTCCCCGCGCTCATCGGGTCCCCGGCGCGGATCACCGTGCTCAGCACCGAGATCTTTGCCGAGATCCGCAGTGGCGTCGCCGACTACGGAGCGGCCTCGGCGTTCTCGATCATCATGATGATCATCACCATCGCGGGCCTGATCAACTACCAGCGGGCGACCGCGCGGTCCCATCGGTACGCGACGGTGCGAGGCAAGGCGTACCGACCGTCGCGGGTGGACCTCGGCCGGTGGAAGTACGTCGCCGCGGTGTTCGCGGTCGGTGTGCCGCTGCTGAAGGTGTCGCCGGTTCTCATGATCGTTTGGGCGTCATTCCTCGAGCGGTACAAGCCGCCGAGCCTCAGTGCGTTCGGCGACCTCACGACCGCCACGTACGCCGCCGTCGCGCGGGATCCGGAGGTGGTCCGCTCGCTCATCAACAGCGTGGTGCTCGGCGCCGGCGCCGCCGTGGCGGTCATGGTGCTGGCCGGTCTCGCCGCGTGGCAGCTGGTGCGGCGTCGCAACAACGTCACCAAGAGCCTCGACTTCATTATGGCCCTGCCGCTGGTCATGCCAGGGCTCGTGCTGGGTCTCGCCGTGCTACGTACCTCCCTGACAATCCCTATTGGTCTGTACGGAACCGAGTACATCATCCTGATCGCACTGGTGATTCACTACCTGCCCTATGGTATGCGCTACGGACATGCCGGGGTCATCTCGCTGCACCCGGAGCTGGAGGAGGCGGCGAGTGTCGCCGGTGCGAACCCCACCTCCGTGGTGCGACGCATCCTGGTGCCGCTGCTGTGGCCGACGCTGATCGCCGGTGGTGCCTTCGTCTTCCTCGCCACGATCCGCCAGCTCTCGCTGGTCGTGTTCCTGTCCGGGCCGGGGTACGAGGTAGCGACGCCCGTCTTGTTCCTGCGCTGGCAGTATGGCTCTATCACGGACGCGGCCGCCTTCGCGCTCATCATCGTCGCCGTGGCGTGCCTCGTCCTAGCCAGCTTCAGCAAGCTGACCGCCGGCATGGCGATCGCCAACCCCGGCGCGAACCGAGCGACCCCTAAGTCAAAGTAGTCAGAACGTGGCCCAGCACCGACAATCGTGGAGGTTTTTAGGTGGACAGGCAGCGCGTCGTCGTCGTGACCGGCGCCAGTGGCGGGTTGGGCGGCCCGATCGCACGGCGGTTCGCCGCCGGTGGCGACCTGGTCTACCTGGGCTACCTCAACGGGCGGAAGCGGGTCGAGAAACTGGTCGTCGAGATCGGCGCCACCGGCGGGACGGGGCGGCCGCTGCACATCGACCTGGAGAGCCCGGAGTCGGTAGCGGCAGCCTTCGGCGAGGTGCTGCGGGAAGCACCGACCGTCGACGTGCTCGTTAACAACGCCGCCTACCGGCCGATCGGCGCGTTCCTGGACCTCGCCGAGGAGGACTGGACGCGGGTGCTCAGCGCCAACGTGCTGGGTGCGGTGCGCTGCCTACAGCAGGTGCTGCCGGGCATGCGGGCCCAGGGGTTCGGACGGGTGCTCAACATCTCCGGCCTGGACGCCTACTGGGGGTGGGGAAACCGGTCCCATGTCACGGTGGCCAAGGCCGGCCTGCAGGGCCTCTCCCGGGCCGTCGCGGTAGAGTTCTCCCATTACGGCATCACGGTGAACACCGTGCTGCCCGGCAGCTTCCGGACTCCTCGGGATCCGGCGATCTACCCGGAGTGGGAGCGCATGCGGGAGTACCTGGTCGCGGCGACCGCAGTCGCACGCCAGGGCGAGCCGGACGAGCTCGCCGAGCTGTGCTGGTGGCTGGCGAGCGAGCACGCCGCCTACATCACGGGCCAGGACATCCACATCAATGGCGGGTCGTTCCCCCTGCGCATCAGCCCCAACGTGGAGTTCCCGCCCGTCCCGCCGCAATGATCATGGACACCGAGCCCCCCGTCACCACCGTGTCCGATGTGGATGATCTGGTCGGTGCCGCCGTACGGGAGTCCCTGGCCGGGGGCGAGGAGCTCGGCGTCCAGGTCGCGGCCGTGGTCGACGGCCGGGTGGTCGTCCACGTCGTCGGCGGCTTCACCGGCTTCCCGAGGCGCCGCCCGGTGACGGTGGACTCACTGTTCCCCATGTTCTCGGCCACCAAGGGGATCGTCGCTGCGGCCTGCCTCGCCGTGCTCGATGCCGGAGCGCTGCGACTCGACGAGCCGGTGGCCCGGGTCTGGCCCGAGCTGGCCGCGGCGGGCAAGGACCAGGTGAGCCTGCGGCACATCCTCACGCACACGGCGGGTATACCCCAGATGCCGGAGGGCACCACGGTCGAGGCCATGTGTGACTGGGACGCCATGGCGGCGGCGGTCGCGGCGCTGACTCCGTTGTGGCCGCCCGGGAGTCAGGTCGCCTACCACGCCTACACGTACGGCTGGCTCGTCGGCGAGGTGCTCCGTCGAACCGACGGTTCCGGATCCGGCGTGGACGCCATCGTGCGTCGCCTGGTCCTGGATCCGGCGGGGGCGCAGGACGTCTGGCTCGGCGTGCCGGCCGAGCAGGAGCACCGGATCGTCGACCTGGTCGGCATGCGCGGTCGCGAGCGCACGGACGCCGCGTTGTACCGCCGGGCGATTCCGGAGCACCTGGACACCGGACCGGAGGTGTACGGGCGCTCGGACGTGCGGCAGGCGTGCCTGCCCGGGGCCGGCGCGGTCGGCACCGCCCTCGCCCTGGCCCGCGTCTACGACTGGCTCACCCGGGCGACGCCGGCGGGCTGGACGGCGCGGGGCGCGAGCATCTGGGAGGAGCGGCCCGACGCCGTGGTCGGGCGGGCGGTGCCGCGCGGGCTGGGCTTCTGGGTATCGGGCTCGACCCGCGCGCCCCAGTCCGCGCCGCTGGACGGGGCGCACGGGCGCTTCGGCCATCCGGGGGCTGGTGGCAGCATCGCGTGGGCGGACGTGGACCTGGGCGCGGGGTTCGCGGTACTGCGTAACCGGCTCACCCCGGAGGGCTGGCGGGATCCCAGCCTGCAGCGAATCGTCGCGGCCACCGTCGCAGCGATCCGTAGCCATAGGTACTGATTGATTGCGGGGCAGCAATGAGTGACACGAGCCTGGTCGGACGGGCGGTCATCATCACCGGTGCCGGGCGCGGCCTTGGTCGTAGCTACGCGCGGCACCTGGCCCGGCTCGGCGCGCGGGTGGTGGTGAACGACCGGGACGAGGACGCACACGGTGTCGCCGGCGAGATCCGCGCCACCGGCGGCGACGCCCTGGCCGTGGTCGGCTCGGTGAGCGACTGGGACTTCGCCGGCGAGCTCGTGGCCCGGACGGTGGCCGAGTACGGGTCGGTGCACGGCGTTGTGGCGAACGCCGGTCTATATCACGTGGTCCCGGCTCAACAGGAGACGGCCGACCAGATCCGGGCGAGCGTGGAGAGCAACCTGCTTGGCACGCTGCACATCGGCGTGCGGGCGATGCGACACATGGTCCGCGCCGGCAGCGGCGCCATCGTCACGACGACGTCGAGCGCGGCGCTCGGCCTGGCTGGCGCCTCCACGTACTCGGCTACCAAGGGCGCCATCATGTCGCTCACCTACAGCTGGGCGATCGACCTGACCGGCACCGGCGTGCGCGTGAACTGCGTCCGGCCGCGCGCGCTGACCAGGATGAGCCGGGTGCGCGGAGCGCCGCGCCCCGGCGCCCGTCCTCCGGAGGAGGTGGCTCCGCTGGTCGCCTACCTGCTCGACGACCGTTCGGCGCATCTCAATGGCGCGGTGCTCGGCTTCGACGGCGTGCGACTCGAGCTCGTACAGCGAGCCCGGCCCGTGGCACTTCCGACCCCGTCCGGCTGGTCACTCGACGCCATCGCCGAGACGATGGCCGGCGCCGTCGCGTCGATGCCGGCGAGCTGAGACTTCTGCCCGGAGCGGCTGCCCGGGGCGGGGAGCGCGCTCCGCTCAGGTCGGCGGGGAGACGCGCCGCGTGGTGGTGAGCGTCAGCCCGCCATCGACGACAACTTCATGGCCGTTGATGTATGAGGACTCGTCGCTGAGCAGGAACACGACGGCGCCGGCGACGTCCTCGGGGCCCGCGACCCGACCGAGCGGGACCACCGACGCGCGCAGCTCCTTCAGGCCCGGGATGGCGTAGCGGTCCTCGGTCATCGCGGTCTGCATGTAGCCCGGGCTGACGGCGTTGGCCCGGATGCCGGCCTCGCCCCACTCCAGGGCGGTCTGCCGGGTGAGGGCGAGGACGCCGGCCTTGCTCGCGCAGTAGGCGCCGGCGTCGACGGTCGGCACGGTGCCGCCGATGGAGGCGATGTTCACGATCGCCCCGCCGCCCTGTGCCTTCATGACGGCCCCGAACTTCTGGGTGCAGAGAAACGGCCCGCGCAGGTTGACGCGGAGGGTTTCCTCCCAGGTCTCGACGGTCTCCTCCGCAAGCGGCCGTCGGGGCAGGATCCCCGCGTTGTTGACGAGCGCATCGACGCGGCCGAACCGCGCGGTCACCTCCGCGACCGCGGCCTCGACGGCGTTCATGTCGGTGACGTCGCAGGTGACGCCGATCGCGGTAGCCCCGCCTGTGACCGTCTCCGCGGCCGCCGTCTGCGCGCCGTCGCCGTTGCGGTCGAGGACGGCCAGTGATGCGCCCTGAGCCGCGAGGGCTGCGACGATCGCCCGGCCCAGCCCCTGGGCACCCCCGGTGACGGCGACAACCCGACTCTGAAACTGTCCACTATGCTCGACCAACGTGTGCTCCTTTCGTCGCTTGGCCCGTGCCGGACGAGACTCGGGCGCTTGAGAAGTCTGCCACATTATGGTATACATGACCACGTGATGGTTAGTGGTCCGGCTGCCCAATCCGGTGGGGACGGGGTGGGCGTGCTCTCGCCGGAGTGGGTGGTCGATCCGTTCCCCCAGTACGCCCGGCTGCGCAACCGGGGCCCCGTTCTCGCGGGCGACCGCTGGCTTGTGTTGCGGCACAAGGATGTCATGCGAGCGGTGGCGGCCCCGGCGACGTTCTCGTCGGACCACAGCAACTCCAACAACCCGGCGCTGAGCCAGACTCCGATCATCTTCGAGGACCCGCCGTGGCACACGAAGCACCGGCGTTTGGTGAACACGGCTTTCACACCCGGGCGGGTCGCCGCGCTGGAGGACTGGGTGGTCGCCACCGCGGTCCGGATGCTCGGGGAGCTCGGTTCGGGCGAGGTCGAGATGATCGCCGGCTTCTGCGACCGGCTGCCGATGGCCGTGATCGGCCGGATGATGGGTGTGGAGGAAGCTGACCTCGCTCAGTTGAAGGAGTGGTCCGACCAGCGCACGTACCTCATCGGGGCCAGCGGTTCGGGCGCCGAGACGGATCCGGCCCTCGCGGACTCGCTGAGCCATGCGCGGGCGGCGAACTCCGCGCTGGTCGAATATTTCGTCATGGAGGCCGACCGGCGGCGGGCAGACCCTCGGCCGGACCTCATCAACGCCCTGGTCCAGGCTGAAGTGGACGGGGAGCACCTCACCGAGGAGCAGGTTTCCGGCATCTGCGCGCTCCTGCTGGTCGCCGGAAACGTCACCACCACCAACCTGCTCGGCAACCTGTTCAACCTGCTCGCCCACCGACCCGACTGGGTCGACCGGCTGCGCGCGGACCGGTCGCTCGTCGAAGCGGTGGTCGAGGAGGTGCTGCGCTTCGAGAGTCCCGTCCAGTGGATGGCTCGCATCACGACCCGCCAGGTCACCCTCGGCGGAACGACGATCCCCGCCGGGGCGCAGGTGCTGCTGTGCTACGGCGCGGCCAACCGCGATCCGGAGGCCTTCGCCGATCCCGACGACTTCGAACCGAGCCGGGCGCGCCGCGCGCACCTGGCCTTCGGCCACGGCGCCCACTTCTGCATCGGAGCGCCGCTTGCCCGGCTGGAGGCCCGAATCAGCCTCAACGCTGTGCTTGACCGTTATACCTCTATCAAGCCCGGGATCACGCCCAGCGTGCGGATCGCCGCGGCCGCGACGCACTGCGGTTTCCAGCGCCTGCCGCTGTTGCTGCACCGGCGATGACCGGAGACCGCCCGGCCGCCGCCGTCGGCAGCGGCCGGGCTCCGGTCATCGCCGGTGGCGACGGGGATCCGGTCGCGACCGAGGCGGCGGTGGCGGCGTACGTGGCAGGCGGCGGGTATGACCGGCTGCCCGCGCCCGCGGTCCGGGTCGCCAAGCTCGCCATCCGGGACTGCCTCGGCGTGATCCTCGCCGGGCTGGCGGAGCCGTCGGGCCGGATCGTCGCCGACCAGGTGCGCGCCGAGGCGGCCGTCGGCACGAGTACCGCGCTGGGTCGCGGGTTCACGACCTCGCCCGCGGCCGCCGCCTTCGTCAACGGCACTACCGCGCACGCGCTCGACTTCGATGACTCCCACCACCCGTCGATGACGCATCCGACCGCCGTGCTGCTGCCCGCACTGCTCGCGGTGGCCGAGCAGCGGGCCAGCAGTGGCGCGGAGCTCATCGCGGCCTACCTGTACGCGCTGGACGCCGCCACCGCGATCGCCGGCGGGATCAATCCGGATCACTACTCGGCCGGATGGCACCCCACCGCGACCATCGGGGCTATCGGGGCCGCTCTCGGCGTGGCGAGGCTGCTGAACCACACCGCCGAGCGGACCGCCCACGCCGTTGCCATCGCAGCCAACCGTGCCAGCGGGATGCGCAGCGTCTTCGGCTCGATGGGCAAGGCGATGAACGCGGGCACCGCCGCGCAGACGGGAATCCTGGCGGCGGCCCTGGCCGAGCGCGGGTTCACCGGAGGGTCCGGCGTCCTCGCGGGGTTCGTCGAGGCTCACGGCGGTGGGGCGCTGCGGTTGTCGCACGCGCTCGACCGCTCCTTCACCGCCGCCGTGGGGGGACTCTCCATCAAGCGGTACCCCTCGTGCGGCGTCACGCAGGCGCCGATCGAAGCGGCGCTGCGGCTCGCCGCCACCGAGCGGGTGTCCGAAGAGATCGATGAGATTATCTGCACGGTTGACCCGTACGTCCGGCGGCTGGTCATCACCCATCCGCCGCGGACCGGCACCGAGGCGCGGTTCAACCTCGAGCACTGCGTCACGGTCGCGCTCGTCGACCGGATGGTCGGGATGGCGCAGTTCAGCGACGAGCGGGTCGGTGACCCTCGCGTGCGAGACCTCGCCAGCCGGGTGCGGGTGCGCGACCGAGCCGGTGCGGCCGCCGGACCCGACATGCGCTGGCCATGCGTCCTGCGCGTGGTGGGGACCGACGGCTCGGCGGCAAGCGCAGCCGTCGATGCCCCCGCCGGCCGGGGGTTCGGTGAACTGCTGCCCGAACGCGAGCTGCTCGCGAAGTTCGCCGACTGCGCCCGCTGGGGCGGGCTGGCCGATCCCGAGGTGGCGTGGCTCGTCACTCAGCTCGACCAGCTGGAGACGCTGCCGACGGTCGAGCCCCTCACCGCGGCGCTACGGCGTACGCCTCGCCGGGGTTGACACGGAACTTTGATGCCGTCTACAATGTGGAAGCTTTATCCACACGTGAAAGCGCAGGCACATGGCGGGAGCGGACGACCCGGTCGGCGCGCTGGACCCGGTGCGAGGCCCCGGAAACTGGGGCCGCTGGGGGGCGGAAGACGAGCGCGGCGCGGTCAACCTCATTACCGGCGATCGCGTCCTGGCCGCCTGCCGCGGGCCTCGGCAGGGTGGCGTCTACGAGCTCGGGATTGAGCTGCGCCGCAACGCACCCGTCGGTGGTGAGCGGACCGCGCCGATGCACTTCATGGTCCACGACGGCGGCGACTTCGCGGCGCTGGAGCGTCACGACTGGGGCACCGCCGACGACTACCTCACTCTCTATCCGCAGGGCACGACACACATCGATGGGCTGGCCCACATGTGGTCGGGGGGGCGCCTCTACAACGGTTTCTCGTACCGCGAGGTGCGCAGCAGCGGGGCTGGGCGGCTGGGCGTGGAGAAGCTCGGCGGCATCGTCACCACCGCCCATCTGCTGGACTTCGCGGATCGGGCCGGCGACCGCAACAGCGACATCACGGTAGATGACATCGAGGCACACTTCGCCCGGGTCGGCGCCCGACCGGAGCCCGGCGACGCGCTGTTGTTCCGGACCGGCTGGATGGACGCCGCGCTGGCGGCGGAGCCGCTTCATGAGCGCGGGTTCGCCGTCGTCGCTCCCGGGACGGCAGACTGGTTCGCGGCGCATGACATCGCCGTGGTCGGGGCGGACAACATCGCGGTCGAGGCTCCCGGGCGGCGGGGTGCGCTGCCACCGCTGCACGCACGGCTGGTGTGTGAGCTCGGGGTCACGCTCATCGAGATGCTCGACCTGCGCCAGCCGGCGATGGCCGGCGTCACCACCGGCATGCTCGTCGTAGCCCCCCTGCGCATCTCCCGTGGCGTGGGCAGCCCGGTAAACCCGTTGCTGGTCACATGACCGGTGAACACCGCGCCGGGGGCGCGAACGACCGGTGGGCCGCGCTGCGCGGCGCGACAGCGATCGTGGGCGTCGGCACGACGCAGCAGGGCGAGCTTGCGGGGCGCGGTGCCGACGAGATCGCGATCGAGGCACTCGCTCTGGCCCTCGCCGACGCCGGGCTCGAGAAGGCCGACATCGACGGTCTCATCACCTGCCGGTCGCATGGCGACTTCGGCATCGACACCGAGATCGGGCGGCTCGCCGGGCTGAATCCGCGCTACGGCGCCACGCTGGATTACGGCACCTGCAACTTCTCCCTGCACCTGGCGGTCATGGCGATCGCCAGCGGCCTCGCCGACACGATCGCCATCCTGTATGGCACCAACCAGCGGACGGCCGGCAACCGGTTCGCCACCGGGGCGGGGGCGGGCTCCGCCCTTTACGAGCCGCACGGGTTCGTGAACATCGCGGGTCCCGCGGCCCTGGCCTTCCAGCGGCACGCCCACCTGTACGGCACCACCGAGGAGCAGCTGGGGCACATCGCGGTGAACCAACGGCACAACGCGAAGCTGAACCCGCTCGCCATCTTCACCCAGGACCTATCCCTTGCGGACTATCTGGCCGCGCCTTACCTTGTCGAGCCGCTGCGCAGGCCGGACGTGTGCATGATCTCGGATGGTGGCGCCGCGCTCATCGTCACCACCGCTCAGGCAGCGCGGGACCGGCCACGCCCGCCCGTGTACGTGCTCGGCATCGACGAGGTCACCGGGCTGCGGCTGCACCAGAATCCAGACAACTTGCTACGCCCGTGGATCCGGTCGCTCGGCGACGCCATCTACCCCCGGGCCGGCGTGCGCCGGGATGACGTCGATGTGCTGTACATCCAGGATCCAACCAGTGTCTATGTGCTGCAGATGCTCGAGTGGTTCGGTTTCTGCGCGGTGGGCGAGTCCGGCCCGTTCGTCGCCGCGGGTCACACCCGCCTGGGCGGAGACCTCCCGGTCAACACCAGCGGCGGGCAGCTCTCCGAGAGCTACATGTGGGGCTGGCTGCACCTGTGCGAGGCGGTGCGCCAGCTGCGGGGGGAGTGCGGCGCGCGGCAGGTCGCCGACGCCCACGTCGCCCAGTACTGCTCCGCGAAGGCTTTCGAGAAGGCCGCTGTATCGATTCTCGGCACAGCGGTTCCCAGCTGAGGGAGGCGTGCGCCATGACCGTCCCCGACACCTGTCCCGGTACCGGCGCGGTCGCAGCGACGGACGAGGGCCCGACCGCCCGGCTGGCCACGTTCGTCTCCCAGCTGAGCTTCGCGGATATCCCGTCATCCGTTATCGAGCATGTGAAGCTCGCCCTGGTTGACCTGCTCGGATGCGCCCTCTACGGCACGACGCTGCCGTGGACCCAGCTGGCGCACCGGTACGTCCGGTCCGAGCAGGCGGGACCGGCCGCGACGCTCTGGGGAACCACGCTGCGGACGAGCGCCACACTCGCCACCCTGGCGAACGGGACGGCGGCCCACGCGGCCGAGATTGACGATCTCCACAAGGCCTCGTTCCATCATCCCAGCGCCGCGGTCGTGCCGGCGGCGCTGGCCGTCGCGGAGTCTTTGCCGAGGACGGTCACCGGCGCGGAGCTGCTCACCGCGATCGTCGCGGGATACGAGGTGTGCACCCGGGTGGGGGCAGCGCTGGGCCAGGGGCACTTTACCGCCGGATACCACCCACAAGGGACGGCCGGGGTGTTCGGTGCGGCCGCTGCCGCGGCCCGCCTGCGCGACCTCGGCCCGGGGAGCACTGTGCACGCCCTCGGCATCGCCGGCACGCAGGCGTCCGGCCTGATGGCGGCCCAGGAGGGCGCGATGGTCAAGCGCATGCACGCTGGGCTGGCCGGGCAGACCGGGGTCCGTGCCGCCGCCCTGGCCGCCGAGGGGTTCACCGGAATAGTAGACGTCTTCGAGGCGACCTTCGGCGGCCTGCTCACGACGTTGGGTACCCCCGCCTCCGACCCCGCGCGGTTGACGGCCGGCCTCGGTACGGTGTGGCACTCCGGCGAGATCGAGTTCAAGCGGCACGCCGCCTGCGCCGCCATCCACAGCAGTCTGGACGTGCTCGAGGACCTCATCGCGAAGCACAAGGTGGCGGCGCCCGACGTGGCGTCGGTACGCGTGCGCTGCACCACGCACGCCTTCCTGCACTGCGGCTTTCCTTACCGGCCAAAGGGCGCTACCGCGGCGCAGATGAGCTTCCAGTACTGCGTGGCGGCGATGCTCATCTTCGGCGCGGTCGCGGTGGACCAGTTCGCCGACGACCTGCTCGCCGAGCCGGACCTGCTCAAGCTCGCCGCGCGGGTCGAGGTCACGCCCGAGACCCGCTTCGACGAGCTCGGCGCCGACGGCCGGCACGCCGTGCGGGTCGAGGTGCTGACCGGCACCGGTGTGACGCTGAGCGGCGACCGGGGCCGGCGTCGGGGGGGCGTGGACGACCCGGTGCCGCCGACCGCGATCATCGACAAGTACCGGCGCCTGGCCGCCCACGCGCTCGACGACCGGGGTGTGGCGGCACTGCTCGACCTGATCGTCCACCTCGAGCGCGGCGATGACGTCCGGGCGCTCACCACCCTCATGGCGGGAAGGGGAACCCGATGAGCGAAGTGATCCACACCGACGTCGCGGTGGTCGGCGCCGGCAACGCGGCGCTGTGCGCCGCAATCACCGCGGCGCAGGCGGGGGCGCGGGTGCTCGTCCTGGAGAAGGCGCCCTACGCCGAGCGGGGCGGGAACAGCCGGTTCACCGGCGGCCTGCTCCGCTTCGCGTTTCCGTCCAAGGAGGATGTCCTGGGCATCCTCGAGGATCTGAGCGGCTTCACTCCGGAGCAGCTAGACGCGGGACCCTACCCGGCCGAGCAGTACGTCGCCGACGTCAGCCGCCTGTCCGGCGGGCGGTGCGACGGGGCGCTCATCGAGATGCTGGCCGCCGGGTCGAACGACGCGGTGCGATGGCTCGCGAAGCATGGCGTCACCTACGAGCTGTACGAGAAGTACGTCGAGCACGCGGGGCGCATCAACTGGCCCGACCGCGCCATGGTCAAGGTGCGGGGAGGTGGCGAAGGTCTGGTGGCGGCGCTCTTCGCCGCGGCGGAGCGGCATGGTGTCGACATTCGCTACGACGCGCAGGTGGTCGGCGTCGAGGCGCCCGGGGAGCGGGTCCAGCTGGCCGTGCGGTTCAATGGGACTCCCTCCGCCGTGGATGCCGCCGCCGCCGTACTGGGCAGCGGCGGGTTTGAGGCGAACCCCGCCGCGCGAGCGTCGTACCTGGGGCCGTCGTGGGACCTGGCCAAGGCCCGGGGCACCCGGCACAACACGGGCGAGATCCTCGCGCAGCTGCTGGCGATGGGTGCGGCCCCGGTCGGCCACTGGTCCGGCGCCCACGCCGTTCCGGTCGACGCTGGGTCGGCCGACGTGGGGGACCTACGCGTCGGTGCCCTCACGACCCGGCTCTCCTACCCGTACGGCATCATGGTCAATGTGGATGGACATCGCTTCGTCGACGAGGGCTCGGACTTCAAGCTGCTGACGTACGCGAAGATCGGCCGCGAGGTGCTCCGCCAACCGGAGGGCCGTGCCTACCAGATCTTCGACCAGCGCACGGTCGGCCTGATCGAGCCACGGTACGAGCTCGGCTCGACGTCGGTGGTGGCGAATACCATCGAGGCACTCGCCGGCGGTATCGGCGTCGACCGGGCCGCTCTCACGTCGACGATCGCCGAGTACAACGCGTCGGTCCGGGACGGAGAGTTCAACGCCGCCGTCCTCGACGGCAAGGGCACGGACGGCCTGGTGCCGGCGAAGTCCAACTGGGCCCAGCGCATCGACCAGCCGCCGTACGTGGCGTATCCGGTCACCTGTGGAATCACGTTCACCTACGGCGGCGTCGGGGTCGACGCGCACGCCCGCGTGCTCAGTAGTGCCGGTCATCCGATGCCTGGCCTGTACGCCACCGGGGAGATCACTGGCGGGTTCTTCTACCACAACTACCCGGCCGGGGCGGGACTGATACGCGGTACCGTCTTCGGACGCATCGCCGGCGAGGAAGCCGCCCGGCGTGCGCTCGCGCTGACCGCCGGAGCTCCGGCATGACCACTGTGAACGATCTGCTCGCCGCCGGGGCACGTGTCCTCGCCGACGCTACACCCGCCGCCGACGTCGTGGAGATGCGACGACGGAGCGCGGGTGGCGAGCTGGTCTTGCAGCGATGCGCGCGATGTGGGTACCTGCGCTACCCGCCGGCCCCGCTGTGCCCGGAGTGCCTGAGCCGCGACGCCGGCTGGGTAACCGACTCTGGCGCGGGCGAGATCTGGAGCTTCTGCGTATACCGCCGGGCCTTCACCGCGCCGTTCGCGGATCTGGTGCCCTACGTCGTCGCCCTGGTCGTGCTCGACTCCGGTCCGGAGCTCATCACCAACGTGGCGGATAGCTCGCCGGACGAGATCCGCGTCGGCCTGCGCGGTGTCGCCGCGCCGTGGGCGTTGCCGGACGGGCAGTCCCTCATCTACTTCACCGTCACCGAGCAAACGCGAGTGGAGGAGCGGCAATCGTGACCGACACGCTGACCCGAAGCATCGTGGACACCGCCCTGAACGTCGAGTTCGGCGACCTGCCGGAGCCCAGCCAGCAGATGGTGAGGTTCGCCCTGCTGGACCTGCTCGCCTGCACCGTGGCGGGGGCCGACGACGAGTGTGCCCGCGTCATCACCGACTGGGTGCGGGATCTCGGCGGCTCGCCCCACTCAGCGATCCTCGGGACGCCCGTGCGGGCGCCGGCCGCCTTCGCCGCCTTGGCCAACGCGACCGCGGCGCATGCGCTCGACTTCGACGACGTGTCGCTGCGAATGATCCACCCGAGCGCGACGCTCGTACCGGCTCTGCTCGCGGTCGCGGAGCGGGAGCATCGCACGGGCGCGGAGCTGCTGGCGGCCTACGCCGCCGGGTTCGAGGTCCAGGCCCGCATCTGCGCCACGATCAACCCGGAGCACTACGCCCGCGGCTGGCACACGACGGGCACGGTAGGCGTGCTCGGCACGGCTGCCGGCGTGGGGCGACTGCTCGGTCTCGACGCCGACCGCATGACCCACGCCATCGGCATCGCCGCCGCGTCGGCGAAAGGCATCCGCAAGAACTTCGGCACCATGGTCAAGCCGCTGCACGCGGGACACTCGGCAATGCACGGGGTTGAGGCCGCCGAACTCGCCCTGCGTGGGTTCACGGCGGACCCGGAGATCTTCGATGGCCGCAACGGATATCTTGACGTGTTCACCACGCCGGAGAGGGGTGACGCGATGCGGGCGGCCTTCGCTCCCGGCGCGCCAATGGAGCTGGTCGTGTCGGGCATCGGTATCAAGCGCTACGCCTGCTGCGGCGCGCTGCATCCGGCCCTGGACGCGATGGAGCGCCTGACGGCCGACCCGCGAGTCCGGCCGGACAACGTGGTGCGTATCGAGGCGCGGATGAACGATCTGGCGCCCAGCATCCTGGTCCACCACGACGCCACGACGGGGCTGGAGGGCAAGTTCAGCCTGGAGTTCAGTCTCGCGGTCTACCTCCTGCACGGGCGGGCAGGGCTGTCCCAGTACACCGACGAGGTGGCGGCGGACCCGGAGCTGATCCGGCTGATGCACCTGGTCGACTTCGTCGTCGACGAGTCGCTGCCGGTGAACCTCGCCTACTTCGCCTCGGTGGTTACCGTCGAGCTCGCCGACGGCGAGCGGCGCACGGAGCGTGTGGACGTGCAACGCGGCTACCCAGAGCTGCCACTGAGCCTTGACGAGCTCACCGAGAAGGTGCGCGACTGCTGCTCGCCGCGCCTCGCGGCGGCCGCTATCGACCGGCTGATCGGGACGATGTCCAGCGTGGAGCCTGTCCCGGATGTGGCGGAGATCACCCGGTTGCTCTCGGTGGGAGCGCGGTGATGTCGTACAGCGACCGACCCCTGCCGGAGATGGTCGTTGCCAAGCTGCTCGCCGGCCGCGCCGCGACCACACCCGACGCCCCGTTCGTTCGGTTCGGCGATGCGGTGGTGACATACGGCGAGATGCACCGGCGGGCGAAGCGATACGCCTCGGCTCTGCAGAGCGTCGGCCTGGGGCGTGGCGATCTTGTCGCCATCATGATGCAGAACAGTATCGACTACATCGCCGTCTACTTCGGCCTGGTCTACCGCGGTGCTGCCGTGGTGCTCGTCAACACGGCCTTTCGCGGCTACATGCTGGAGTACGTGCTCAACGACGCCGGTTGCCAGGTCATGGTAGTCGACTCCGACCTGGTTCCGGCGGTACGGGAATCGCAGCCGGGCCTGGGTGCGCTACGGCGGATTCTGGTCACCGGCGGAGCGGGGACGTCCACGCCCGAAGGCGACCAGGTCGTCGACCTTTCCGCCGCCGTGTCCGGGTCGGGCGAGGCCGAGCCCGACCTCGAGGTGGGCTACGCGGATCTGCACTGCGTCGTCTACTCCTCCGGCACGACCGGCCCGTCCAAGGGCATCATGATCAGCAATGGACATGCGGTGGCCAAGGCGTTCGAGGTCATCCGCATCTGCCAGTTCACCGCTTCCGACGTCCTCTACTCACCGCTGCCGCTGTTCTACAGCATGGGGCTGCTGCGCGGCGTGCTCTCCGTCGCGCTGCTCGGGGCCAGCATCGTGCTGCGGGACCGGTTCAGCGTGAGCGCCTACTGGGACGACGTTCGCCAGCACAGCGTCACCGTGGCGCACTCGGTGTTCAGCCTGCCCCGCATGCTCATCACCGCCCCGCTGACTCCGCGCGACCGGGACCATAAGCTTCGCTGCATGTACAACGCCCGCCACGACCCCGGGTTCACCGAGCGGTTCGGCGTGCGGCTCATCGAAGGCTATGGACTCACCGAGGCCGGCAACGCCATCTTCAGCCGGGTCGAACAGCCGCCGGTGCCGGAATCGTGCGGACAGGTCTCCGACGAATGGGACGTCCGGCTCGCCGACCCAGACGGCAACGAGGTGCCGGTCGGCGGAGTCGGCGAGATCCTCATCCGGCCGCGGCAGCCGCAGCGCATCATGATGGGCTACCTCAACAAGCCCGAGGCGACGGCGGCCGCGACCTGCGATCTGTGGCTGCACACCGGCGACCTGGCGGCGATGGACGAGAAGGGCTACTACTTCTATAAAGGACGGATCAAGGACATGATCCGGCGCCGCGGCCAGAACATATCGGCGTGGGAGGTCGAGCAGGTGATCCGGGAGCACCCCGGAGTCGGCGAGGCGGCGGCGCTGCCCCACCCGTCCGAGGTCGGCGACGACGACCTACGCGTCGTCATCAGCCCGGCCGAGGGGGCGAGCGTGGACCTGGTGGAGGTTGCCCGCTACTGCGAGCAGCGGCTGCCGGACTTCATGGTCCCCCGGTACCTGGAGGTGCTCGCCGAGCTGCCCCGTACGCCTAGCGGACGGGTGGAGAAGTACCGGCTGGCGGAACAGCCGCTGGGCGACGGCGCCTTGGACCGCGGGCCCGACCCACGCCGCCGCCGGCCAGCTCAGTAGGTCACCTGGCATCGACCCCACCGTCTACGCAGGACGGCGCACATCTCGCCCATCGTGACGTAGCTGCGGGCCGCCTCCAGCAGCGCCGGCATGGTGTTCTCGGTGCCGGCCGCGGCGGCGTCCAGACGGGCCAATGCCGCCTTCACTGCCGCCTCGTCACGCATCGCCCGCACCGTCGCGAGCGATGCCAGCGCGTCGTCCGTCCCATCGGACTGTCGCGCCGGTTCGATGCGCGTGCCCTTGTCCCCGCCGGCGACGAACCGGTTGACCCCCACGCGGGTGACGCTGCCTTCCTCGAGCGACTGCAGGGCCGAGTACGACATGTCGGCGATCAGGCGATGCAGATACCCCGACTCGATCCCGGCCACCGACCCGCCCTGCTGATCGATGAGCGCGCGCACCTGGCCGGCCCGCTCCTCAGCCTCGCTGGTGAGGCTCTCCACGAAGTACGAGCCGCCGAGCGGATCGACCGACTCGATTGCATCGGTCTCGTATGCGAGGATCTGCTGGGTGCGCAGCGCGAGGTGCACCGCCGCCTCGCTGGGCAGGCCCAGCGCTTCGTCGTAGGAGGAAGTGGCCAGGGTCTGGACGCCGCCGAGCGCCGCGGCCAGGGCCTGGTAGGCGACGCGGACGACATTGTTCATCGGCTCCTGCGCGGTCAGGGAGCCGCCGAGGGTATAGCAGAAGATCGCGACCCGGGAGCCAGCGGCGCTGACCCCGTACCGCTCCTGCACCAGACGGGACCACATCCGCCGGGCGGCCCGGAACTTGGCCGCCTCGGCAAAGACCCGCACATCGGCGCTGAGAAACAGCACCGCCTGGGCGCACGCCCGCTCCATATCGACCCCCCGCCCGTGCAACTCGTCGAGGTACTCGCATGCGTTGGCCATGGTGATGCCCAGTTCGTGGTAGGCATCGGTGCCGGAGTCGCGGATGTGATATCCGCAGAACTCGATGGGCTCCCACCGCGGCAGGTGCTCGACCGCATACTCGACAAGATCACAGGCGAAGCGCAGCGCGTACCGCGGGGGGAGGATGTAGGCGCCGCGGGCGATGTACTCCTTCAGCGGATCGTTCTGGATCATGATGCGAATCGAGTTGGGATCGATACCTCGCTGCTGCGCGCAGACGATCACCATGGCCGCGAAGATCGGGCCGATCGCGTTTGCGGTGGTGCGGATCTGCCGGACGGAGGCGAGGTCGATGCCGTCGAGCAGCGTCTGCATGTCGTGCAGTGAGTTGAGCGGGACGCCGACTTTGCCGACCTCGCCTGCGGCCAGTGCGTCGTCCGAGGAGAGCCCCACCTGCGTCGGCAGGTCCAAGGCGATGGAGAAGCCGGTCTGGCCGTCAGCCAGCAGCTGCCTGAACCGGAGGTTGGTCGCCCGGGCCGAGGTGAAGCCGGAGTACTGGCCCATGATCCACGGCTGGTCGCTGTACAGATCGCTGTCGATCCCTCGGGTGAACGGTGCGGTGCCGGGATCGCCGAGGTCCTGTTCATAGCTGAACCTGCGGGTAGCCAGATCCTCTGGCCGGTATCGTCGCTGCCTCGTCACGTTCTGCTCCAGCATGGCGTGGTATTGTCAACTACTCCACAACGTAGAAGTACCTTCCACACATGTCAACCAGGGTGTGGAGGCACACTCCGTTTTGTGGAACTGTGACGGGTTGTGGCGAGGGGACGGTGGAGCGCGTATGAGGATGGTCGAGCGGGCCCAGGCCCGGCTGGAGGAGCGCGTCGCGCCGCTGATCGGCGGCGAGCGTGACCCCCGCGACAGCGGTGAGACGCTGCCGGTCGTCAACCCCGCCACCGAGCAGCAGGTGGCGACCGTGGTCAACGCCGACCGAGACCACGTCGCGGCCGCGGTCGACCAGGCGTGGTCCGCTCACCGCGCCTGGCTGGCGATGCCGCCCAACCGTCGTGGCGAGCTGATGTGGCGCTGGTCGGAGCTGATCACCGAGCATGCGCCGGCCCTGGGCGCGATGGATACCGCGTGCATGGGTCAGCCGCTGGCCGACACGCAGCGCGAGGCGCCTGGCACTATCGGCCGGATGCGGTACTGGGCTGGCATGACCGACAAGATCTTTGGCCACGAGGTGCCGGTGGTGCCGGGTCACCTGTCCTACGTCAAGCGCGACCCGCTCGGCGTCGTCGGCGTCGTCACGCCCTGGAACGGCCCGATCTCCAGCTTCGTCAACCGCGTCTCAGCCGCCCTCGCCTGCGGGAATGCGGTGGTCGTCAAGCCGTCCGAGCTCAGCCCGCTCAGTGCCCTCCGCATGGCCGAGCTCGCAGGCGAGGCGGGCCTGCCGCCAGGGCTGGTCAACGTGCTTCCGGGCGACGGCCGGACCGGTGCCCAGCTCATCGAGCACCCAGGCATCAACGGGATCTCGTTCACGGGCAGCGTCGCCACCGGTCGTCGGGTCGCCGCGGCCGCGGGCGGAGCCCTGAAGAAGACGGTCCTGGAGCTCGGCGGCAAGTCACCGAGCATCGTCTTCGCCGATGCGGACCTGGATGCCGCGCTTCGCGGCTCCATCTGGGGGGTCTTCCACAACTCCGGTCAGGCCTGTGTGGCCGGCACGCGGCTGCTCGTACAACGCAGCATCGCCGACGACTTCGTGGCCCGGCTGGCGCAGCGGGCGCAGCGGGTCCGGGTCGGGGATCCGACCAGCGCTGAAGTGCACCTTGGTCCGCTCGTGTCGCGCCGGCATTACGAGATCGTCACCGGCTACCTGCAGATCGGCCGCGACGAGGGCGCGACCGTGGCGGTGGGGGGCGGGCGACCGACCGAGCACGCAGAAGGACCCGGCTACTACGTCGCGCCGACGGTATTCACCGGCGTCGCGTCGAGCATGCGCATCGCCCAGGAGGAGATCTTCGGTCCAGTGCTGAGCGTGCTCACCTTCGAGACCGAGGACGACGCTGTCGCGTTGGCCAACGACGTCGAGTACGGGCTCTCGGCCGCCATCTGGACACGGGATGTCGGCCGGATGCTTCGGCTGGCTGACGCCCTGCTGGCCGGAACGATCTGGGGCAACACCGCCCGACTGTTGCACCCGGCTCTACCCTTCGGCGGCTTCCGGAGCAGCGGGATCGGCAACGCCTCGGGCGAAGGCGCGATCGAGGGCAACACCAGACTCAAGCGGATCTCTATCCGGTACGGTTCGCAGAGCACCAGTCCGGGGTGGGACGACGTGTGAAGCCGGCGCACAACCGGCCGGGAAGCGGGTACCGGCTGCGGTGACCCGGCTGAGTCTGCTCCAGTTCGTGATCAACCGAAGCCGGCACCGGGCCCAGCAGCACCCGGTAGGTACCGACAACGGCAGCCGACGACGCATGCTGCTGGGGTGCCTCGCGACCGGCTCAGCACCGGCTCTGAACAAATGGCGTGCGTCGCGACCTGGCCATTCCCACCGGGAGCGGGTCGCCGGGCACGTGGATGATCGTTCTCGCATTCTGCTGCGTCAGGCCCACAACCGGACAGTCGCGAAGAAATCGCTCGGTACCCGACGTCTCCGGATCTGCTCAGGGACCGCTGACCAGCATAAACAGGCGTCAGTACGGCCGATCTCAGGTGTTCGTACGTAACCTCCGGGTGATATGCCCGATACCAGCTGACGGCCGAGTCAAGCTGGCTGATGCCTGGCGATCGCTGGTTGCGGCGGCCGGGCGACGACCTCGGCGCTCCGGCAGGCATCGCCCGGGGCCCGCCGCCCGCTGGCACGTCCGGCCACTCAGGTGGCAGGAGGCCGCCGGCCAGCGCGCGGACCGGCATCTGCGACTGGCAGGCTAGAGTCTCTGCGATCGGGAGACTAGATCTTCTGCGTTTGGTAGAGTAGTCGCGTGGTCAAGTACCGGCGCCGCATCCTGGACGACACACTGGATGAGCTTCAGCCGCATCTTCGCGCATTGTCCATCCATGGGCCGAAGGGGGTCGGCAAGACCGCGACCGCGACGCAGCGCGCCGCATCAGTCATCGATCTCAGCCTTGCTGGCCAGCGTGAGATCGTCTCGGCTGACCCGTCCATCCTCACCCGCCTGCCCGGGCCGGTGCTGGTGGACGAGTGGCAGCGTCTTCCCGAGGTCTGGGACCACGTGCGACATGCGGTCGACGCCGGCTCACCGTCTGGCCACTTCATCGTCGCCGGCAGCTCGGCACCCCGAGGCGAGGTGGTCCACTCAGGCGCCGGCCGGATCGTGCCGATGCGAATGCGTCCGCTGAGTGTGGCTGAACGTGGCATCGAGACGCCGACGGTGAGCCTGGCTACGCTGCTCACTGGGAACCGCGACGTTACCGGAGCCACCAAGCTCCGCCTGGCGGACTATGTCGAGGAGATCACCGCGTCAGGCTTTCCTGCCATCCGCAGTCTGCCGCCACGCGTACGACGGGCGGAGTTGGACGCGTACCTGGACAACGTAGTACAGCGGGAGTTCCCCGAGCAGGGCTACCCGGTCCGCAGGCCGGCCGTGCTGCGTGCCTGGCTTGCCGCTTACGCCGCTGCGACATCGACCACGGCGGCCTACTCGAAGATCCTGGACGCGGCCACCGCCGGGCTGGCAAACAAGCCGGCCAAGGAGACCACGCTTGCCTATCGCGACGCCTTATCGTCATTGTGGCTGCTCGATGCGATACCGCCGTGGATCCCCAGCCGCAACCACCTTGACCGGCTCGGCCAGTCGTCCAAGCACCACCTGGCCGACCCCGCGCTGGCCGCCCGACTGCTCGGGCTCGATGACTCCGCGCTGCTGCGTGCTGAGCAGGGCGGCACGGACCTGTCGGAGGGCACGATCCTCGGTGCGTTCTTCGAACACCTTGCCGCGCTCAGCATCCATACCTACGCCGAGGCGGCCGAGGCGCGCGTGGGCCACCTTCGTACCCGCAACAACGACCACGAAGTGGACCTGATAGTCCAGCGCCCTGACGCCCGGGTGCTTGGCATCGAGGTCAAATTGGCCGACCGGGTCGAGGACGCCGACGTCAAGCACCTGCACTGGCTTCGCAAGAGGATCGGGAGAGACCTGATCGACGCTATCGTCATCTACGCTGGCGAGCACGCCTACCGTCGCCGCGACGACGTCGCCGTCATCCCGCTGGCGCTATTCGGTCAATGACTGGATCCCCCATCGCGAGCCGTTGAACCGATTTCTGACGCCCAGGCTGCCTGCCGTTCCCTTGCTATTGGTAGCCGCAGCTCAGGGCCTCTCGTGACGGCCAGGGTGTTCGTATGCCGTAACCTCCGGTCCACCATAGGTGGGAGTGTGCGAACCATTTGGTTCGGGCGTTCCGGAGCCGGAGCTGCCCCCTCCAGGGCCAGCCCTTGATCGTTTTTGCCCAAGGGGATCTTGAAGTAGGTGTCAGGGTCTCGTTGAACCGCCCCGGGTTTTGTGCGCACCTCCCAAGTTGGGAAGGATGGCACGATGTCGATCAAGTACGACCCGGAGATGAGGGCGAGGGCGGTCCGCCTGTTCCAGGATC
>WHTJ01000146.1 GCA_009377795.1 Propionibacteriales bacterium | reverse complement strand
ATCCTGGGCATGACACCCAAGGGGTCAGACGGTTCAAGAGTCACACCCGAAGCCGAGCATCGGCGCCAACCCTGCCAGCCAGCCCCAGGCCAGCCGCGGAAAGACTTACAGACGGTTCAGCTGAACCGTCCGGCGCGCCAGCGGAACCGTCCCGGCCAGCTGTGAGGATGGTGGCGGGTACGCCGTCGGATCTGGGTCCGGCGCTGGTCGCGGCCGCGGAGGTGTTGTGCACAACGGTCGAGGTGCCGGTCCACGCGCCAGCCGCCGATCTGGTGGTCCACGTCGACGCCGATACCCTGGTCGAGACCGCCCGCTTGGCCCAGAATGCGGATGCGGCCGGGACGCTTGATCCGCGTCGGCGTGCGTGGATCGATGACGGCCCCGGTCTCCTGCACTCCACGCTGCAGATGTTGGCCTGTGACGGCCGGCTGCAGGTCTCGGTCAACGGGCCGGACGGGCGAACACTCGACTTGGGGCGGCGACGTCGCCGGCCCAGCCGACGGCAGTTGGCGGCGTTGTGGCGGCGTGGCCGCGGCTGTGCGATGCCGGGCTGTGACCGGACCCGGTTCTTGCACGCCCACCACGTGCGGGCATGGGCGCTCGGTGGTAGCACCGACATGGACAACTTGATTCTGCTCTGCGGCGAGCACCACCGGCTGCTGCACGAGGGAGGGTTCAGCATCACCGCGCTCGGAAAGCAGAAGTTCCGGTTCCATGGTCCCGGCGGCGCGCTCCGCCCACAGGCCCCGGCCATGACCGGCGAAGCCGCCACCCTCACCAACACATACACCGGCATCGAACCGGCGACCATCGAGCCCGACTGGTACGGCGAGCGCCTTCATCTCCGCGAAGCCGTCGCTGGCTACCTCACCGCATGGAACAAGAAGCCCGCGACCTCGAAGCCGGCTCGGAACGACTAAGCGGGCTCAACCGACCACGGTCAGCGGTAGCGACGTGCGACGTCGTCCTTCTTCGAGGGTCCGAACTCCCACTCAGCGATCCACGGACCGGTCCCCTCCGACAGGTCGACGACCCCGTCCTCAATCCAGGCGTAGTCGCCCTCGAGCACCCGGTCGGTGATCTGCCGGTCGACGTCGTCGGTATTGGTCCACAGCCGCTCGAAGAGCGAGTCCACCCGCAGCCTCGCCTGGGCGCAGAAGGCGTCGGCGAGCTGGTACGCCGCCTCGCCCTGGGCCCCCTGCTTGTCGAACTCAGCGTCGACGCGGAGCATCTCGGCTCGGGAGCAGGCCGCCGCCATGGCGAACAGCTCGGCGCCGATGTCGACGATGCGGCCGAGGAAGCCCTGGCGGTACTCCAGTTTCGCCTGCCAGCGGCTCATGCCGTAGAACGTCTGCCGGGCGAGCTTGCGGGAGGACCGTTCGACGTACCGCAGGTGCTTGGCCAGCGGGCCGAACTCGGAGTACGACGTCGGCACGGCACCCTTGCCGCCGACCAACTGCGGCAGCCACTTCGCGTAGAACCCGCCTGCCTTGACCGCGGCCCGGGCCTTCGTTCGGACGTCCTTCTCCGGATCGACGAGGTCGCCGGCGGCGGCCAGGTGCGCATCGACCGCCTCCCGGGCGATCAGCAGGTGCATGATCTCGGTCGAGCCCTCGAAGATCCGGTTGATCCGCAGGTCACGCAGGACCTGCTCCGCCGGTACGGCGCGTTCTCCTCGTGCTGCAAGGGAATCCGCGGTCTCGTACCCCCGGCCGCCGCGGATCTGGACCAGCTCGTCGGCGATCTGCCAGGCCATCTCACTGGACCACAGCTTCGCCAGCGCGGCCTCGATCCGGATGTCCTTGGTCCCGGCGTCCGCGAGCTGTGCCGAGAGATCGAGCACCGCCTCCAGCGCGAACGTGGTCGCCGCCATGTAGGAGATCTTCTCGGCGACGGCGGCATGCTTGCCGACCGGGCGACCCCACTGCACCCGTTCCGACGACCATTCCCGCGCGATCTTCAGGCACCACTTGCCGCCGCCGGCGCACATGGCGGGAATGGACAGCCGACCGGTGTTCAGGGTGGTCAGCGCGATCTTGAGGCCGTCGCCCTCCTTGCCGAGGCGGTTCTCGGCCGGCACGCGCACCTGGTGGAACCGGGTGACGCCGTTCTCGATGCCCTTGAGACCCATGAACGCGTTGCGGTTCTCGACGGTCATGCCCGGTGAGTCGGTCTCGACGACGAAGGCGGTGATGCCACCCCGGCCGCCGTCGTGCTTGGGTACCATGGCCATCACCACGACGAGCTCGGCGATCACGCCGTTGGTGGTCCACAGCTTCACGCCGTCCAGGAGGTACTCCGACCCGTCCTCGGTGGGCGTCGCGGTCGAGGCGAGTCGTGCCGGGTCGGACCCGACGTCGGGCTCGGTCAGCAGGAACGCGGTGATCGCGCCGGCGGCGCACCGCGGAAGGAACGCCCTCTTCTGCTCTTCAGTGCCGAAGACCTTGACCGGTTCGGGTACGCCGATCGACTGGTGGGCGGAGAGCAGCGCCCCGATCGTGGGATGCACCGAACCGGCGAGCATCAGAGCGCGGCCGTAGTACGACATCGGAAGACCGAGACCGCCGTACTCCTGCGGGATCTTCAGCCCGAAGCAGCCCAGGTCGGCGAAGCCCTGAACATACTCGTCGGGGATCTGGGACTCGCGCTCGATCCGCCCGCCGTCGAGGGTCTCGCAGTAGGCGCGCAGCTTGGCGAGGAACTCCTTGCCGCGGGCGGCGTCCTCCGGTGTCGCGCGCGGGTGCGGATGGATCAAGGACAGGTCGAACCGGCCGAGATACAGCTCCTTGGCGAAGCTCGGCCGTTCCCAGGTCGTCTCGCGGGCGCGTTCAGCGAGCTCGCGAGACTCTCGTTCCGTGACCTCGGGTCTCGAGGTGGCCTGCCCCTGCGCGGTCTCGTCCGTCGGTGTCGCCTGATCGGTGACGTCGGTGCTCACGTGTCCTCCTCGCTCGTGGGTCAAGGTTACTGCTAAGTAGCCTGATCCGGAATGGGCGCCCTGGTACGTCGGCGGATCGGTGCGTCCCCAGGGCGCGGCCATGGTCTTTTCCAGTCCGTACGGTCTCGGATACTGTCGGTTGCCAGTCACGTGGGACGAGTGCGGAAGGGGGAACGACCGTGCGGGACGGCGACGGAGTTCGCGTCGACTACTTCGCGATCCTCGATCTCCCCCGGGACGCACCTACCGAGCGGATCGCGGACGCGATCAAGCAGCAGATGCGCCTGTGGCAGAAGCGCACCACGAATCCCGACCTGTCGCGGCGGCAGGAGGCCGAGCAGCGGATCCAGTTGCTGGGCGAGGCGCGTGAGGTCCTGCTGGACGACGTACGCCGGGCGTCGTACCTCGACCAGCTCGCCGTGGTCGGACGGTCGACCGGGGCCGAACCGGGTCCGGCCGGACCGTTTCCGGGCGCGCCGCCGCCCACCGAGCCGGCCCCGACCCAACGCCCGCCTACTGAGCAGCCGTCCACCCAGCAGCCGCCCCAGGAAGGGCCGCCCCGGCAACGGCCGGGCGGCGACTGGCTGCAGGAGGCGGAGGACTACCTGGCCGCGGGCGACTACGCCTCGGCCGTCTACGCGGCCCGGGAGGCGAAACAGGCGGACAGCCAGTCGGCGGAGGGGTGGAGCCTGCTGTCCCGCGCCAACGCCGGGTTGGGCAATCTGCACGACGCCGTGTTCGAGGCCCGGCAGGCGATCAACCTCGACACCAGCAACGCCGGGTACTGCATGGATCTCGGCGTCGCGCACGAGCGGCTTCAGGAATGGCCGGACGCGCTGTACTGCTACGAGCGCGCGCAGGCCCTGGACCCCGAGGCCGACGATCCGAAGTTCGGAATCGCGAGCGTACTCATGCAGACCGAACGCGCCGAGGAGGCGCGGCCGATCCTGGAGGAGCTGCACCAGAACGCGGAGGATCGCGAGCGGGTGGCCGCGATGCTGGCGAGGTGCTTGGTCTTCGAGGCGGAGCGGATCCCGGCGGTGCAGCGGGACGGCGAGTACGTCGTGACCGCCAGGCGCGAGATCACCGCCATGCGTCGCCTGCTCGATCCAGCAGGTGACCTGACCGACGATCCCGAGGCGCTGGACGACGTACACCGGATGCAGCGCTACCTGCGCTGGTGCGAGCGCCGGCATTTCAAATCGCCCGGAGTGAGCCTGGGCTGCTGGATCCCGCTGCTGGTCCTCGTCGCGCTCCCGTCCCTCGTGCTGGGAATGATGTACTTCATCGCCAGCCCGGGCATCGTGCCGGTGCTGATCGTCGCCGTGTGGGGAGTGCTCCTCGTTTCCCGGTTCATGGCATGGTTCCCACCTGGGTGGAAGACGAACCGGCGCGCTCATAAGAGGCCCGGCCCTCCACCGGTGAGTACGACCTAGGGAACGGCTGGAGGAGATGTGACGAAGGCTCTGGGCATCGACCTTGGCACGACGTTCTCCGTGGTCGCGGTGGTCGGCGCGGGCGGCAGTCCGGAGATCCTGCGGAACCGGGAAGGCGAGAACATCACGCCGTCGGTGGTGTTGTTCCAGGGTGACGACGTACTTGTCGGGTCTACCGCCAAGCGGAGCGTCACCACGATGCCGGACGAGTGTGTGCAGTTCATCAAGCGGCAGATGGGAGACCCGCACTGGAAGTTCGTGGACTCGCGTGGGTTCGAGTTCCGGCCCGAGGAGATCTCGGCGCTGATCCTCCGGCGGCTGGTCGACGACGCGGAGATGGTGCTGGGGGAGAGCATCGAGGACGTCGTGGTGACCGTGCCGGCGTACTTCGACGACGCGCGCCGAAAGTCCACCCTGGACGCGGGCGAGATCGCCGGTCTCCGGGTGCTCCGGCTGATCAACGAGCCGACGGCCGCCGCGGTGGCGTACGGCGTGGACGAGATCGAGCGCGGGACCTGCCTCGTCTTCGACCTCGGAGGCGGCACGTTCGACGTCACGGTGATGAACGTCGCGTCCGGTGAGTTCGAGGTGATCGCGACCGACGGGGACCGCAACCTCGGCGGGTTCGATTTCGACAACGAGCTGATGAAGCATGTCGCGAACGCCGTACTCGCCGACGGTGGGCCGGATCTGCTCGACGGCGGCGCGCTGGAGTCGGACCTGCGGGAGAAGTGCGAGCTGGCCAAGCGCACGCTGAGCAACGTGCCGCAGGCATCGGTGTTCGTGAGCGCGGAGGGGCGGAGCCATCGGGTCCAGGTCACCGGTGCCGAGTTCGAGGAGATGACCCGGCATCTGCTCGACCGCACCGAGATGACCGTCGAGGCCGTGCTGGCCGAGTCCGGGCTGGGGTGGGACTCCGTCGACCGGATCCTCCTGGTGGGCGGCTCGACCCGGATGCCGATGGTCGCAAAGATGCTGGAGCGGCTGTCCGGCAAGCCCGCGGAGTCGCGGATCAACCCCGACGAGGCGGTCGCGTTGGGGTCCGCGATCGTCGCCGATCTCACGGCTCGCGAGCTCCTCGGGTCTCCCTCCTCCTCCGGTACGCCGAGCGGGCCGGACCCGGTGTCGATCACCGACGTCACGTCGCAAAGTCTCGGCGTACTCGCCGTCCAGGCGGGCACCGAGAACCTGCTCAACCACATCGTCATCGCCAAGAACAGCAAGATCCCGTGCAAGCGGGTGCAGAAATTCCAAACCCTGCAAGAAAACCAGCGAGAGTGGCTGCTCCAGGTGACCGAGGGCGACGACCCCGATCCCGAGTATGTGACCCGGCTGCTGCAGCGGCCCCTGACCCTGCCCGAGAACCTTCCCAAGGGGTCGCCGATGCAGGTCACGATGTCGTACGACGTCGACGGCGTCGTACACGTCGAGATCACCGACCTCACCACCAACACGTCGCTCGGCGAGGTGGAGCTCGACCGGCCGCTCAATCTCGACCGGTCCGACGTGGACCGCATGCGGGCGGCGATGAACGAGCTGGACGTGCAGTGACGAGCAGCGAGTCGGTACCGCGGCGCTCACCGGCGCCGAGTCCCGGGCCCGGGGAGCCGTTGACCGAGTGGCGGCTGCCGGACACGGGCGAGTCCGACCCGAGGGCGTGGGAGGCACGGATCCGCGGTCTCGTCGCGGCGGCGTACGACTTCGCGACCGACGCCCGCCGGGTCGGGATCAGCGAGCACGGACGGGCCGAGGAGGAGCGTCGTACCGCGCATGCGCGCGCGGCCCACTCCTCCGCCGATGCGCGGCAGAAGGTCGAGCACGCGGTGGCCGACGCGGTCGACGCCGCCGCCTCGGTCGCCGGCGACCGGGTCGAGGACCTCGCTCCGGGGCTGGCGTCGCTGGACCCGGCGGCCGCCGCCTGGGAGTCGCGGGAGTTCCTGGGCGCCTACACCCCGCTGTACCTGCGGATCGGGACGGTCGATGCCCGCACGGCGGTTCCGGCGGTCGTGCCGCTGCTGGGTACGGCGGGCTGGTGCGTCCAGGCGGACGACGCCGCGGCGGCCCGGCAGCTGCTGCAGAACGTGCTGTTGCGCCTGATGGCCGGCGCGGAACCGCTGGCGGTGCGGGTCGACGCGTACGATCCGCGGCTCACCGGCGCGCTGGGGGTGCTCGGCGACCTCACCGCGAAGGCGCCGCGCGTCGTACCCCCGGCATCGCACTCCACAGATGACCTGCACGCGATGCTCGCCGAGCTGGTGGAGACCGCCTCGCGTCGCAGCGCCAAGCTGACCCAGCCGGGTCATCGGACCTTCGAGGAGATGGTCGACCAGTCCGGGCAGGTCGGCGAGCCGTATCGGGTTGTCGTACTGCTGGACTATCCCGCGGGTGTCGACGCGCGCGCACAGCAGGACCTCGTCCGGCTCGCGGGTGCGGCCGCGAGCCGCGGCATCTGCTTCCTGGTCCACCACGATCCGGGCGCCGGGGTCCACGACGATCCGGGTGTCAGGGATGTCGATCCGTCCGGTCTCACCACGCTGCTGGAAGACGTGGTCGTACGGCGTGATCGAGTCGAGGTGTCGTGGCTTCCGGGTGTTCCGGTCCGCGGCGACCCGCCGTTCGACCCGGGCCTCTACGCGACCGTGTGCGGGGAGATCGCCGACCTGATCGATCGGGCCGCGCTGCCGACCCTCGACTTCGCCGACACTCTCCCCGACCGGGACGACTGGTGGCAGCCGATCCGCGAGGAGCTGTCCACGGTGATCGGGATGGACAACCGAACGCCTGCCACACTGCGTCTGCGCAGCGGCAACCCGTCGCTTCCGCACGTGCTGATCGGCGGCGCGGTGGGCCAGGGCAAGTCGAACCTGCTGCTGGTCCTGATCCACGGTCTCGCCGCCCGTTACTCGCCGGACGACCTGGAGATGTACCTTCTCGATTTCAAGCAGGGTCTGGAATTCTCCGTGCTCGGCCCCGGAGCTGGCCGCGAGCACTGGCTTCCGCACGCGAA
>WHTJ01000040.1 GCA_009377795.1 Propionibacteriales bacterium | reverse complement strand
TGCCGACGAGCGGGCCCGGCCGTTCTTCGACCTGATCTCGCGGATCGCCGCCGACTCCCCGTCGTTCGTCGTCGACCTCGGATGCGGTACGGGCGACCACACCGCCGACCGTGCTGGTGTCCAACGCCACTCTGCAGTGGATACCAGAGCATCGTGATTTATTGCCACGGTTGGTGAATCTCGTCTCCTTCGACGGCTGGCTCGGGTTTCAGGTCCCGGGCAACCACGATCAGCCGAGCCACACTCTGCTGAAGGGGCTGGTCGGCGAGCCGAGATTCCGGGAGTACACGAAGGACGTGCCGTTTCGGAGGACGCATCAGCCCGCGGCGTACCTCGAGTCCCTGATCGCGCTCGGCTGCCAGGCCGAGGTGTGGGAGACGACGTACCTCCATCTGCTGCGGGGACCCGATCCGGTGCTTCGCTGGGCCTCCAGCACGGCGGCGCGGCCGTTCCCGCAGGCCCTCCCCGAGCCCCTGCGGACGGACTTCGAGCGGGAGTACGCCGAGGCGCTTCGCGTGGCCTACCCGACCACGGACGCCCGCACGGTGCTCCCATTCCGGCGGATCTTCGCGGTCGCCCGGAAGGTGCGGTGACGTCGACGCGAAAAACGGTCAGCCGCGGGTGATCAGGCTGGGGTCCTTCTCCAGGCCGGAGAGCCCGTGCCAGGCGAGATTGCACAGATGCGCGGCGACGACGTCCTTGTGCGGCTTGCGGGTGTCGAGCCACCACTGTCCGGTCGTGCCGACCATCCCGACCAGCATCTGGGCGTACATCGGAGCGTTCTTCGGGTCGAACCCCCGGTTGCTGAACTCTCCGGCGAGGATGTGCTCGACCCGTGAGGCGACGTGGCTGATGATGCTGACGAACGAGCCCGAGGCCGACCCGACCGGCGAGTCGCGCACCAGGATCCGGAACCCGTCCGAGCTCTGCTCGATGTAGTCCAGGAGGGCGATCGCCGCCTGCTCGAGGAGTGCGCGGGGCTTCCCCGCGGTCAGGGCCGCGCTCATCATGTCGAGGAGCCGTCGCACCTCGCGGTCGACGACGACGGCGTAGATGCCCTCCTTGCCGCCGAAGTGCTCGTACACCACGGGCTTCGACACCTCGGCGCGGGCAGCGATCTCCTCGATCGACGTACCGTCGAATCCCCGCTCGGCGAACAGGCCACGCGCGATCTCGATCAGCTGCTCACGGCGTTCGGCGCTCGTCATCCGTGCGCGGTGGTTGCGTTTCGACCTCTCGCCTGGGTCCGATGTCACGCGGACATCATCTCAGGTACGGCGTGCTTCGAGGCGCTCCTTGACCGGCCAGCGCACGGTGTGAATCCAGCCGAGCTTCTCGAACAGCCAGATCAGCCGGGCCGAGCTGTCCACCTGGCCGCGAAGCACTCCATGCCGGGCGCAGGTCGGGTCGGCGTGATGCAGGTTGTGCCACGACTCGCCCATGGAGGGGATGGCCAGCCACCACACGTTGCCCGACTTGTCGCGGCTCTTGAACGGACGCTGGCCCACGGTGTGGCAGATCGAGTTGATCGACCAGGTGACGTGGTGCAGAAGCGCCACTCGTACCAGCGAGCCCCAGAAGAGCGCCGTCAGCGCGCCGAACCATGACCAGGTGAGCAGTCCGCCGGCGACCGCCGGGAGCACCATCGAGACCAGGGCGAGCCACGGGAACGCGCGGGAGATCCGCACGATGTCGGTGTCCTTGAGCAGGTCGGGGGCGTACTTGCGCTGGGGAGACTGTTCCGGGTCGAACATCCAGATCATGTGCGCATAGAACAGGCCCTTGGTGAGCGCGCCGACGGACTCGCCGTACCGCCACGGCGAGTGCGGGTCGCCGTCGCGGTCGGAGAACTTGTGGTGCTTGCGGTGGTCGGAGACCCAGCGGATCACCGGGCCCTCGATGGCGAGCGAGCCGGCGACGGCCAGCGCGATCTTCAGCCCGCGGTTGGGCTTGAACGACTTGTGGGTGAAGCACCGGTGGAACCCGACGGTGACGCCGTGGCCGGAGATGGCGTACATCACCAGCGCGATCACGATGTCGGTCCAGCCCAGCCAACCACCCCAGGCGACGGGTATGGCGGCCGCGACGGCGAGGAACGGGATGCCGATGAACAGCGCCAGGGCCACCTGTTCCTTTCGGGACTGAATGTCTTCCGACATCGTGCCCGCTGCCGGGGCTCGGTCCTTGAGCGCGGTGCTGGTCGAGGCGTCTGTTACAGGGGTCTCGGCTAGCGCCGTGGCAGGTGGGGGAGTCATAGAGGAGATCCTTGCGATGGAGAAGGCTTACCTACGCAACCGTAACCTACGGAGTCGTAGGTACCAACCTCGCGGTCGCCGTGAGCGTGTCACGCACCCGGGCTCACGGTGCGGACGGGCGGGCGGCGGGCGTTTCGATGCCCCGCTCCTCCACATGGCAGACTGGCGACCCGCAGGCGCCTTGACCAGGTTGTGACACCCTGGCCGTAGGAAGAACGCGCTCCGCTCTGGCGCCTCGGTCCCCCGTGGGGTAATTGGCAGCCCGTGGGCCTTTGAAGCCCGAAGTCCTGGATCGAAGCCAGGCGGGGGAGCGTGACGTCCGCGAAGACGCCGAGGAGAAGACCGTGACCTCGAAGGACTTGGCAGCGGTCATCGTGCTGGCCGCCGGCGAAGGCACCCGGATGAAGTCCAAGATCCCGAAGGTCCTTCACCGCCTCGGCGGGCGAAGCCTTCTGGAGCACGCGATGCGTGCGGGGCGGGCCGTCGATCCACCGCCGGAGCACCTCGTGGTGGTCATCGGCCACGGCCGTGAGCTCGTCGAGCCGCACGTGCGCGAGCTGGACGACGCCGCGCAGATGGTGGTCCAGGAGGAGCAGCTGGGCACCGGTCATGCCGTCCAGTGCGCGCTCGCCGCGCTTCCGTCAGTGCAGGGCACGGTGATGGTGACGTACGCCGATACGCCGCTCCTCACCGCGGAGACGCTCACCGACCTGCACAGCCGGCATGCCTCCTCCGGCGCCGCGGTATCCCTCCTCACCGCCGACCTGGCCGATCCCTCCGGATACGGCCGGGTGGTGCGCGACTCCGCGAGCTCGGTGGTCGCGATCGTCGAGCATGACGACGCCAGCGAGGAGCAGCAGGCCATCACCGAGGTGAACTCCGGGATCTACGCCTTCGACGGCGAGACACTGCACGCGGCGCTGGGTCGGCTCGACGCGGACAACGCGCAGGGTGAGCTGTATCTCACCGACGTCGTCGGCATCGTGCGGGCCGAGGGTCGTGAGGTCATCGGCGTACCCGTCGCCGACGTCCGGCAGACCGAGGGCGTCAACGACCGGGTCCAGCTGAGCGTGCTCGGCGCCGAGCTCAACCGGCGGATCCTGACCAGGCACATGCGGGCCGGGGTGACCGTCGTCGACCCGGCCACCACGTGGGTGGACGACTCCGTGGAGCTCGGCACGGACGTCACGCTGCATCCGGGTGTCCAGTTGCACGGTCAGACGCGCGTCGCTGCGGGCGCCACGATCGGTCCGGACACTACGCTGACCGATGTGACGGTCGGCGAGGGCGCGGCGGTCGTGCGTACGCACGGCGTCGGTGCGGTCATCGGGGGGCAGGCGACCGTCGGCCCGTTCGCCTACCTCCGCCCCGGCACGACGCTGGGCGGCGAGGCCAAGATCGGCGCGTTCGTGGAAGCGAAGAACGCCCACCTCGCCGAGGGCGCCAAGGTGCCGCACCTGTCGTACGTCGGGGACGCCGACATCGGCGAGCACACCAACATCGGGGCGGGCACGATCTTCGCCAACTACGACGGCGTCGCCAAGCGCCACACCACGATCGGGCGCGAGGTCAAGGGCGGCTCCAACAGCACCTTCGTCGCACCCGTGGAGGTGGGCGACGGCGCCGCGACCGGGGCCGGAACCGTCGTACGCCAGGACGTCCCGCCGGGCGCCCTCGCCGTCTCCTCGGGACCGCAACGCCACCTCGACGACTGGACGATCCGCAAGCGTCCCGGGACACCCGCGGCCGAGGCCGCCAGGCGGGCACAGGAAACCGCCACCGGGCCCGATGTGCACAATAGTGACGAAACACCGAACGGACGCCAGTGAACGAGACGACCAAGCGTCGAGGAGATCGGCTTGTGACCGGTATGAAACGGACTACAGAGAAGAACCTCATGTTGTTCTCCGGACGGGCGCATCCGGAGCTGGCCGTGGAGATCGCCCGGTTCCTCGACGTCGACCTGGTTCCCACGACCACCCGCGACTTCGCCAACGGCGAGACGTACGTCCGGTTCCACGAGTCGGTCCGCGGCAGCGACGCGTTCGCCATCCAGAGCCACAGTGAGCCGATCAACAACTGGATCATGGAGCAGCTGATCATGGTCGACGCGCTCAAGCGGGCGTCGGCCAAGCGGATCACGGTGGTAACGCCGTTCTACGGTTACGCCCGTCAGGACAAGAAGCACCGCGGGCGTGAGCCGGTGACGGCCCGGCTGATGGCCGACCTGTTCAAGACCGCCGGTGCCGACCGGCTGATCGCGGTCGACCTGCACGCCGGGCAGATCCAGGGGTTCTTCGACGGTCCAGTCGACCACCTGATGGCGCTGCCGGTCCTCTCCGACTACGTGGAGAAGAGCTACGACGTCGCCAACATGACGGTGGTCTCTCCGGACTCCGGACGGGTGCGGGTCGCTGAGCAGTGGACGGATCGGCTGGGTGGTTGCCCGCTGGCGTTCATCCACAAAACCCGGGACATCAACGTGCCGAACCAGGTCGTGGCGAACAAGGTCGTGGGCGACGTCGAGGGGCGTACCTGCGTCGTCGTCGACGACATGATCGACACGGCGGGAACCGTCGTGAAGGCGGCCGAGGCGCTCGCGGACGCGGGTGCGGCCGAGGTGGTGTGCGCGGCGACGCATGCCGTGCTGTCCGGCCCGGCCGTGGATCGGCTGAAGAACTCCCCGATCCGGGAGATCATCGTCACGAACACGCTGCCGCTGCCGGATCACAGCCGGTTCGACAAGCTCACCGAGCTGTCCATCGCGCCCCTGATCGCGCGTGCCGTACGCGAGGTCTTCGAGGACGGCTCGGTGACCAGCATGTTCGACGGCAACGCCTGATCACGGTCACCGGGGGCGGCGGCTGTTCGTTCCCTCCCGCGAGCCGCTGATACACTCAAACGGTTTGGCGCGTTGTGTCCTGTACGCCGCCGGAGACCGGACCCGGTGCGACCGGCAGGACGCGAGGTTCCGCCACCACCAGCAACTATGAGGAGTAGTCGCAGTGTCCGAGGTCAAGATCAAGGCCGAGTCGCGCACCGAGTTCGGCAAGGGCGCCGCCCGCCGGATCCGGCGGGCGGACAAGGTGCCCGCCGTCCTCTACGGTCACGGCGCCGAGCCCATTCACCTCACCCTGCCCGGCCACGACGCGATGATGGCGCTGAAGAACGCCAACGCATTGTTCTCGGTGCAGATGGAGGGCAAGGAGCAGCTCGCGCTGGCGAAGGAGATCCAGCGCGACCCGATCAGGGGATTCGTCAAGCACGTCGACCTGATCCAGGTGCGTCGCGGTGAGAAGGTGACCGTCGACGTCCCCGTCTACGTCGTGGGCGAGGCGGCGTCCGACGCACTCGTGGTCACCGAGCAGACGACGATCTCCATCGACGCCGAGGCCACACACATCCCGGAGTCGATCGAGGTGTCCGTCGAGGGCCTGGAGATCGGTTCCCAGGTGCTGGCGAAGGACCTCCAGCTTCCAGCGGGCAGCAGCCTGCACGTGGACGAGGACATGCTGATCGTCAACGCGGTCGCCGCGCCGACCGCCGAACAGCTCGAGGCCGAGCTGGCCGAGGCGGAGGCCGAGGCCGGTGTGGAGCGCGAGGAGGCCGAGGCGGTCGGGGCCGAACCGGCCGCGGAGCCCGCTGCGGAGGCCGCGGCTCCGGCGGAGGGCGAGTCCGCAGAGTCGCAGGAGTGAGCGAGCCCGCGGACGCGCGCGACATCTAGAGCAGCCCGGTGAACGGCGACGACGTCTGGCTGGTGACGGGGCTGGGCAATCCCGGCGCGCGCTATGCGGACACCCGGCACAACGTCGGCTACCTGGTGGGCGACGTGCTGGCGCACCGCATGGGCGGATCGTGGCGGATGCACAAGAGCCGGCGTGCGCACGTGGTCGAGGGCCGTCTGGGCGGTCCGCCGGGTCAGCGGATGGTGCTCGGCCGGGGCCGTTCCTACATGAACGAGTCCGGTGGTCCGGTGTCCACGCTGGCGGCGTTCTACAAGATCCCGGTGGATCGGCTCGTCGTCGTACACGACGAGCTCGACATCCCCTATGGCGAGCTCCGGCTGAAGCTCGGCGGAGGGGACAACGGCCACAACGGCCTGAAGAGCATTCGCGGCGCGCTCGGGACCGGGGAGTTCTACCGGGTGCGCTTCGGAGTGGGGCGTCCTACCGGTCCGCGGCCGCCGCGAGACTACGTCCTGTCGGCGTTCGGCGCCGCGGAGCGAGCCGACCTGGCGTCGTACGTCGAACGTGCCGCGGACGCGGTGGAGTCACTGCTCGCCCATGGGCTGGAGAAGACGCAGAACTCCTTCAACCGCTGACTCGTCGCCGATCAGGCGGTGACGCTCGGAGCCTCCGTCGCGTCGGCGTCGCCCACGATCCAGTGGCTCAGGTCACGGTCGATGAGCTCGGCCAGCAGGCGTACGTCCTCGGCGAAGAAGTCCCGCAGCTTGGCCATCAGCTCCGGCGTGACCGACCGGGACGCGTCGGTTCGCGACATCAGGTTCTTGGTACGGGCGAGCAGGCCGCGCTCGTCCTCGCGGACCCACTGCCGGAACCGACCTACCGGGCCACCCGGCGGCATGGACGATCCGTTCGTGATGCGCTGGAACAGCGGCGAGGGGAACGCCTTCCCGCTCGCATCCCGCGGACGGGACGTGGGAACCGGCTCCGGGCTGATCTCGAGGTACGCTGCCAGTTCGCGCCACGCGGCGGTCGGGTCCGCGATCAGGTCATCGAAAACCACGACGTGCAGCCGTTCCTCGGACACCAGCGCACGCATTCGCTTCACCGCGGCACCCTGCCGGCCGACCAGCCGATAGTCGAGCAGCTTCGGGTCCAGGGAATCGCCGGTGTCTCCTGTACCCGTCAGGCTTCGTCGCCAGGCCGTCACGAAGTCGGCGTACGGCTCGCTCCGCGCCGCCACCTGCGCGCGGTGGTAGGAGAGCACCAGGTCGGCGGGATTGCGCACGCACACGACGAACCGCGCGTTCGGCTGTGCCAGCAGGATCGCCGGCACCGCGCGCTGGGAGTACAGATAGACTGTCGACGCATCGACGACCCGGGCATAGGGCTGCTCGGGATCCCCGCTGAACAACGCACCATAGGCGGCGGCGCTGGAGAAGCCGAGCTGCTCTCGCAACTGCGGGTAGTCATAGGCCCAGTAGGACGGCTCCTGGGGAACGGGGACGCACACCTCGTCATGACCCGCGAGCCACTGCGACACCGTCGTCGTACCTGCCTTCGGAGCGCCGACGACGTACGTGTCCGGAAGCATCACGAATTTTACATTACCCAAAAAACGAGTCTCGCGTAACAGGGGCAAGTGTGAAATAGCTTGCCTGGATTAGAAGTTTTGCGACTCCGAGTAACGTCGAACTCACGTCACGTGTTGCCTGCAGGTCGGGGGCGCCCGATATCCGGAGAGGGCGTACGGTGGCGCGAGACCTGGCGGCCGGCGTGAGATCCGTGGCGGTGCGTGTACGGTGATCTCCCGATGATGAACTCCGCCTTGCCCGAGCCGGGCCCCCACGATCTTGCCGACGATCACGCACTTGCCGCATGGCTGGCAACGGTCGCGGGTGACGAGCTCACCCGGCTCCGTGGCCAAGGACTGGAGGGCAAGGCCCTGAAGGACGCCGGCGACCAGGCATCCCATGACCTCCTGATGGAGCTTCTCGCGCGGCACCGGCCGGATGACGCCGTGCTGTCGGAAGAGGGCAAGGACGACAAGGTCCGGCTGCGGTCGGACCGGGTCTGGATCGTGGACCCGCTCGACGGCACCCGCGAGTACAGCGAGCCGCCGCGCGACGACTGGGCGGTCCACGTGGCGCTGTGGGAGCGCGGCGAACTCGCGGCCGGTGCCGTCGCACAGCCGGGGCTCGGTACGACGTTCAACACGGGGGATCCTCCGACGGTTCCGGACTCCAGCGCTGCGCGACCGCGGATCGCGGTCAGCCGGACCCGTCCGCCCGCGTTCGTGGAGGCCATGGCCGAGGAGATCGGCGCCGACCTCGTGCCCATGGGATCCGCGGGGGCGAAGGTGATCTCCGTGATCCGGGACGTCACCGATGCCTATGTGCATGCCGGTGGTCAGTACGAATGGGACTCCGCGGCGCCGGTGGCGGTCGCCCGGGCGGCGGGTCTGCACACCAGCCGGGTCGACGGCGGGCCGCTGTCCTACAACCAGGACGACGTGATGCTGCCGGATCTGTGCGTGTGCCGGCCGGAGCTCGCGGACCGGATCACCGATTTCGTACGGCGTTACCAGGACCAGCACGGAGTCTGAGCCCGGTACTCCTTCGCGCCGAGATTGCAGTTGTGGTCGGCGGGAGAGCGGCCTGATGTGCAATCTCGGCGGGAGAGCGGGCGGGATATCGCGAGGGCGGCGGGTTGGCGGAGTCGCGTAGGCTGAGCGTCGCGACCCCCCATCCAGCCCGGATGTGGGGCTGTTGTGCTGTGCGCAGCCACTGGGAGGACGATCCATGAGCCTGCGAGGACTTGCCCGAGTCGTCGTACGCGAGCCCACGCTTGCCGAGGCGACCGCGGACGCCAGGGGCGGCCTCGTACGAGCGCTCGACCTGACCGCGCCGGTCGCGTTGCGACCGTTCCTCGTGACCGCGCTGGCCTGCGATCCGGGCGAGGGTGGGGCGGGACGGCCGGTACTCGCGGTCACCGCGACGACCCGCGAGGCCGAGGACCTCGTGCGGACGCTGCAGACCATGGTCGACCCGTCCTCCGTCGCGCTGTACCCGGCATGGGAGACGCTGCCGCACGAACGCCTCTCGCCCCGATCGGACACGGTGGGCCGTCGCCTGGCCGTCTTGCGCCGGCTCGTGCATCCCGATGCGGAGGGGATGCCCACCGGGCCGATCCGGGTGCTGGTGGCGCCGGTGCGCTCCGTCCTGCAGCCGCTGGTCAAGGGGCTGGCCGACCTCGAGCCGGTGGCGCTGCATGTCGGGGACGAGGTCGAGCTCGAGGATGTCGTACGCCGGCTCTCGGCGGCCGCCTACACTCGGGTCGACCTCGTGGAGCGGCGTGGGGAGTTCGCGGTCCGGGGCGGCATCGTGGATGTGTTCTCGCCCATCGACGAGCATCCCCTCCGGGTGGAGTTCTGGGGTGACACGGTGGACGAGATCCGGTCGTTCGCGGTCGCCGACCAGCGCTCTCTGGGCGCGGCGCCGGACGGCGTGTGGGCTCCGCCGTGCCGCGAGCTGCTCCTGACCGACGACGTACGCCGCCGGGCCCGCGAGCTGGCCGACCGGCATCCGGAGCTGCGCGAGATGCTGGACAAGCTGGCCGAGGGCCAGGCGGTCGAGGGCATGGAGTCGCTGGCGCCGGTGCTGGTCGACGAGATGGAGCTCCTGGTCGACCTGCTTCCGGACGGCACGCACGTACTGGTCTGCGATCCGGAGCGGGTACGGACCCGCGCGCACGACCTGGTCGCGACCAGCGAGGAGTTCCTGCAGGCGTCCTGGGCCTCCGCCGCGAGCGGGGGGAGCGCGCCGATCGACCTGCGTACAGCCGCCTATCACGAGATCGCGGACGTGCGGTCGCACGCGCTGGCGCGCGATCTCGCGTGGTGGACCACCTCGCCGTTCGGCCTCGACCCGGACGCCAACACCCCCAGCGCGCCGGTGCGGACGGAGACCGGCGAGATCGTCCGCGCGGAGGTCGACGTCGAACGCGGCAGTGTCGAGCAGCGGCTGGTCGACGTGCAGCCGGCGGACGCCTACCACGGGGACACCAAGCGGGCCGTGGACGACGTCCGCGGCTGGTTGCACGACGGACGGCGCGTCGCCCTCGTGTGCGAGGGGCACGGATCGGCGGAGCGCTTCGTCGAGGTGCTGGGTGAGCACGAGATCGCCGCCCGGCTGGTCGAGGACATGGAGGGCGAGCCCGAGCCCGGAGTCGTACACGTGACGCAGGGCGGGCTGGACCACGGCTTCGTCGTACCCGCCCTCGACCTCGCCGTACTTACTGCGGACGACATCGCCGGCCAGCGCAGCTCGACCAAGGACATGCGGCAGATGCCCGCCCGGCGGCGCCGGCAGATCGACCCGCTGGAGCTGACGTCCGGTGACTACGTCGTGCACGAGCAGCACGGCGTCGGCCGCTATGTGGAGATGGCGCAACGCACCGTCGCGGGTGCGACCCGGGAGTACCTCGTAGTGGAGTACGCCGCCGCGAAGCGCGGTCAGCCGGCCGACCGGCTGTACGTACCCACCGACCAGCTCGACCAGGTGACCCGTTACGTCGGGGGAGAGCAGCCGGGGCTCGACCGGCTGGGCGGCGGGGACTGGGCGAGGCGGAAGGGCCGCGCGCGCAAGGCGGTGCGGCAGATCGCCGCGGAGCTGATCAAGCTGTACGCCGCCCGGCAGGCGACACAGGGACACGCATTCACCGCGGACAGTCCGTGGCAGCGAGAGCTCGAGGACGCCTTCCCGTTCGTGGAGACGCCGGACCAGCTCAGCACCGTCGACGAGGTCAAGCGGGACATGGAGCGGGCGGTCCCGATGGACCGGCTGATCTGCGGCGACGTCGGATACGGCAAGACCGAGATCGCCGTGCGCGCGGCGTTCAAGGCGGTGCAGGACAGCAAGCAGGTCGCCGTTCTCGCGCCTACCACGCTGCTGGTGCAGCAGCACTACTCGACCTTCACCGAGCGGTTCGCCGGCTTCCCGGTCGTCGTGAAGCCGCTCAGCCGGTTCCAGTCGGACGCGGAGGCGAAGGAGGTCATCGAGGGCCTGGCACGAGGAACCGTCGACGTCGTGATCGGCACCCACCGTCTGCTGAACCCCGATGCGAAGGTGAAGGACCTCGGCCTGGTGATCGTCGACGAGGAGCAGCGCTTCGGCGTCGAGCACAAGGAGGCCATGAAGCGGCTGCGTACGGCGGTCGACTTCCTGAGCATGTCGGCGACCCCGATTCCGCGGACCCTCGAGATGGCGATCACCGGCATCCGGGAGATGTCGACGATCACCACGCCGCCGGAGGAGCGGCATCCCGTGCTGACCTACGTCGGCGCCTACGACGACGGCCAGGTGACGGCGGCGATCCGGCGTGAGCTGCTGCGCGATGGCCAGGTTTTCTTTGTGCACAACAGAGTCAACACGATCGAGAAGGCGGCCGCACGAGTGCGTGAGCTGGTGCCGGAGGCGCGGGTGACGGTGGCGCACGGGCAGATGGGCGAGCACCAGCTGGAGCAGGTCATGCTCGACTTCTGGGAGAAGCGGGTCGACGTGCTGGTGTGCACGACGATCGTGGAGGCGGGTCTGGACGTGGCCAACGCCAACACGCTGATCGTCGAGCGGGCCGATCTGTTCGGCCTGTCGCAGCTGCATCAGCTCCGCGGGCGGGTGGGCCGCGGTCGTGAGCGGGCGTACTCGTACTTCCTCTACCCGCCGGAACGGCCCATGACCGAGACGGCGTACGACCGGCTGTCCACGATCGCGCAGCAGTCCGACCTCGGCGCCGGGATGGCGGTCGCGATGAAGGATCTGGAGATCCGCGGCGCCGGCAACCTGCTCGGCGGCGAGCAGTCCGGGCATATCGCTGACGTGGGCTTCGACCTGTACATGCGGCTCGTGGGCGAGGCGGTGGCCGAGTTCCGGGACGACGGTGTACCCGAGGTACCGGAGACGAGGATCGAGCTGCCGGTGAACGCCCATCTGCCGCACGACTACATCCCCAGCCAGCGCCTGCGGCTGGAGATGTACCAGCGGCTGGCCGAGGTGCGCGCGGAGGAGCAGATCCGCGAGGTCCTGGCCGAGCTGGACGACCGCTACGGCGACGTGCCCCCGCCGGTGGCCGCACTCCTGCAGGTCGCGCGGCTACGGGTCGCCGCCCGCGCCGCCGGGCTGACCGAGCTGACGGTGCAGGGACGGTACGTGCGGTTCGCGCCGGTCGATCTGCCGGAGTCCGCGCAGCTGCGGTTGCGGCGGCTGTACCCGAAGAGCGTGTGGAAGGCCGGACCCAAGACGCTGCTGGTGCCGCGACCGTCCTCGGGGGAGATCGGCGGTACGCCGCTGCGGGACGAGACTCTGCTCGCCTGGTGCCACGAGGTCATCGACGGCGTGCTCGCGGGTCAGCCCGCCCTGGCCGGCTGAAGGCGCCATGGCCAGACGCGCGGGGGCCGGGCCGGGCCGGTTGACGCATCGCCGGGCGATCTTGCGTACGATCCTCAGTGGCTGGGGACTCGAACAGAAGGGGATGTCGTGAACGTCCGTCGTACTCCTCGCATGTGCCTGTCGGTGGCAGCGTGCGCCGCCGTCCTCGCCGGCTGCGGTTCGCTGCACCCGGGCGAGGCGGCCACGGTTGGCGACACGGTGATCACCGAGGACCAGCTCGCCGACTCGACCGAGGGATTCTGCGAGCTGCTGAAGGCGGCCCAGGCCGCGCAGGGTGGCGGGAACGCGTCGCTCCCGCTGCGAATCGCGTCGCTGAACGCGGCCAACCAGCTGATCCTGGGTGCGGCGATCGATGACCTCGCGGCGAAGCGCGATCTCACGCTTTCCGACTCCGAGGTGGACGAGTGGATGCGGCAACTGCCGTTCGACCTCGACGGCGTACCGGAGGACAAGGCGGAGGCGGTCGACGAGATCACCCGGCGGCTGGCCCGCAACACTCTTCTGACCGCCGAGCTGGGAAGGATCGCGTTCGAGCGCGACAACCCGGGACAACAGCCGGAGGACCCGCAGGCCCTGCAGGAGCGCGGTTCCAGGGTGGCGCAGCGGCATCTGGCCCAGCTGGATCCGGAGACGAATCCCCGCTACGGCAACGTGCTGAACCCACAGCAGGCGAACCCCGGCACCGGCTCGCTCTCGCAGCCGGTGTCCGATGAGGCCAAGGAAGACATGAGTGTTCCGGGCCCGACCAGCGAGCTACCAGAAGACCAGATGTGTCCTTGAGCCCGTCCCGTCTGGTTGTCCTGCAGACCAGCCCCCGCGTGGCGCCGGGGTTGCTGACGGCGGAGGCCTGGCAGGTCCTGCGGTCCGCCGAGACCGTGATCTGCGGTCCGGCGAACGACGCACAGCGTGTCGCGGTGGTCGCGGCCGGCGTACCCGTCGTGGTCGCGGAAGAACCACTCCCGGCGCTCCTGCGTGCCGCGGCCGCCGGCGGCACCGCCGTCTGGCTGGGTACGCCGGAGGGTGACGAGGAGCTCGCGCACGCGCTGGCCGCCGAGGTCGTGAACCGCGCCGAACGCGGTGAACCCGCCCCCGACATCGAGGTGGTGGCGGCGTCCTACGACCTGCCCGGGTCGCGGCTGCTCGACCTGGTGGCCGTGATGGACCGGTTGCGGACCGAGTGCCCGTGGGACCGGCAGCAGACCCACCGTTCCCTGCTGCGCTACCTGGTCGAGGAGGCATACGAGACCGTCGAGGCGGTGGAGACCGGCGATCGCCGCCATCTCCGCGAGGAGCTGGGCGATCTGCTGCTCCAGGTGATGTTCCACAGCCGGATCGCGGAGGAGCATCCCGAGCAGCCATGGGCCATCGACGACGTCGCGGCCGACATCGTGGAGAAGCTGGTACGCCGTCACCCGCATGTGTTCGCCGACGTCGAGGTGGAGGGCGCGGAGGACGTCGACGCCAACTGGGAGTCGATCAAGGCCGAGGAGAAGCAGCGTGAGTCCGTGCTCGACGGGATACCGCCCGGTCTGCCGGCCCTGCTGATGGCCGACAAGGTGCTGGCGCGTGCGTCGCGCGAGGGCGCGCACGGCCTGCCGGCCCCGTGGAACGGCCCGGCCTCCGAGACCGAGCTGGGTGAGCATCTGCTGTCCGTCGTACGGGCCGCGCGGTCCGCCGGGATCGACGCGGAGTCGGCGCTTCGGGACGCCGTACGCCGCCTGGCCGGCCGGCTGGGCTCGTCCGAAGGTGGATGACGCGGGCGAGGCATGCGCCGATCGCGCCGGTGCCGCGGTTAGGCTGGAGGACGCCCCCGATCGCCGTACCGTAAGGGAGACCCACGTGGCCGCTGTCGACGCGGTTGGTGCCCGCGAGATTCTCGACTCACGTGGAAATCCGACCGTCGAGGTGGAGGTCGCGCTCGAGGACAACACGATCGCCCGGGCCGCCGTCCCCTCGGGCGCGTCGACCGGCCAGTTCGAGGCGGTGGAGCTGCGGGACGGCGACGAGCGCTACGGCGGCAAGGGCGTCCAGCGGGCCGTGACCGCCGTACTCGACGAGATCGCCCCCCGCCTCGCCGGCATCGAGGCGAGCGAGCAGCGGCTCGTCGACCAGGCCCTGATCGACCTCGACGCCACTCCCAACAAGGCGAAGCTCGGCGCCAACGCGATCCTCGGGGTTTCACTGGCCGTGGCCCGCGCGGCCGCCGACTCCGCCGGCCTGCCGCTGTTCCGGTACGTCGGCGGACCCAACGCCCACCTGCTGCCGGTGCCGATGATGAACATCCTCAACGGCGGCGCGCACGCGGACTCCGATGTCGACATCCAGGAGTTCATGATCGCGCCGGTAGGCGCTCCGACGTTTCGCGAGGCGCTGCAGCACGGCACCGAGGTCTATCACGCGCTCAAGTCGGTGTTGCAAAAGCGCGGCCTCTCCACCGGGCTCGGGGACGAGGGCGGGTTCGCGCCCAACCTGCCGTCCAACCGCGACGCGCTCGACCTGATCGTGTCCGCGATCGAGCAGACCGGACTCGCCGTCGGAGACGACATCGCGCTCGCGCTCGACGTGGCGGCGACCGAGTTCTACGACGCCGACGCGTCCCGCTATCGCTTCGAGGGCGACAAGACGGCGGACGAGATGGCCGCCTACTACGCCGATCTCGTCGACGCCTACCCGCTGGTGTCCATCGAGGACCCGATGAGCGAGGAGGACTGGGAGGGCTGGCAGGCGGTCACCGCGAGCCTGGGCGAGCGGGTGCAGGTGGTCGGGGACGACCTGTTCGTGACCAACGTCGAACGCCTCCAGCGCGGCATCGACCAGGGATCCGCGAACGCTCTGCTGGTGAAGGTCAACCAGATCGGCACGCTCACCGAGACCCTCGAGGCGGTCGACCTGGCGCACCGTCACGGGTTCCGTTGCATGATGAGTCACCGGTCCGGCGAGACCGAGGACACCACGATCGCCGACCTCGCGGTCGCGACGAACTGCGGCCAGATCAAGACCGGAGCGCCCGCACGTTCCGAGCGGGTCGCCAAGTACAACCAGCTGCTGCGGATCGAGGAGGAGCTCGACGACGCCGCGCGCTATGCCGGGCGGCAGGCCTTTCCGCGCCGGTTCCGCGAGGGCTGATCCACGGTGGCGCAGACCGGACGCAACGGCGGGCGGAGCGGGCGTTCCCGTCCACCGGGTCCCGGGCGGCGCCGGCCGCAGGACCGCCGGAGTCAGGCGAGTCGCGATGCTTCGGCGGGCAGGGTCGAGGAGCCGGGGAGCGGTCCGCGGCTGAGCGGTCGTTCGGCGGTCGTGTTCGTCGTACTCGCCGTCTTGTTCGTCTCGTACGCCACCAGCATTCGGGTGTGGTTCGAGCAGCGCTCGGAAATTCAAGGTTTGGAAGCAGAAATCGCCGAGCGGAAGCAGGCCGTCGAGGCTCTGCGGGAGGAGAAGCGGCGCTGGGAGGACCCTGCGTTCATCGAGGCGCAGGCGCGTGAGCGGTTCGGGTGGGTGTTGCCCGGGGAGATCGGCTTCCGGGTGCTCGACGAGAACGGCGACCCGCTCGAGGTCACGTCCGAGCTGACCGACCCGCAGGACGTCGGCGACGCCCCCGGGCCGGAATGGTGGGATAAGGCGCTTCGCAGCGTACGAGTCGCGGGCGCCGCGCTGCCGACGAGGGCCAAGAGCAAGGACGAGCCCGCGCGGCGCCTCGGACCGGGTGCCGATGGTGGACGCGGCGGCGACGCCGCCAGGCCCGGTGGCGATCGCGGAGCGGCCGGCGGCGACCGCGCGGCCGGAGACGGAGCCCCCAGAGGTAACCGGCCCGGAGGCAACGGCGGCGATGGCGCCGACTGACCGGCCCACGAGCCCGAGTCCGGCCGACCTGGCCGCCGTGGCCAGCCAGCTCGGCCGTCCGCCCCGGTCCATCGCCGCGGTCGCGCACCGCTGCCCGTGCGGGCTTCCCGACGTCGTGGAGACCCGGCCGCGGCTGTCCGACGGCACGCCGTTCCCGACGCTGTACTACCTCACGTGCCCGAAGGCGACCTCCCTGATCGGCACGCTCGAGGCGTCGGGCTTGATGCGGCGGATGACTGAGCGGCTGGAAGAGGACGAGGAGCTGGCCGCCGGCCATCGCGCGGCCCACGAGCACTACCTGGCGCGGCGTCGCGAGCTGAGCGACGTCCCGGAGATCGTGGACGTGTCCGCTGGCGGCATGCCCACCAGGGTCAAGTGCCTGCACGTCCTGGTCGCGCACGCGCTGGCCGCGGGGCCGGGGGTCAATCCGCTGGGGGACGAGGCGCTCGGCCGGTTGGACGAGTGGTGGGCCGACGGGTTCTGTGTCGATCCCGCGGAGGGCACGGAATGACGACGTACGCCGGAATCGACTGCGGTACGAACTCCATCCGGCTGCTGGTGGCCGAGCACGACGATCGCGGCGCGTTCCGCGACGTCGTACGCCGGATGGAGATCGTGCGCCTCGGCAAGGACGTCGACCGGACCGGCCGGCTGGCCGACGAGGCATTGGACCGGACCTTCGCCGCCTGTGAGGACTACGCGCGGGTGGTCCGCGAGCACTCGGCGGTCGCGGTTCGGTTCTGCGCGACGTCGGCCGCGCGCGACGCAAGCAACGCGGACGTCTTCACCGCCGGTGTGCGCGAGCGGCTCGGGGTGTCGCCCGAGGTGCTGACGGGTGAGGAGGAGGCCCGGCTGTCGTACGCCGGAGCGACCGCCGGTCTTGCGCGGATCGGCGTCGAGGCGCCGTACCTTGTCCTGGACATCGGTGGCGGATCGACCGAGTTCGTGATCGGCGACGGCCACGAGCAGGTCATGGCGGCGGTGTCGGCGGACATCGGGTCAGTGCGTCTGACCGAGCGCCTGCTGCACACGAATCCGCCTACCAGTGAGGAAATTTCCGCAGTCTCCGCGGAGATCGACCGGATGCTCGACGGGCTGGAGGTTCCGATCGAGCGGGCGCGGACGCTGGTGGGTGTCGCGGGTACGATCACCACGGTGGCGGCGATGGTGCTGGGCCTGCCGGAGTACGACTCGAGCCGGATCCACCATGCCAGGCTCGCGGTGTCCGATGTGCGTGTCGCCGCGGACCGGCTGCTGGCGATGAGCCGCGAGGAGCGCCGCGAGCTGCCGTTCATGCATCCCGGCCGGGCGGACGTCATCGGATGCGGGGCGCTGATCTTCTCCCGCGTCGCCGAGCACGTGGCCACGCGCGCCGACCATCCGGAGATCGTGGTCAGCGAGCACGACATCCTGGACGGCATCGTCCACTCGCTGGCGGCGGGCTCGTGAGCGGCCGGCATCCGTCTTCGGGTATTGGGTCGGGAAACGGTGGTCGAAGCGCCAGATCCGGCACGGTTTTCGGGTATTGGGTCGGGAAACGGTGGTCACGGCGAGGTGGAGTAGGTGGCTGAGTCCCTTCCACACCCGGTGACCGGAAAGCTGTTCGCGAGTCCGGCGCCGGCCGGCGCCGGGTGGCCGGACGACCCGGCGACCCGGCGTACCCCGGTGGCGTCCAGCGCGGACGAGGTGCGGGACCTGGCCACCGGAGCCGACCTGGACTCGTTGGGTGCCCGGATGTCGGTCTGCCGGGCCTGTCCCCGGCTGGTCGGGTGGCGTGAGGACGTGGCGCGGAGGAAGCGCCGCTCGTTCGCCGGCGAGCCCTACTGGGGCCGTCCGGTCCCCGGCTGGGGCGATGACGACGCGCGCATCGTCTTGCTCGGACTCGCGCCCGCGGCCCATGGCGGCAACCGCACCGGCCGGATCTTCACCGGCGACCGCTCCGGCGACTGGCTGTTCGCGGCGCTGCATCGGGCCGGCCTGGCCGCCCGGGCGGCCAGCGAGCACGCCGGCGACGGCCAGCGGCTGATCGGCACACGGGTGACCGCCGCGGTGCGATGCGCCCCACCGGACAACAAGCCCACGATCGAGGAACGCGACGCGTGCGCCCCCTGGCTGACCCGGGAGCTTGAGCTGCTGGCGCCGTCCATGCAGGTCATCGTGTGCCTGGGGTCGTACGCCTGGAACTCCGCGCTGCGCACGCTGCGCGCGCTCGGGTACGACGTACCGCGGCCCCGGCCCCGCTTCGGGCACGCCGCCGAGGCCGCGATCTCCGCGCCCGGCGGGAACGAGGTCACGTTGCTCGGGAGCTATCACCCGAGCCAGCAGAACACCTTCACCGGGAAACTCACCGAGGAGATGCTGGACGCGGTCTTCACCCGAGCGCGGATGTTCGCGGGGGTCGGGTAGCCGCGCTCGGAGTGCGGTCCAGCCTAGGTATAGAGGGCAACGATCTCGTCGTATCGTTCCTGCCAGTTCGGAATCTCCCGCCCGCCGAGGTGAGCCGCCCGGCGATCCAGGAACGCGTCGCTGCCCGGCAGATAGTCCTGGGCAGTGCCCTGGCCCAGCCCTCGATGGGTGAACGTCACGACCGTGTCGTCCCCGGCCGCTTCGAGCTCGTATCGCACGATTCCGTCCTCGATGTGCGACTGCCGCCAGGTGTGCTCGAAGACGTGGGGAGGATCCCAGGTGAGGATCTCACCGCTCACGCGCATCACCTCCGCGGGCCGCCCCGGTTCGTTCGGCACCATGTCGATCGCGCCGCCTTCGCGCGGATCGAATGGTGGTTGCTCCGAACCAGTCGGCCCGTTCGTCGGGTTCCGTGATCGCCGCCCACACGTCCTCGAGCGGATAGGGCAGCCGTCGCCGACACCGCAACGTCACCACCCACCGAGCTTGTGAAAAACTTCACGAAATTCTAGGCTGAGGGTGGAGGTTGTCGTCGATGACAAGCATCGAAGGTGGCGAAGCCCATGACCTCTCCGCACATTCTGATCGCCGGCGGGGGTTACGTCGGCATGTACACCGCCCTGCGGCTACAGCGCAAGCTGCGCCGCGGTGAGGCGCGCGTGACCGTCATCGACCCCCGGCCGAACATGACGTACCAGCCGTTCCTCCCGGAGGCCGCGGCGGGCAGCCTGGAGCCGCGCCACGTCGTGGTGCCGCTGCGGCGTACGCTCCGCGGCTGCGACGTGGTGACCGGACGGCTGGTCGGGCTCGACCACGCGAACCGGGTCGCCACGATCGAGCCCTCCGAGGGCTCGACGTACGAGCTCAGCTACGACATCCTCGTCTCTGCTTTGGGGTCGGTCTCCCGCGTGCTGCCGATACCCGGCCTGGCCGACCAGGCGATCGGGTTCCAGCAGATCGAGGAGGCGATCGCGCTGCGCAACCGGGTCCTCGAGCGGCTGGACGCCGCCGCCTCGATCCGGGACGACGACCGGCGGCGGCGACTCCTGACGTTCGTGTTCGTCGGCGGTGGGTACGCCGGCATCGAGGCGCTGGCCGAGCTGGAGGACATGGCGCGCTACGCCACCCGGTACTACGGCCACGTGGCGCCCGAGGACATGCGGTGGGTGCTGGTGGAGGCGGCCCCTCGCATCCTGCCCGAGGTGGACGAGGACATGGCGCGGTACACACTCGACCAGCTCCGCAAGCGGGGGATCGAGGTGCATCTCGAAACCAGGTTGGAGTCGGTCGTCGGCGGCCGGGTGGTGCTGACCGGCGGCGAGGAGTTCGATGCCGACACGATCGTGTGGACCGCGGGTGTCAAGGCGAACCCGATCCTGGCCAAGACGGACCTTCCGCTGGACGACCGTGGCCGGGTCAGGGCCCGGGCGGATCTCACGGTCGAGGACATGCCGGGAGCGTTCGCGGCCGGCGACGCGGCCGCCGTACCGGATCTCGCGAACCCCGGCAGGCTGTGCAGCCCGAGCGCGCAACACGCCGTACGGCAGGCGAAGGTTCTCGCGGACAACGTCGTCAGGTCGCTGCGCGGCGCGCCGCTGGAGGACTACCGGCACCGGCACGCCGGCTCGGTGGCGAGTCTGGGCCTGCACAAGGGCGTGGCGCAGGTGTACGGCATCAAGGCCAGGGGCATCATCGCCTGGTTCATGCACCGTACGTACCACATGTCGCGGATGCCGACGCTGAACAAGAAGATCCGCATCGTGCTCGACTGGACGCTCGCGCTGTTCTTCCGCCGCGAGGTCGTCTCGCTGGGGTCACTGCACCGCGAGCGCGACGAGTGGGAGCGCGCCAACCACTGACCGTCCGGCCGAGATCGCTCGGCCGCCGACCGCCCGTGCCCACGCTCGCTCAGCTGGTGACGGGCCGGGCGAATCCCAGTCGCTCGGTGCGCTGGCGCGGGAGCTCGACATCGGGGGTGTCGAGCCCCTCCAGCCGGAAGCCGATGCCACGTACCGAGTCGATCTGCAGGCCGGGCGCCTGCTCGGCCAGCTGGCGGCGCAGTCGCTTGACCGCCGACACGACCGCTTCGGTATCGCCGAGGAAGGGGCGGTTCCACACCTGCTGGGTCAGTGCGGCGAAGGTCCAGGCCTTGCCGGGGTTCTCCGCCAGAGCCGCGAGAAGATCGAGCGAGAGCGCGGGCATGCTCAGGGGCACGCCCTCCCATCGGGCCTCGCGGCGTCCCAGGTCGATGTAGAGCGGCCCGCGGTCAAGGATCAGGTCCTCCGGCAGCGGCGACGGAACCGGGCGGATGTTCGGCGGCGCCTCGCCGGCCGCCGCCCGCAACGCCGCCTGTGCGGACGCGGCATCCCGCGCGACCACCAGGCCCACATCGTCGCCGAGTGCGTGCGCGATCGCCTCGCGCTGCGCCGCGGACACGCCCACGCACAGAACGAACGCCCGGGAACTTGACTGCTCCCCGGCGCTCATCGCACCACGTCTCCTGGGCATCTGTCGCAGTGGCCCTCCGCTCTCGGACACTGCGCACAGTTGTGCCATTTCCGCTTCACCGGTGGTCCCTCCAAGCCCGCTCGCCATCGGTTTTGCGTGCACCTTTGTGCTGCCGGAAATCTTGGCATGTAGCGCTTCGTGTTGCAATAGCTGCAACCCGTAATCTGTCACCGGGTTGGCGACCATGAACTGCCCATGTTCAGTCCTAGACACCGAACGTGATGACACGGTTACATCACAGTGCGCACCTCGGCGACCTATAGGCGCCGAGGTGCGCACCAGTTTGAGGGCGTTTCCGAGCGCGGAATCTTTTTCATGAGTGGATAGGCAATTCTCGTACGCGTCGGGATCTCGGCAGCCTGACGTCGTCCGCTGGGCAAGATCCGGCCGGAGCTCCCGCGGCAGGAGGTGCGCTCGGTCTCCGCCGCCGCGAAATCGGGAGAACCGCCCGCCGTGGAGGTCGGGAATTGGTCACCCGCGAGGTCTCCGACGGGAGCGGCCGGCGATTCTTCGTTCGTTTTACGGGCGCGTTAAATCAGACAAAGGACGGCTAACTAGATCATCAGTATCAACTCCGGTCGAGACGCCAATGTGGCGTATACCGGTTGCGGAGAGTGACAAGGGACTCCGGCCGTCCAGGAGTCGGCGCCTGGCGTCTCGTAGCATCGGATCGCCCCCGTAGACCAATCGGCAGAGTCGCCGCTCTTAAACAGCGGTCAGTGTGGGTTCGAGTCCCACCGGGGGCACGGACACTGCCGGGCCACCGTGATCGTGCCCGCTGGTATGTAGTATCGACTCAGGCCTCATTACGGGGTGTCACCGGAGGAGACACATGCAGAGCAGCAACCCGATCTTCCAACGCAGCGGCGGCTTCAACGGCCGTGCGCCGGCGCAGCCCGGCGGCTACCCGACCTACCCGGGCGCCGGACCCAGCCAGGGGTACGCCGAGCCTGGCCACAGCGATCCGTCCACGTGGCAGACCGGCGGCCCGGTCGACGTCCGGGAGCGGATGACCATCGACTCGGTCGTGCAGAAGACCGGGCTCACGATGGTCATCTTGGTCGCCGCTGCCGCGGTGACCTGGATCCTGCTGCCCGACCCGACCAGGGAGATCCAGCCGGCGATAACGGCGTGGATGGCCGGCGCGTTCGGCGGCCTCGGCCTGTCCTTGGTGCTGTCCTTCAAGCGCGTGATCAGCCCGGCGCTGGTGGCGGTGTTCGCGGCCGTGGAGGGCGTGTTCGTCGGCGCGATGAGCATGGTCTTCGAGACCATGTGGCCTGGCGTCGTCATGCAGGCGGTCTTCGGCACCTTCGTCGCGTTCGCCGCGACGCTGGCGGCGTACAAGTTCTTCAACATCACGGTCTCGCCGAAGTTCCGCAAGGTCGTCGTGATCTCGATGTTCGGCTTCGTCGGCTTGATGTTGTTCGAGTTCGCCCTCAGCCTCTTCGGCGCCGAGATCGGCTTCGGTGGCTTCGGTACTCTCGGTCTGCTCACCGCATGCGCGGGCCTCGTGATCGGCGTGCTGATGCTGGTGCTCGACTTCGACTTCGTCGAGCGGGGCATCGAGGCCGGGCTCCCCGAGGTCGAGTCCTGGCGGGCCGCCTTCGGGCTCACGGTGACGATGGTGTGGATCTACATCAACCTGCTCCGCATCCTGGCGATCCTGCGCGGGGAGTAGCCCGCGGGCTCAGCGAAGCTCTAGCACGACCTTTCCGGTTGCTCGGCGTTCGTCGAGCAACCGGAGTGCGTCGGCTGCCTGTTCGAGCGGGAACCGCGCGCCGATGATCGGCCGTACGTAACCGGCCTCGATCAGCTGGTTGAGCGCGGCTGCGACCTCCCGGTTGAAGTCGGGTTTCGTCGTCGCGTACGCACCCCAGCCCGCGCCCACGACCTCGGTGTTGTTCAGCAGGAGCCGGTTGACCCGGACCTCCGGGATCGACCCGCCGGTGAACCCGACCACGACCAGGCGGCCGTTCTCCCGCAGCGCGCGCAGGCTGTCGGTGAACCGGTCGCCTCCGACCGGGTCGACGACGACGTCCACCCCGCCGCCGGAGATCTCCCGGGCCTCGTCCTTCCACGGGCCGTCCGAGCGGACCGCCTCGTCGGCGCCCGCGTCTCGGGCGATCCGCTCCTTCTCGGCGCTGGACACCACCGCGATGCTGCGGGCGCCGAGGCCCTTCGCCACCTGCAACGCCGCGGTGCCGACGCCGCCCGCCGCGCCATGCACCAGCACGGTCTCGTCCTCGCGCAGGCGTCCGCGCATCTGCAGCGCGAAGTACGCCGTGTGGTAGTTGAGGATCAGGCCCGCGCCCTGCGCGAAGTCGAGCCGCTCCGGGAGCGGGCAGGTGAGGTACTCCGGGGCCACCGCGACCTCGGCGAAACCACCCAGCTGGCACATCGCGGCGACTCGGTCGCCCGGCCGCACGCGCGCGCCGTCGGGCGCGGATCGCACCACCCCGGCCACCTCGCTGCCGGGGACGAATGGCGTCTCCGGCTTCAGCTGGTACTGGCCGCGGGTCTGGAGCACCTCGGGAAAGGACACGCCCGCGGCGTGCACGTCGATGACGACTCCCTGGCCGGGCGTGAGCCGGTGCGCAGGCTCGGGTTCGCCGACGTCGGCCATCCGCAGGGCCGTCTCCGGTCCGGTGAGCTCGACGATCTGAACGGCCCTCATCCCACACTCCTCGCTGTCCGACGACGTATGGGGTAGATCTTCGCATCCCGGGCGGGACCTCCCCGGTGGGCCGGGATCCAGGGCGTGTGCTTGGATTTCACGACGCGCGTCATCGACAATGTGGCAGCGGCGAGGGCAGGAGGGCACCGGTGCGGCTTCGGGAGCGGCTCGACGGCAGGCGGGTGCTGCTCACCGGTGTCACCGGATTCGTCGGCGAGGCGCTGCTGCATCGCATCCTGCGGGACCTGCCGGGCACGACCGTGGTCGCACTGGTACGCCGCAAAGGGTCACAAACAGGGCGAGACCGCGTCGCCCAGCTGCTCCGCAAGCCGATCTTCTCCGACATCGTGAACGACGACGTCGACGACGTGCTCGACTCTAGGGTCGAGGTCATCGAGGGCGATCTGGCCGACATACCACCACTGCCCGCGGATCTCGACGTCGCCGTGCATTGCGCGGGCGACGTGTCGTTCGATCCGCCGATCGACGAGGCGTTCGCGACCAACGTGCTCGGCACCCGCCGACTGCTCGAGCGGCTCGGCGAGTCCGGGAGCGACGCGCACTACATCCATGTGTCGACCGCGTACGTCGCCGGCCGGCGGCGAGGTGCCATCCCGGAGCGATCCTGTGAGCACGACGTGGACTGGCGGGCCGAGGCGGAGTGGGGACGGCGGATGCGTGCCCGGGCCGAGGAACAGTCCCGTACGCCCGGCCGGCTCGCCCGAGTCCGCAGGCAGGCCGAGCGGCAACACGGCCGCGCCGGCTTCATCACCGCCGCCGCCGACGCCGAGCGCCGGCGACGGGAGTGGGTGAACGAGCAGCTGGTCAAGGCCGGAGGCGAGCGGGCCCGCAGTCTCGGATGGACCGACGTCTACACCTTCACCAAGGCGCTCGGCGAGCGGGTAGTCGAGGAACTCGGCGCCGGGCGGCCGGTCTCCATCGTGCGTCCGAGCATCATCGAGTCGGCCCTGGAGACGCCGCATCCGGGGTGGATCGAGGGCTTCAAGATGGCCGAGCCGCTGATCCTCGCGTTCGGTCGTGGTGAGCTGCCGGAGTTCCCGGCCGCACCCGACTCGGTGGTCGACGTGGTCCCGGTCGACCACGTGGTCGGGGCGCTGGTCGCGGTGCTGGCCGGCCGTCCCGAGCCCGGCGAGCCGCGCTACTTCCACGTCACGTCCGGCGGGCGCAACCCGCTGACCTTCCACCGGCTGTACGAGATCATCGCGCACTACTTCGACCGGTACCCGTTCGACATGGGCGAGCGCGGCGCGGTCCGGCTCCCGGCGTGGCGGTTCCCGGGTGGTGAGGCGGTGGAGCGCCTGCTGGTCGCCAGCGAGCGCGCGCACAAGGCGGCCGACTACCTGGTCACCCACGTGCCGCGCAGCGAACGGATCCGGCGGATCGCGCGCGACGTCGACCGGCAGCAGCGCCGGCTGGAGTTTCTGCGCCGGTACGTCGACCTCTACCGCGAGTACGCCCAGGCCGAGCTGCAGTTCGTCGACGACGCGACCATCGGCCTGCACCGGGCCCTGGAACCGGACGACCGCGAGGTCTTCGGTTTCGACACCGCGGTCGTGGACTGGGAGCACTACCTCGGCGAGGTCCATGCTCCGGCGGTGACCGAGCCGCTGCGCTCGCTGGACGTCGTACGCCGGAGACGAAACGCCGCCGCGGCGAAGCGCAGCAGCAATGGCCTGCCCGAGGCGACCGACGTGGTCGCCGCGTTCGACATGGACGGCACCCTGCTCTCGTCCAACGTCATCGAGACGTACCTGTGGACCCGGCTGCCGGAGCTGGAGGGTCATGCCCGGCTGGCCGAGGTGGGCAGGCTGCTCCGCCGGCTGCCGGGCTACATCCAGGCCGAGCGCCGGGACCGGGGCGGCTTCCTGCGCGCGGTCTACCGGCGGTACGCCGGGGCCGACCTTGCCGAGCTCGACCGGCTGGTCGACGAGACGCTGGCCCCGCATGTGCTGGAGAGGGTGTCCGCGGCCGCGCTGCGCCGGGTACGTCAGCATCGGTCGGCCGGCCACCGGACGATCCTGATCACCGGTGCGATCCGGCCGCTCACCAGGCCGCTGGCCCCGCTGTTCGACGACATCGTCGCCGCGGACCTCGCGGTCGACCGGGACGGCCGCTGCACCGGATTCCTCGCGGCGCCGCCGCTGGTCGGTGAGTCCCGTGCGGCCTGGTTGCGGCATCTCGCCGAGAGCTCCGGGTTCGACCTCGGCCGGTCCTACGCGTACGCCGACAGCCACTCCGACCTGCCTATGCTCGAGGTCGTCGGCAAGCCGGTCGCGGTGTCGCCCGACGTGCACCTGTGGCGGCGGGCCCGCCGCTCGCAGTGGGAGATCGTCGACTGGAGCTCACCGGGCGCCGTGTCCCGGCTGGACCTGCCGTCGGCGGGCGTCGCCGAGGTGATGCCGCGATGATGCTCGCTCTCGAGATGTACCGCTCGCTGCCGCGCTATGTCGCCGCCCGGGCCGCGGGTGGACGGATCCCCGGCATTCTCACCGGTCCGGCGGCCCCGCTCCGGCTGGTGAACCGGGACGAGCCTCGGGTCGAGCACGAGTCGTGGGCCCGGGTCCGCCCGACGCTGTCCGGAATCTGCGGGTCGGACCTCGGCGCCGTGACCGGCACGACCAGCCTCTACTTCTCCGCCCTGGTGTCGATGCCGTTCGTGCCCGGCCACGAGGTGGTCGGCGAGCTGCTCGACGACTGCGACGACCTATCCGCCGGCACGCGGGTCGTGCTGGATCCGGTGCTGAGCTGTGCGGCCCGCGGTGTCGAGCCGTGCGCGAGCTGCGCGGCCGGGGCGACCAACCGGTGCGATCGGATCACGGTCGGGCATGTCTCGCCCGGACTGCAGACCGGCTACTGCAGTGACACCGGCGGTGGGTGGGGCCGGGTGCTCATGGCCCATCGGAGCCAGCTGTACCCGGTGCCCGACGACCTGCCGGACGAGCGCGCGGTGCTCGCCGAGCCGCTGGCCTGTGCCGTGCACACGGCGTTCCGGGCCGCGGTCCCGGACGGCGCGACGGTGCTGGTGTCCGGTGCAGGGTCCGTGGGTCTCTTCGCGACGCTGGCGTTGCGGGAGCTCACGTCGGCGGGCCGGATCACGGTGGTCGCCAAGCACGCCCGGCAGCGGGAGCTGGCCCGGTCGTTCGGGGCCACCGAGGTGGTGAGTCCGGACGAGGTGTTCCGGGGTGTACGGCGTACCACCCGCGCGTTCCGGCTGGCTCCCGACCACCAGCGGGCGTACCTCCTCGGCGGGGTCGACGTCGCGATCGACGCGGTCGGCAGCAAGGACTCGCTGGACACCGTCCTGCGCGCCACCCGCGCGGGCGGACGCGTCGTGCTGTCCGGCATGCCGACCGGGGGAGCCGACCTGTCCCCGGTGTGGTTTCGTGAGCTGGACGTCGTGGGAACGTACGCCTCGGCTCCCTCGGAGCCCGCCGCCGGCGGGAGGCCCGCGTTCGAGCTGGCCATGGAGCTGGCCGCGGGCGGGCCGCTCGACGGAGTGGTGGGCGCGGTCTATCCGTTGTACCGCTGGCGGGAGGCGATCGACCACGCCCACTCGTCGGGTCGGCTGGGTACGGTGAAGGTCGCGTTCGATCCCCACGGGGAAAGGTAGGAAGATGATGATCAACCCTCCCGCCGAGATTGTGCAATCTCGGCGCGAAGCGGGGCCGATGCGCAGGAGGAGCAGATGAGCCGTCCGGGATTCGTGCTCCAGGTGGACGACCGCACACCACCGCTGGTGGTGCACGAGGGTGAGGGTTTCCGGCTGGAGAGATTCCCGATCGGCACCCGGGTGGTCTATCCGCCGGAGTCCCTGCCGGCGGTACGCGATGTCGACGCCACGATCCGGCATGCGCTGCTGAACCCGGAGGGGTCCGAGCCGTTGTCGGAGCTGCTGCGGCCCGGAATGCGGCTCACGATCGCGTTCGATGATATCTCGCTTCCCCTTCCGCCGATGAGAAAACCAGACATCAGGCAGCGGGTCATCGAGCAGGTCCTGACCATGGCGGCTGCCGCCGGTGTCGACGACGTTGCGCTGATCTCGGCCAACGCCGTGCATCGCCGGCTCACGCCGGACGAGCTTCGCGCCATCGTCGGCGAGCGGGTGTTCCGGTCGTTCTTCCCGCAGGGTCTGCTCTACAACCACGACGCGGAGGACCCCGACGACCTGCTGCACGTCGGTGTGACCGACCGGAACGAGGACGTCGAGATCAACCGGCGGGCGGCCGAGTCCGACCTGCTGGTCTACGTCAACGTCAACCTGGTCGCGATGGATGGCGGCCACAAGTCGGTCCCGGTCGGCCTCGCGTCGTACAAGAGCCTCCGCCCGCACCACAACAGCAAGACGATGGTGCAGTCCCGCTCGTTCATGGATCCGGAGAAGTCGCATCTGCACCACTCCGCGATCCGGATGGGACGGCTGCTCGCCGATCATCTGCGCATCTTCACGATCGAGACCACGCTCAACAACGACGTGTTCCCGGCGCCGTACGAGTTCCTGAACAAGCGCGAATGGGAGTGGAGCATCCGCGACCAGGCGTCGATGCTGGCCGCGCGCCGCGCGCTCGGCGTGGCTCCCCGGAAGGTGAAGCGCCGGGTCTTCCACTCGCTGGAGTCGCCGTACGGCGTGACCGGGGTCCATGCCGGCGAGACCGAGGCGGTGCACGCGAAGACGCTGGCCAACGTGCACCGGCAGCAGATGGTGGAGGTTCAAGGGCAGACCGATGTGCTGGTGATGGGCCTGCCGTATCTCGGGCCCTATAACGTCAACTCGGTCATGAACCCGATCCTCGCCACCTGCATGGGCCTGGGTTACTACTTCAACTCCTACCGCGGATGTCCGCTGGTGCGTCAGGGCGGCGCAGTGATCTTGTACCACCCGGTGCCGAACGAGTTCTCCCAGCTGCATCACCCGTCGTACGTCGACTTCTTCGAGGAGGTGCTGGCGGAGACGACCGACCCGGTGGCGATCGAGGAGAAGTTCGAGCAGTCGTACGCGACCGACCCGTGGTACATCCATCTCTACCGGACGTCGTACGCCTATCACGGCGTGCACCCGTTCTACATGTGGTACTGGGCCGCGCACGCGCTGGACCACGTCGGCGACGTGGTGTGGGTCGGCGCGGACCGGCACACCGTGCAGCGAATGGGTTTCCGGGCCGCCTCGACTCTGAGCGACGCACTGGAGATGGTCTCCGGCACGGTCGGGCGGTCGCCGTCCCTCACCTACTTACACAACCCGCCGCACCTGATCGCGGACGTCCACTAGGGGGCCGGTGATGATGACTCGGTTCCTGCGGGAGACGGCCGACGACGTCCGCATGGTCGCGCGCGGATGGCGATGGGGGAGACGGCCGCTGGTTCCGCGCAACGCCGAGCCTTTTGTTCCAGAGAAGGAAAAATACGTCTTCCCTACCGAGTGGGCGCGAAGGCGCCCGGCCCGCGCGCTGCGTGAGGTCGTACAGGAGGTCGGGCTCGACCCGTTGCTGCGCTCGCAGGTGTCGCCTCGGGTCACCGGCCTCGACATGCTGGGCCGGGTCTCCCCGCCGGTGCTGTTCGTCGCCAACCACGCGTCGCATCTGGACACGCCGCTGATCCTGTGCACGTTGCCGGACGCGTGGCGGCGGCGTACGTCGGTCGCGGCGGCGGCGGACTACTTCTTCGACACCTGGTGGCGGGCCACCGGTTCGGCGATCGTGTTCAACACGTTCCCGATCGAGCGCCGCGGCGGCTCGTTGTCGTCGACTCCGGGCGACCTGCTGGGGCAGGGGTGGAACGTCGTCGTGTTCCCCGAGGGCACCCGTTCACCCGACGGCTGGATGGGACGGTTCCGGATGGGCGCCGCCTGGCTGGCGATCGAGCACGGCGTACCGATCGTGCCGGTGGCCATCCGCGGCTCTTTCGCGGCGATGCCGCGGGGTCGCAGCTGGCCCCGGCCCGGCCGGCCGCCGGTGACGGTGCGGTACGGCGCGCCGCTCTCGCCCGGCGACGGCGAGACCGCACGGGAGTTCGCCCCGCGCGTGGTGGCCGCCATGTCGCAGTTGCTGGACGAGGATCGCACCACGTGGTGGCAGGCGCAGCTACGGGCGGCCCGGAAGGAGATCCCCGATCCGTCCGGTCCGAAGGTCGCGCGGTGGCGCCGGGTGTGGGAGCAGACGGCTCCACCGCGGGTGGGCCGTCGTACCGACGTCTGGCGCTAGAGTGAGCGTGCGAGCGAGATGACGGAGATGAAGAATGCTCGACCTCGACACCCTCGATCTGCGAGAGATCGCGGACGCCCTGGACGATCACTCGTGGGAGCACCGGTGGTACCTCGATCCGTCCACCGGTGACGTTCACTGCCGCAGCGAGTTCGACGACACCGACGACGGGCCGGACCCGGACGAGCTGGGATGGATCCGCATCCATCCCAGCGACTCCGGTGAAGGCTACCGGGACCTGCAGGATTTCATCGCCCGGGTAGGCGATCCGCGGGCTCAGGACCTGCTGGAGCGCGCGATTGCCGGGCGTGGAGCGTTCCGCCGGTTCAAGGACACCCTCTTCGAGTTCCCGGAGCTGCGGGAGGCATGGTTCGCGCTGCGGGACGCGCGCGCGAGCCGGAGGGCCGTGCAGTGGCTGCTCGACGAGCGGCTGGTCGACGAGGACCAGGCGCAGCGGGCGATGCAGCGATTCGCCGACCCGGAGCTCCGGGAACTATCGGGAGGCTTTGATCTCGAAGCTGTTCTGCAGGACACCGTAACCGAGCTGCGGCGACTGTATGGCGATCGGTTGCGTGACGTCTTGTTGTACGGCTCGTACGCCCGGGGCGCCGCCGACGAGGAATCCGATGTTGACGTCATGGCGGTTCTTACCGAAATGGACTCGGCATTTGCGGAGATCCGGAGAATGGGGGAAGCCCTCTGGGGGATCTTTGAGCGGCACCGAGCCCTGGTATCGGTTATGCCGTTCACAGAGGAGGAGTACGAACGGGCCGACACGGCGTTTCTACAGCGGGTGCACGCCGAGGGCAGGAAGGTCGCATGACGCGTCCAGGGTCGGCCGAGCTGGAACATGCCCGTCAGGAGATCGCTGCCGTGCGCGCGCTCCTGGACCTGGGGTTCAACGCTCAGGCAGTGTCGCGCGCATACTACGCCGCGTTCTACGCTGCAGAGGCCGCCTTGCAGGCGCTGGGCCAATCTCGATCAAGGCATGCTGGAGTTGTCGCCGCCTTCGGTCAATACCTCGTCTTGGAAGGCAGGCTGGACCGCGATCATGGTCGCGCGCTGAATACCTTGCTCGAACGTCGAAATCGGGCCGACTATACGCACGAAGCCGTAGGTGTCGAGGAGGCTAGGGCCGCCGTAGCGGACGCTGAGGACGTGGTCGACGCAGTGGCCGACTGGTTGAGCAAGCCCGCACCCTGACCCGAGACGCGCCCCGTGACGTGCGTATGACGACGGCGGTCACCGGACCAGCCGGAAGAACGACCGGACCTCGCTCACGAACAGCTCCGGCTGCTCGAAGGCGGCGAAGTGGCCTCCCTTGTCCGGCTCGTTCCAGTAGCGGATGTCGGTGAAGCGCCGCTCCGCCCAGCGGCGGGACGGCCGGGGGACCTCCTTCGGGAACACCGAACACCCGGTCGGCACCGTCACCACGTCGGTCGTCGGCCGGGTGAAGATCTCCGCCACCTGCCGGATGCTCTCCCAGTAGAGCCGCGCCGACGAGGCGCCGGTCCCGGGAAGCCAGTAGAACATCACGTTGTCCAGCAGCTCGTCCCGGGTGAGCACCTGCTCGAGATCGTCGTCGTGGTCGGCCCACGCCCAGAACTTCTCCACGATCCAGGCGCACAGGCCCGCCGGTGAGTCGACCAGCCCGTACCCGAGCGTCTGCGGCCGCGTCGCCTGGTGCAGCGAGTACCCCGACTCCCATTCGTGCCGGTAGTCGAGCTCGGTCAGCGCCGCCCGTTCCGCATCGGTGAGGGCGTCGAAGGTCGCCGGGTCGGGCGGCGCCAGCGGGGGGACGAGATGGATACCGGCCACCTGCTCGGGGCTCCGCTGGCCGATGCTGGTGCAGATGCTCGTACCCCAGTCGCTGCCCAGAGCGCCGTACCGCTTGTAGCCCACCCGGCTCATCAGCCCGGTCCACGCGTCCGCGATCCGCTCGACGTCCCATCCCGGCCGCGTCGGACGGTCGCTGAAGCCGTACCCGGGCAGTGACGGGCACACCACGTGGAATGCGTCCGCCGGATCGCCGCCGTCCATGGTGGGATCGGTCAGCGGACCGAGGACCTTCAGGAACTCCACGATGGAGCCGGGCCAGCCGTGCGTCATCACCAGCGGCAGCGCGTCGGGGTACGGCGAGCGAAGGTGGACGAAGTGGATCCCGAGCCCGTCGATCTCGGTGCGGAACTGCGGCAGCGCGTTGAGCCGTTTCTCGGTGGCCCGCCAGTCGTAGGTCTCCGCCCAGTAGGCGCAGAGCTCCTGCATGTACGTCAGCGGTACCCCCTGGGACCGATCTCCCACCGTCTCGCTCTCCGGCCAGCGGGTACGCCGGAGACGCGCGCGAAGGTCGCGAAGGTCGGCCTCGGGGATCTCGATTCCGAACGGGATCAGCTCGTCAGACATCGCTGCCGCCCCTTGGACGATCGCCGCGGATGGCCGGCGTACGGCCGTCCGCCCGCCTACAGGAACGCGCGCTGGGCCCGCTTCAGGTTGTGCTCGTGGACGATCGCGGTCGCGTAACCGTGCGATATGCCGTATTCGTCCGCCAGCCAGTTCACCCGCTCCTCGAACCTGAGCATGCCGGGTCCGTCGTTGATATGGCCAAACCACTCTTCGAGTCTTCGTCCTGTGGCCGAGGGGATCCGCTCGACCAGTTGGCGATGTGTTTCTTCGGAGTGGTGTTGGCGCATGGTTGCCCTCCGGTTCAGTTGGCCGTGTGTCGAGGGTGCACCAACATTTGCCTCGGCACAAGACCTTCCGCCGGTCACGCTCAGGGCGCTTCGGAGTCCGCGAGCCGCTCCACGTCCGGAAGGGGACGGCGGCGGCGGTGGCGCAGAGCGGCCCAGCGACCCCGGTCGCCGAGTTCACGCCCGGCGATCTCGGTGGCGGCGACCTCGGTCCCGGCCGCCCGGGCGGCCTCGGCCGCGGCGTACGACACCGGGAGCACGCCCTCGCCGCGGAAGGCGTCCGGTGACTCCTCGGCCTCGGGTGCCAGCCCCAGCACGGCGGCCAGCGAGGGCAGCATCGCGGCGGCCACGCTCGCGTAGCCCGCGGCGGACGGGTGGAACTGGTCGGGCCCGAAGTAGCGGTGCGGCTCCCGGCTGAACTCCGGGCCGAGCAGCGAGCCGAGCGACACCGACCGGCCACCGGCCTCGACGACCACGATCGTCTGGGCGGCCGCGAGCCGCCGGCTCCACAGTCGCGCGACGTAGCGCAGCGGCTGCGCGATCGGGCGGAGCGTCCCCAGGTCCGGACAGGTGCCGACCACGACCTCGCAGCCGGACTTCCGCAGCCGGCATACGCCGTCCTCCAGGGCGCGCACCGAATCGGAGGGGCGCACCCGGTGGGTCACGTCGTTGGTCCCGATAATGATGACCGCGACCTCGGGCAACGCCGCCAGCGCCTTGGTGACCTGCTTGTGCAGGTCCTTGGACTGCGCTCCCACCATGGCGTCGACCGTCACCCGGACCGGGCGCCCGGCGATCTCGGCGAGACCGGCGGCGAGCACAGCAGCGAGGGTCTGGTCGGGGTCGTCGACCCCGTAGCCGCTTGCGGCCGAGTCGCCGAGGACGGCGAGCCGGATGGGCTTGCCGGACATCCCGCTGCCGTAGACCCCGCTGCCGTCCGGCGGGTTCTCGCCGCGGGGGCCGATGATCCGGCGCGCCCACGTGGCCTCGGCACGGAGTACGCCGTACAGCGATCCCCCGAGGAGCCCGAGACCACCGCCACCGAAGGCGGCGGCCGCCGCCAGCCTGCGCGCCGCCGACGCCTTGCTCACGTACACCTCCCGCATGATGTGCACCCCCGACGTTCCACTCCAATCTACGGGCAAGTCATAGGCTGACCCCGTGAAATACGTCGACTCGCTGCTGGATCTCGTCGGTGACACGCCGCTCCTGCGACTCGGCCGGGTGACCGACGGAGCCGAGCCGGCGGTCCTCGCTAAGATCGAGTACCTCAATCCAGGCGGCAGCGTCAAAGACCGGATCGCCCTGCGGATGGTGGAGGCCGCGGAGGCCGACGGCTCGCTGCGTCCCGGGGGCACCATCGTCGAGCCCACCTCGGGCAACACCGGCGTCGGGCTGGCGATCGTTGCGCAGGCGAAGGGATATTCGTGCGTCTTCGTGTGCCCGGACAAGGTCAGCGAGGACAAGCGGAACGTCCTCGAGGCGTACGGCGCGAGTGTCGTCGTGTGCCCGACCGCGGTCGAGCCCGACCACCCGGACTCGTACTACTCCGTCTCCGACCGGCTGGTCCACGAGATCGACGGCGCCTGGAAGCCGGACCAGTACTCCAACCCGAATAACCCGCAGTCTCACTACGAGCAGACCGGCCCGGAGATGTGGCAGCAGACCGACGGCCGGATCACGCACTTCGTCGCGGGCATCGGAACCGGCGGCACGATCAGCGGCGCCGGGCGCTATCTCAAGGAGGTCAGCGGCGGGCGCGTGCAGATCGTCGGGGCCGACCCGGAGGGCTCGGTCTACTCCGGTGGCACCGGCCGGCCGTACCTGGTCGAGGGGGTCGGTGAGGACTTCTGGCCGACGACGTACGACAGGGAGATCTGCGACCGGGTGATCTCGGTGTCGGACAAGGACTCGTTCCTCACGACCCGCCGGCTCGCCCGCGAGGAGGGACTGCTGGTCGGCGGATCCTCGGGGATGGCGGTCGCCGCTGCCGTGCAGCTGGCCCGCGAGGTCCTGGACCCGGACGCAGTGATCGTCGTACTCCTGCCCGACGGCGGCCGGGGATACCTGACCAAGGTGTTCGACGACAGGTGGCTCGCGCACTTCGGCTTCCTCCCCGCGGAGGGCGGCGAGGGCACGGTCGGGGACGTGCTACGCGGCAAGGAGGGCAAGCTCCCGGACCTGGTGCACACCCATCCCAACGAGACGATCGCGGAGGCGATCCACATTCTCCAGGAGTACGCCGTCTCGCAGATGCCGGTCGTGCGCGCGGAGCCGCCGGTGATGGCCGCGGAGGTGGTCGGCGCGGTCGTCGAGCGCGATCTCATGGAGGCGCTGTACGCCGGTGGGGCCAAGCTGGCCGACCGGGTGGAGCAGCACATGTCAACGCCGTTGCCGACGATCGGTTCTGGTGAGCCGGTGTCCGCCGCCGTGGCCGCTCTCGAGACCGTCGACGCGCTCCTGGTCCAGGAGGACGGCAAGCCCGTCGGCGTACTCACCCGTCAGGACCTGATCGGCGTCCTGGCCCGCGGCTGAGGCTAGGGAGTGGCGGGTGCTGAAGCGGCTCGGGCGCACGTCGGCGCTGCTCGGGCCGGCGTTCGTGGCCGCGGTGGCGTACGTTGACCCGGGCAATGTCGCGACCAACATGACGGGCGGCGCCAGGTTCGGCTACCTGCTGGTGTGGGTCGTCGTCGGTGCCAACCTGATGGCCGGTCTGGTGCAGTACCTGTCGGCCAAGCTCGGGCTGGTCACCGGTCAGTCGCTGCCCGAGGCGCTGCGCGATCGCCTGCCCGAGCGATTTCGTCTCGTCTACTGGGCGCAGGCCGAGCTGGTGGCGGTCGCCACCGACCTGGCCGAGGTGATCGGCGGCGCGATCGCGCTGAACCTGCTGTTCGGCCTGCCGCTGCTGCTCGGTGGATGCATCACCGCGGTGGTCTCCCTGGTGCTGCTGGTCGTGCAGGACCGGCGGGGGCAGAGGTCGTTCGAGTACCTGGTGGCTCAGATGCTCGGGGTGGTCGCGATCGGCTTCCTCGCCGGGCTGGTGGTGGCTCCTCCGGACGCCGGGTCGGCGGTCGAAGGACTGGTGGTGAGGTTCGACGGCACGGAGAGCGTACTGCTGGCGGCCGGCATCCTCGGTGCCACCGTGATGCCGCATGCGGTGTACCTGCACTCGGCCCTCGTACGGGACCGGCACGGCCACCAGCATCTCGGCGCACGCAGGCGGCGGCTGATCGCGGCCACGCGGATCGACGTGACGGTCGCGATGGTGGTGGCCGGAAGCGTCAACCTCGGCATGTTGCTGCTGGCGGCCGGCGCGCTCCAGGGTGTGGAGGGGACGGACACGCTGGAAGGCGCGCACGCGGCGATCTCCGACGCCCTCGGCCCGTTCATCGCCCTGCTGTTCGCGCTGGCGCTGCTGGCGTCCGGTCTCGCGTCGACGTCCGTGGGTTGCTACGCCGGGGCGGTGATCATGGCGGGCCTGCTGCGCAGGAGGATCCCGCTGGTGGTGCGCCGGGTCATCACGGTGACGCCCGCGCTCGTCCTGATCGCGGCCGGTGCGGACCCGACGTGGTCGCTGGTGATGTCCCAGGTGGTGCTTTCGTTCGGCATCCCGTTCGCGCTGATCCCGCTCGTCGTACTCACCGCCCGCCGTGACGTGATGGGGGAGTACGCCGCCGCGCGGCACACCACGGTCATCGCGTCGGCCGTGGCCGGAGTCGTCGTACTCCTCAACCTGGCGCTGCTCGGCCTCACCTTCGAAGCCGCCGTGTGACGGCCGTGACTCGTCATCGGTGCCTCGAACGCGCCTATGTTCGTGACGTCAGCCATCGGTGCAGCGTCGTGGCGAGGCGAACGGGCTGGTCGAGCTGGATCAGGTGGTTCGCCTCGTCGATGACCTCGAGCCTGGAATCCGGAATCAGTTCGGCCAGCCGGTACGCGCGGTCGACCGGGACCCACGCGTCGTCGCGGCCCCAGACGACCAGCACGGGGATGTCGATCCGCTCGTAGAGCGGCTGGACCTCGTCGGTGTACCGTTCGTCCGCCTGCGCGATCTGCCGGTAGAACGCCGCCCGGCCCTCGGCGTCCAGCCAGGGGCCGACCAGCATGTCGGCCTGCTCGGGGGTGAGGCCGCGATGGCTGGTTCCCTCGATGTACGCCCGAAGCGCGCCCTCGTGGATCGCCGCCGGAATCGCCGAGAAGACGTCGGCGTTTTCCTTCACCAGACGGAAGAACTCCGAGCCCCAGGGCGCAAGAGCGACGACGTCCACGAGGGCGAGCGAGGAGTACGGCGCGCCGTGCAGCAGATGCGCCCGCAGCGACACCGCGCCGCCGTAGTCGTGCGCTACCACGTGTGGCGAGCGCAGGCCCCAGTGGTCGATCAGGTCGGTGAGCAGTTCCCCCTGAACGTCGAGCGACACGTCGTGATCCGGGTGCTTGGAGGACGCGCCGTACCCGGGCATGTCCCAGAGGTACGTCGTGAAGTCGGCGCTCGACGCGGCGGCGAACGGCGACCACAGCCGCGAAGACCACGGCGTCCCGTGACAGAACACCACGTCCGGCCCGGAGCCTTGGCGGCCCCACCGCACCGTCCGTCCACGCCAGCTGAATTCCTCCGTGAGCTCCATGGCCCCACCGTAGACAAGACCGGCCATCGGCCCAGGGATTCGGTCAGGTCGCGGGTACGGCGTCGGGGCGCAGGTCCACCCGGCGGAGGAACTGCGCGTTGATCGCGACGACGATGGTCGACAGGCTCATCAGCATGGCGCCGACGGCCATCGGCAGCACGAACCCCGCCCAGGCGAGTACACCGGCGGCCAGCGGAATCGCCGCCACGTTGTAACCGGCGGCCCACCACAGGTTCTGCACCATTTTGCGATAGCTGGACCGGGACAGCCTCTGGACCGACACCACGGCGCGCGGGTCGTCGGACGCGAGTACGATCCCGGCCGACTCGATGGCGACATCGGTCCCGGCTCCGATCGCGATGCCGACGTCGGCGCGGGCGAGCGCGGGCGCGTCGTTCACGCCGTCACCGACCATCGCGACCGTGTGGCCGCGTTGTTGCAGTTCGGTGACCGCGGTGTCCTTGTCCTCCGGGAGTACCTCGGCGAACGCCTCGTCGATGCCGAGGTCCTCGGCAACGGCCTCGGCGACCTGCTTGGCGTCTCCGGTGATCATCGCGACCTTCACACCGCGCCGGTGCAGCGCCTCGACCGCCGTACGCGACTCCTCGCGCACCTGGTCCTCCAGCGCCAGCGCCCCGACGACCCGATCGCCCCTGAGGACGTGGAGTACGGCCGCACCACGCTGCTCCCACTTCTGGATGCTCTCGGTCAGGCCGGCCGGAGGTCGCAGGTCGCGCTCCCGAAGCAACGCCGGGCCACCCACCGCGACGGACTCGCCGGCCACCCGGGTCTGGACGCCGCGCCCGGTCAGCGACCGGAACTCGGTCGCCACCGGAACCGCGACACCGCGGTCGTGCGCCTCGGCGACGATGGCGCGGGCGAGCGGGTGTTCGCTCTCGGCCTCGGCGGCGGCCGCCAGGGCGACGAGTGCGTTGTCGTCGCCGTCGACGGCCACGACGCCGGCGACGGCGTGCTGGGCCTTGGTGAGCGTGCCGGTCTTGTCGAACAGTACGGCGTCGACGTCCCGCATCCGCTCGAGCGCCAGCCGGTCCTTCACCAGGATGCCGCTGCGCGCCGACTTGGACGTCGAGATCGAGGTCACGAGCGGAATCGCCAGTCCGAGTGCGTGCGGGCACGCGATGATCAGCACCGTCACGGACCGGGTGAGCGCGCTGTCGGCCTGGCCGAGGAGCGCCCACACCGTCACCGTGACTGCGGCGGCCGCCACCGCGACGTAGAACAGCAGGGCGGCGGCCCGGTCGGCCAGTACCTGGGTGCGCGACTTGGACTCCTGCGCCTCCGCCACCAGTCGTTGGATCCCGGCCAGGGCTGAGGTTCCCCCGGTTCTCCGGTGACTGGATTATCTGGTTTCGGTTGGGGGTTCGGGGGTCGTAGCTGACTCGTGGTGGGTGTGCTGTCTGTGCCACGTCTCCTCGTACTC
>WHTJ01000145.1 GCA_009377795.1 Propionibacteriales bacterium | reverse complement strand
TCTGGGTACGCATGCAGCAGTATCGACACTTCAAACTCACCTGCGTGCATGTCTTCGTGCGCGCTGGTCGCCAACTCCGCGGCGGTTCGAGCGTGCCGTATGTCATCACTGCTGGGAAACAGCGTGACGTGCGGGCCGGTTAAGTTGGCTTCCTGAGCTGCGTTGGCCAATGTGTAGTTGCCGCCGTGCCCGTTGACATTGCTAGGCGGTACCCAGCCGCCGCCGTTGAGGTGGCCACGTCTGTGACCACCTGATGGAGTGTGTGGGAGCTGATGCTAAAGGTCCCTGGCCAGAACGCGTGTTCGTGAGAACAACCGAGCGTTAGCGGCGGGAGCATCCAAAGGTCGTATGCGTCCGTGATGGCGCGGCCGATGGTCACAGCGATGATCGTGTCCGTGGTTAAGGGCAAGTAGTCCCCGTGTCGGCCATGTCGGCGATGCTGTACGGGTGGTTGGCTCGAGACCTGCGGCCGGCGTCGCGGTTGTCGAGGAGGACGAGTGTGAACCGGGTGGAGAGCGCCGGGACCTGCTGCAGGGTCCACAGCGACGAGTCGTACCCGATGCCCATCACCAGGACGAGTGGCGGGCCGGCTCCATGAGTCTCGTAGAACAGCTCCTGCCCGTTCGTGCTGACGACGCCTGAACGCGGGACGTGCCCGAGGTTCCGGCGAGTCGGGTCCGCCTCGGATTCTGCGATCGTGCCTTCCATGAGTCCTCCTCAGTTAGCTCGCCCGGTGGCGAGGATCTGCTTCCTCACAGAGGGCGTGAGCAAGACTGTTACGGCGGTAACCCCCACGGTTACGGTTCGGTGCCGCAGGATCGCACCCTGAGCGGTCACGGGACAGGAGGCGCGATGAGTGATGTCGCTGGTCCTGGCGCGGTCGAGCGCGCGCGTTCCGCCGCAGCCGTGGGCGACTGGCACGAGGCGTTCGATCTGCTCGTAGGCGCCGACGAGAACGGCCCCCTCGCGCCCACTGATCTAGTGTTGCTCGGCGAGGTCGCGTACGCGGCCGGCCACCTCGACGCGACGATCGAGGCGTGGGAGCGTGGTTCGCGGCCGTACGCGCCAACGAGCGGATGCTGACCGGAGACCTGTCCGGCGCTCGGCAATGGGCCCGGGTAGCTGTCAAGATTGGTTCGAAGCGAGACCTGGCGGCAGCCGCCATCGGCACGGTGACCGAAGCCCGCCTCCTCATCCTGGACGGCCACGTCCAGCAAGGGCTGGCCCTGCTAGACCAAGCAGGGGTGGCGGCGGTTTCCGGAGACCTCGATCCGCTCTCGACGGGCATCGTCTACTGCGAGCTCGTGTGCGCTCTGCAGGGTCTCGCCCAGTACGACCTAGCCGAGGAGTGGACGGAGGCGATGGAGCGGTGGTGCCAGACGAATGCCGTCGGGAGCGTGCACGGCCGGTGCCGGGTCCACCGCGCGGAGATCCTCCGGCTTCGTGGGTCGTGCAGCGAGGCGGAGGGTGAGGCGTTGATGGCCTGTGAGGAGCTGCGCCCCTACCTGCGCCGCGAACTCGGTTGGCCGCTGAACGAGCTCGGAGTGATTCGCCTGCACAAGGCAGATATCAAGGGCGCGGAGGAGGCCCTGCTCGCCGCACACCGCGCCGGGTGGGATCCCCAACCCGGTCTGGCGCTGGTGCGCCTGGCTCAAGGAGACCCGGCCACCGCGGCCGCCTCCATACGAGACGCCCTCGAACGCCCCATCCGGGTGCCCTCGAAGGAGCGACCACCGACCAGCGACCTGCACCGCGCTCCGCTGCTCGAGGCCCAGGTCGAGATCGAGATCGCGGCCGGCGACCTCGGCCGGGCACGATCAGCCGCCGACGAGTTGGAGCTCGTGGCTGCCCGATTCGACAACAAGGCGTTGCTCGCCGGCGCCACGCTGGCTCGCGGACGAGTGCGACTCGCCGGCGGCGATGCGGCCGGCGCCGAGCAGTGCTTGTCCGAAGCGGTGCGACTGTGGAACGAGGTCGGCGCCCCCTACGAGGCGGCACGCGCACGCATGGACCTGTCCGACGCCCATGCCGCCCGCGGTAGCGAGCACCGGGCGTTCTTGGAGCGCGCAGCGGCCCGCGAGATCCTCGACCGGATCGAAACCGCGCCCTCCGTGTCCCCACCAGCACACGTCGAGCGCCGCGATGCAGCCGGGGAACAGCCCACTGAGAGCGTCAACGTCTTTCGTCGCGAGGGGACTACTGGACTGTGATCTTCGAGGGGCACACCGTTCGCGTGCGCGACCTCAAGGGCATGCGCTACCTCGTGCGGCTCCTCGCCGAACCCGACCGGGAGTACCACGTGCTGGATCTCGTCGCCGCCGAGACCGGCCGGGCTTCTCGGGTCGACAGCGGTCAGGTGGCCAACCTGCCGCACTCGGCACTCGGCGATGCGGGCGAGATTCTCGACGCCCGAGCCAAGGACGCCTACCGCCGACGCATCGCCGAGTTCGACGACGACATCGAGCAGGCGCGCACCATCGGGGACGCCGAGCGCCTCGCCCAGGCAGATGCCGAACGCGACTTCCTCGTTCGAGAGCTCGCACGCGCGTTTGGTCTCGGAGGTCGCGGCCGACGAGCTGCGTCCGCGTCCGAACGCGCTCGAGCCGCCGTAACCCGTTCGGTCCGCCAGGCGATGACCAAGATCGGTGAACACCACCCCACCCTGGGCGAGCACCTCAGCCACACCATCCGCACCGGCACCTACTGCGCCTACCACCCTGACCCGCGCGCGCCGGCTGGATGGCAATTTTGAGTCTCTACGGCGGTGCCGATGGGCCATCCGCTCGCAGTGATCGGAGTCAGCCAGGGCAAGGTTTCCCACTACGACGACTACCTCGACCGAGGTCGACTTCATCAGGAAGTGGGAGGACCACGTGCGACAGTCGCCAGGTGCCGTGCGCGTCGAGGGCTACGGCGACCGCGAAAGCGGCACGGTGTCCTTCGACGAGGAGTGGGCAGACGGCGATGCCTTGATGCAGCACATCGGTCAGATGCAGGAGACGGGTCTCTTCGACGAGCTCATGACGCTGCAGAGCATCGACAGCCTCTTCCTGCTCACACCGACGGACCACCCCGGCGTCAACGCACTCCTCGACCAGTTCGGCGCCAGCCGGTTCGAACGGTTCGCCACCTCCCACGGCTGACCTCGCGGCCGTCTCATCCGTTCGCGAGGGCCGCCTTCTCGGAGGCGGCCAGCATGTCGGCGAAGGTCGCCGTCAACATCCTGTCGATCAGTGGGCCGGTGATGCGGCCCAACGGGCCGCCCCGGGGGAGGTAGTGATAGTCGAACGTGGTCACCGTCCCCTCTCCGGCAGGCTCGAGCGTGAGTGAGGACCGGGCCTGCTTGAACGGAACCGACCAGCTGGGCTGGTTCTGGGTGTCGATCCGGCATCCCTCCTCCCAGACGGTGACGGTCTCCTCCATCCTGCCGACCGGCTTCAGCCTGACCTGGCGGCGGGCACCCACGCCGCCGGCCTGGTCGCCGACGGCGCTGGAGGCCCTGAGGCCAGTCCAGTGGTTGGCCAGGTTCGGGAAGTCGGCGTACAGGGCCCAGACGGAACACGTGGATGCCGACATGCGACGTTGCAGCGTGATGTGTCGTTCAGGCACGAGACTCACTCCGGACCGACTCGAAGTAGGTCACCAGCTCGTCGGCGATGGATGCGCCGGCGAGCACCGGGGCGAAGTGCCCGAGCCCCGGCAGCTCGCAGACCTGCGCGTCGGGGACGTGACGGGCGATGTGCTCCGCGGCATCGGTGAACCAGGTCGCGAGGCGGGTCCGCTCGCCCTGCAGGAGGAGCACCGGTACGGCGACCCGGGCGAGCGCCTCGGGATCGGTGGACCGGGGGCCCTCGTAGGGAGCGTCGCCCTGGATGAACCGGAGCATCGCCGGGACTCCGTCCGACCACCGCTGGTGGAAGTCCGTCCGCTCCAGGGCGGCAACCTCCTCGTCGTTGCAGATCCACGGGGCGAACGCCCGCAACGCATCGGCGAGCCGACCGTCGCCGGCCGCGGTACCCATCTGCTGCGCCATGGCCATGGTCCGGGCTTGGTCGTCGGGTCCCATCACCGAGATCACCGCGGGCTCGAACAGGGCCACCGCGGACACCGAGGCACTGCGGGCCGCAGCCCCGAGCACCCAGGCCCCGCTGCCCGACCAGCCGACCAGGTCGACCGGTTCGCCGATGCTCTCGACGAAGGCCGTGACGTCGTCCTCCAGGTGCGGCGGCGAATGGTCCGGGTTGTCGCTCGACAGCCCGCGGCCACGGGTGCTCGGCAGGTAGCAGGTGAACCTGGCGGTCAGGTGGGGCAGCACCGCGTCCCAGGCGTACTCGCCGTCGCCGATCCCACCGTGGACCAGGACCAGCGCGGGTCCCTCTCCGTGCACTCGTCCGGCGATCTCGGTGCCGTCGGCGGAGACCGCTCGGTGAATTCTCGTGTCAGTCATAGTTCCTGCTCCCGTTCGAGGCACCGCTGTTCGGTGCGTCTACTGGGATCATCGGACGTGTGGCAGGTGGCCGGCATCGGCGTGATTGGCCAACCTGCGGCGGCCGTACTACGCGGTAGTGCGTAGCCGGCTCACCGGGTGAGGGTCAGCCGGTGGTCGATCGCGTAGCGCACGGCCTGGGTTCGGGACGTGACCCCGATCTTGCCGAAGATGTTCGTCAGGTGCCGGGCCACCGTTCGGTCGCTGATGAACAGTCTCTCGCCTATGACCCGGTTGGAGCGACCGTCGGCCACCAGAGCCAGGACTTCGCACTCGCGCCGGGTCAGCCCGTCGGGTAGCTCCGGCACCGGACGATGTGCGCCCAGCCGCTCGAACGCCGCCTCTGCCCGCGCCGCCTCTGCTTCCGCGGAGACCTCGTCGCCGAGCGCGCGATAGGCCGCAGCAAGCCGGACACAGGCCCCGGCGGCGTCGTACACCGCTCCCAGCTCGTGCCAGCGTCGGCAGGCGTCGCGAAGCACCGGAAGCGCTTCCTCGGCGAGGCCCTCGGCCAGCAGTACGGCGCCGTGGGCACCGGCCGCCATTGCCTCGAGACCCGAGGTGGCGTACCTCGCCGCGGTCTCGGCGAGCTCGGATGCGGCGGCCCTGGCATCCTCCAGCCGTCCCGCGCCAAGGGCGATCTCGACCGCGGCGGCGCACAGCGGCGCCCGGCGAAGCGGGTCGTCGCCGGCGGCTGTCACGGCAGTGCGCACCGCCGTCGCTGCCCCGGCTGCGTCCCCGCCACCGAACCGCAACAGCGCCCGACCCGGCTGCGGGTCACGTCCGCGCGCGTGCGCCTCGTCGTACGCCGCGGCAGCATCCGGGTCGCCGCGCAACCTGCGCGCATCACCGACCACGTACCAGGCCTCCGCCGCGTAGTCGACGCGCATCGCGTCGAGGTCTGTCACGACCTGCAGTGCCGCGCGTTCGGCCTCGTCCCACGCGCCGCGGAGGACGTGGAGTTGCGCGCGGTGCACGGCGCACAGGCCACCGAAGACCCCCACCGCGGGAAGTGTGGACAACCAGTCCTCGGTCAGGTCGGTCCAGCGGGACACCCGGTGGAAGTCTGCGATCTCGTGACAGGCGGCGATGGTGTGGCAATAGAGGCTGCCCGACATGAAGGGGGGCAGATCGCTGTCGATGGCGGTGACCATCGCCTCGTCGAGCAGCGCCAACCCGTCGGCCATCTGGCCGGCCATGATCAGGGCGCGGCCCTCTCCGTTGAGGCCCATGAGCACGAGTCCAGCCTCGTCGATCCGTCTGCCGAGGGCCTGCACCTGGCGCGCCGCCTCAACCGCTGCCGCCGGCTTGCCCGCGTGCAGGCTCGCCTCTACCCCGGTGACCAGCAGCAGCAGTCCTTGCGCGGGGAAGTCCGGGTTCCCCTCCAGCAGCCGTCCGGCACGACCGAACCAGCCCATGGCCTGCGGCTCGTCGCCCCGCCCCATGTGAAAGAGCCCCAACAGCATCGCTGCCCACGAGGCCTCGGCCGGCCGGGCGTCTGCTTCGAATGCCTCGCAGGCCGCAGCGGTCAGCCGCAGAGTGTCCTCGATCCGGCCGAGCCACGCCATCGCATCGGCATGGGCTGCGACGTCGTCTGCGGTGAGTTGCTCGGTCGGCACCGCGTCGAAGTTGGCAGCGACGCCAGCCCAGTCCTGCGCCGCATGGGCCTCCCGAGCCCGGGCCAGGTTGTCCGCGTACGCATCCATCAGTTTCCCCTCGGCCTGCAGCTCGGCCTCCACTCAGTGACGCTGCGGACCAACTCGCGTCACGACGCTACAGGACGCCTGCCGGGATGGCGGGATAGTCAGACGATGAAGCATCCGGGATCTGCCGCATTCCGTGCGGGCTGGCGAGCATCCCGTAGATGGATCCGCTTACGGGCTGCCGGCTGGCGCGCCAGTCCGGATGCTGAGGCGTGCGGTCATGTCGAGCTTCACCTCGCCGTATGGAAGCACGTGCTGCCAGAACAGAGGTGTCAGCCCGCGGCGGTCCTCCGGGGTGAGTAGGTCGGTCCAGTCGTGTTCGGCGAGGACGTCTTGGAGCATGAGGGTGTTCACGTACACCAGCGCCGCCTGCAAGATCCGCAGGCACAGTACGGTCATCTCCTGCTCGTCTTGACGGTTGGACGCGATCTCGCCGCCCTTGCCGTAATAGATGACGGAGTTCGCTCCGTTGAACGCCTCGACGACGTTGAGGCCTTCGGTGATCTCACGCTGCAGTTCGCGGCTGCGCAGGTAGCGAGCCACGAAGATCGTGCGCTGGGCTCGACCGACCTCCAGCATCGCTTGATATGTCGGGTGTGACGCTGAGCGGGTGAAGCGGCGCAGGATCGCCTCGGTCGAGGCGGTCCCTTGGCGGATGGCGGTGGCGTACTTGATCATCTGGTCGTAGTTCTGCTCGACCAGGTCCCACCGGATTGGGCGGGTCAGCGCCGGCGCCAGCTGCGGGTACGCCTCCGGCTGGACAGTCGTGGGCCGGTACAGGCGGACCTTGTTGATCCGTTTGATCCGCGGGAGCAGGTCGAACCCGAGCAGCCTCGTGATGCCGAACCCGATCTCGGACTGGCCGTGGCTGTCGACGTAGTTGCCCTTAACCTTCATCGTGGTCCCGTGCCGGATGGCGCCTTCGACCATCGCGTGCACCTCCGAGGCCGAGGCACGCAGGGTCTGGGAGTGCACGACCATCGACCCGCGCTCGACGTGCCAGTAGATCAAGATCCCCCGACCGCCGTAGCGCGAGTGCCACTCGGTGAAGATGTTCTGGTCGTAGGACCGGAAATGGGTTGAGTCCGAGGCGACCGCGGTCGACCCGTCACCCCACAGCGTCTGCTGGCGCGCTGCGAACGTCGCGTTGGCGATACCGATCGCGACCGCCTGCGCGGTGTCGCGGGTCAGGTATCGCCGCCGGACGTAGCGGATCTCGTCCTCGGTATGGCCGTGCCCGCCGCCGGCAGCGGCCGCCCGGATCCCGGTGTTGGTGCCGTAGGCGTAGATCGCCAGCATCAGCCGTTCGGCCAGCACCTCGACCGGCAGTGTGCCGCTGCCGGCGACGGCACTGACGTCGTTCAAACACCCGGTGCGCAGGACCGCTTCCTTCAGGATGTCGATCAGCGCGACGGTTCCCCAG
>WHTJ01000144.1 GCA_009377795.1 Propionibacteriales bacterium | reverse complement strand
ACGATCCGGAGACGGGCCGGAGCAAGCCGAAGTGGGTAGGTGGCTTCGAGACGGAAGATGCCGCCAAGGAAGCTCGCGACGACGCACGGGTTAAGGCGTATCGGGGCGAGTACGTGGACAAGTCCTCAATCACGGTCGCTGAGTACCTGGATGAGTGGCTGGCATCGCACGCGGTTGAAGTGAAGCCAACGACTCTCGCTGGCTACCGACACATGATCGAGCTGTACGTGAAGCCGCACATCGGCTCCAAGAGGTTGCAGACGATACGACCGGCCACTCTGACCAAGCTCTACCGCGACCTGAGGGAATCAGGCGGAAGGAACGGTAAGGCGTTGTCCGTGCGGACCGTGAACTACACACATGCGGTCTTGCGGAAGGCACTCAACGATGCCGTCCAAGTGGAGTACCTCATCCCATCGAACCCGGCCGATCGCGCCAAGCGACCGAAGAAGGATCATCGGATGAAGAAAACCTGGTGGTCTACCGACGAGCTGGCGATCTTCCTCGACGCGGTGAAGGATCACCCGTTGTACTCGCTGTTCCACATGGCTGCCTACACGGGCGCACGTCGGGGCGAGCTGCTGAACCTCCGATGGCCAGATATCGACTGGAAGAAGCAGGAAGTAACTATCCGAGGAACCGTGTCCGTGGTCGATGGTGATCGAGTCGAAGGGACCACCAAGGGCGGCATGGAACGGGTGGTGAGCCTGGATCAAGGCACGCTCCGTGTGCTCAAGGCCCACCGGAAGCATCAAGCCGCTGCAGCGATGGAACTCGGTGAAGCATGGAGCAACCCGGAGGGCTACGTCTTCACGGCGGGGACCGGGGCTCCGCTCTATCCAGACACCCCGTCGCAGACCATGGCGCGCCTCATTCGGGACTACAACGATCCGAAGGACGGCGACCCGCCGAGGAAGAAGTTGCCCCACGCCCGGTTCCACGACCTGCGGCACGTGCATGCCACAACGCTCCTGCTCGCCGGGGTGCCCGTTCACGTAGTCGCTGAGCGGCTAGGTCATGCTGATCCCTCGATCACGCTGCGGGTCTACGCCCATGTCATCCGGCGTCATGCGGCGGGTGTCGCTGATGTGTTCGCCGCTGCGATGGGCGGTGATGGTCTGGCTGCTGACCAGCCTCCGATCGTGACCCCAGACGACCCGGAAGACGAGGACCCACCAGCGGCGGCAGCCGTCCCGTGTTAGCAAGGGCGTTAGCAAATCAGTCCACGGAGACGAACAACGCCCAGGTCAGTCAACGCCAGACTTGGGCGTTTCTCCTGCGTTTATGCAGGTCAGAGGCGGTCTTGCTTGAGTGTCGAGTTGGCGCGCTCGGAGGGATTCGAACCCCCAACCGTTTGATCCGAAGTCAAATGCTCTATCCGTTGAGCTACGAGCGCTTATCGACCCACGTTACCGAACCGAGTGCTCTTGTCGAGTCTCGAACGCGGCCCGGTCAGACCCGGCCGTGGAGGACGAGAGCCCAGGTCAGGCAGGCGAACCGGGAGGACCTGAGCGAGGCTCTGGCCCAGCGCGAGCCGGACGTGACGATCGGCGCGATCGCGCGCGAGGTCGGCTACGGCAGTGGGTTCGCCTTGAGTACGGTGTTCAAGCGAGTACGCGGAATCAGCCCGCAGGAGCACCGCCTGGTCGCCGCCCGCGCCTGACGTCCGCCGCACGCTCGTCCGGCGACCGGCCCTGAAATAGTCGGACGATGGACATCGGCATCGGGCTGCCCGCGACCATCCCGGGAACCACCGGCGAGCAGATCGTCGAGTGGGCGAGAACCGCCGAGGACAGCGGCTTCTCCTCGCTCGGCGTCATCGACCGGCTGGTGTACGGCAACGCGGAACCGCTGGTGACGCTCGGCGCGGCGGCCGCGGTCACGAGCCGGATCCGGCTTGTGACGTCCATCCTCCTGGTGCCGTTCCGGGCCAACGCCGCGTTGGTCGCCAAGCAGGCGGCGACCGTGAACCATCTCTCCGGCGGGCGATTGACGCTCGGCATGGCGGTCGGGGGATACCGGGACGACTACGAGGTCTCCGGCGTTCCGTTCACCGAGCGCGGGCGGCGGTTCGACCGGATGCTGGCCGAGATGTCGGAGATCTGGGCGGGCGAGCCGCGCGGGTACGCCGGTGCGATCGGCCCGACTCCCGGTCTGGATCGGTCGCAGATCCTCTTCGGCGGCATGAGCGGTCCGACGTACACGAGGGTCGCGACGTGGGGCACCGGCTGGATCGCGGGCAGCCGCGGAGTGGAGACGTTCCAGCGGGGCGCCGAGGGTGTACGACAGGCGTGGGCCGAGCACGGCCGCGAGGGTACGCCGCGCCTGCTGGCCCTGCCGTACTTCTGCCTCGGGCCCGAGGCGAAACCGAAGGCCGAGGCGTTCCTGACCGACCACTACGCCGTGGAGGGACCGGCGACCGCCGCGCGGCTCGCGGCCGGCGCGCTCACCGACGAGCGCATGATCCGGGAGACGATCGCGGCGTACGAACAGGCCGGCTGTGACGAGCTGCTGCTGTTCCCCTGCAGCCCCGACCCTCAGCAGGTACGGCTGCTGGCCGAGGCGATTGCCGTCCGATAGGCCAAGAGGCGAGCTCAGTTCCCGGGGCCGTACAGGCCGAACATGAGAGAGGGATCACCCGGGTACCAGGTGCACCGGAACTGGCTCCGCTCACCCATCTCGCGGTTCCGCTCGACCAGCCTCCGGCCGAGCTCGAGCTGGTCGGGCTCCCACGCACGCAGGGCCGCGGCGACGTCACCGTCGTGGTCTCGCATCGCCTCCGCGAGCGCCCACGCGTTGGCCGCGGCCTTGGCCGTCCCGGCGGCGGCGTGCGGTCGCGCGCAGAAGGCCGCGTCCCCGAGCAGGCAGACCCGGCCGAAGACCAGTCGCTCGACGGCCACGTCGAAGATGCCCTGTACGAACGGCTCGGCCGTCTTGTGCACCACCTCCGCCATCGCGGACGGGAGCGCGGTCGCGGTGTCGCGTAGCTCGTTCACGTACTTCCGGTCGAGCATCCCCGGCGGCACCGAGAACGGCCGGTACGTGCCCTGCCGGTCCGTCATCAGCGCCTCGAAGTCGGCACCCTCGGCCACGTTGCGGTACCAGACGAAGTTCATCAGCCGGTGACCGCGCTCGCGCGCCCCGTCGTGGCCTGGTATCGGGTAGGTGAGGATGTGGCTGTTCGGCATGACGTGGTAGGTGATCGTGTCGGCGAGCTCGGCGAGGGTCGCCGCGCTCAGGTCGGCCTCCTCGGCGGTGCCGCGCCAGCCGGTGTAGCCGGCGTACGTCGGCTTGTTGCCCGGAAGCAGCAACTCGCGTGCTGACGACGCGGCCCCGTCGGCGCAGACGAGCAGGTCGAAGGACTCCTTCCCCCCGTCGGAGAACGAGACCCGCACCCGTTCAGCGTCCTTGTCGAGGCCGGACATTTCCCTACCCAGGTGGTAATGCTCAGCGTCGAAGTGGTCGTACATCGCGTGGTACAGCGTGTTCCAGGACGTGAACCGATGCCGGCACGGTTCACGGTGCACGACCCGCCCGTCGACGTCCACGTAACGCCACCACTGCGCCGGGACGCTGACGTCATCGAGATCGATCAGCTCCTGCTCGATCAGGTAGCGAACGCTCATCGGGTGCAGGACGATGCCGGCTCCGCGACTCTGCAGCTTGGCCCGCGAGCGCTCGTAGACGTCGACCTCGCATCCCGCGTCCCGCAGCAACAGGGCAGCGGTCAGCCCACCGAGTGAGCCGCCGACGACACCGACTCGGGGAACGGTCTCGCTCACCGACGCACACCTCCGCCGAATCGGCGGTCACTCGGCGACGACGGTGTCGCGCGCGGCCGGTTCGGCAAGATGGTCCAGCTCGGGCAGGTTCACGACGATGGGGTTCGGGTCGGAACGTACGACGACCCAGGACGTCTCCTCGTCGGTCGACGCGTTGATCTCCTGGTGGATGATGTGTGCGGGGATGAACACGAAGCTGCCCACGCCGGCCTCGGCGAAGTTCTCCAGTTGGGGGCCCCACCGGAACCGGGCGGTGCCGGACAGCACGTACAGGATCGTCTCCTGGTCGCCGTGGTGATGGGCGCCGGTCGCCGCACCGGGCTCCACCGTGCTGAGGAATCCGCTCAACCGGTCGGCGTCCGGGTTGCGTCCGTCGAACGCGACCTCGCGCAACAGGCCAGGGGTCTGCGGAGTGTCGGTCGAACGCTTGTCGGCGGTGACGATCCGTACTCTCGGCTCCTCCATCGGCAGGGCTCCTTCCTCGGCTGGTGTGCGTCGCGGCGTGGAGATCACCGCATCGGCGTCTACCAGCTTCCCATGACCGTCGATGCGGCCTTCGCGCAGGAGTTCGGTGCGATCGGTCGACGGGCGGCGAGGTCGGTAGATTCGGCCATGCCACGATCTCGAGCTTGGGAGGCACGATGCAGGTCGGTATCGGATTGCCGTCGACGATTCCTGGAGTCGACAGGGCATCGGTTCTGGGTTACGCGCGGAGGGCGGAGGAACGCGGTTTCTCCGCACTCGCGACGATCGATCGGCTCGTCTTCGCGAACTACGAGCCGTTGATCGCGCTGGCGTCGGCGGCCGCGGTGACCGAACGGATCCGGCTTCTGACCGACATCCTCATCGTCCCGTACCGCGCCAACGCCGCGCTGCTGGCGAAGCAGGCGGCGACGGTCGACTCGCTCAGCGGCGGGCGGCTCACCCTTGGGGTCGGGATCGGCGGCCGCGACGACGACTACGAGACCAGCGGCGTGCCGTTCACGGAACGCGGCGCCCGGATGGACGAGATGCTGCGTGAGATGAAGGCGATCTGGGGCGGCGCCGAGCGCGGTTTCGCGGGGCCAGTCGGCCCGCCGTCGGCTCGCGAGGGCGGGCCCGAGCTGGTGATCGGCGGCCGGACCGATGCCACGTTCCGGCGCATCCGCGAACTCGGCGACGGCTGGACGATGGGCGGCGGGACGCCTGACCAGTTCGCAGCAGGGGCGGAGAAGGTCCGGTCGGCGTGGAGCGAGGCCGGACGCGAGGGCGAGCCGCGGCTGATCGCGCTCTGCTACTTCGCCCTCGGCGACACCGCACGCGCGGACGCCGACTCCTACCTGCGTGAGTACTACGGCGTCGCCGGCCAAGAGGTCGCGGACATGATCGCCGGTAGCGCCGCCGTGACCCCCGACATGGCGGTCCAGTACCGCGACGGGTTCGCGCAGGCCGGGTGCGACGAGCTGATCTACTTCCCGTGCTCCACGGACGTCGGCCAGGTGGACCGGCTGGCCGACGCGGTGCTCTAGTCGCCCAGCCTCGATCTGGCCGTGCAGGGATCTGATTCCTCGCGCCGTGAGCTGTTTCCCCTTCAGTGGCCCGTTGGTGGCCCGGCCGAGCACGTTCCAGTGGGACCCGGTCCGGGTGTCGACGAACCCGCTGCCCTCCGGCTCGAAGGTCAGGCGCCGGCCGCCGACGTACGGCTCGAAGACCCCGATGGTGCCGACTTCACGGCCCTCGGCCAGATCGAACGCGTCGAGAGCCGACACCTGGCCGCGCCGATGCCAGACCACGAGCTCCTGACCGCCGACGGTCAATGCGTGCACTCCCCGCTCGGCAAGCCCGATCCGGACGATCGCGACCGCGTCCTGCCTATCGGAGATTCCGATGACCCTCTGCTTGGCGGTCAGTCGATCGTCCGAACCGGGTGGACCGAACAACGGCTCGTCGGTGGGGCTGTCGTATCCGGCGTACGGGTTCACGCCGTACGGCCGGTCGTGGCCGGTCTTTCGCGAGAGCACCCAGGCGTCCGGATGGTCAGCGCGGAACTGCTCCCACGGGACGGTGCCGATCGGGAACGACTTCAGCTTCCGGCCCGTGAGCATGCCCACCGAGGCCTGTCCGGTCAGCTGCGGCCACAACGACTCGGTCTGCCGGTCGTACATCACCAGGTTCCGCTCGTAGAGCCGACCGGACGTACCGAAGGTCAACACCCGGTCGCCCACGCGACGGTCGAACGCCACTCCCGAGTTGCACAACGGGCAGTAGGTCACGGCAACCGGGACGCCGCCGACGGTGTCGTTGACGATCTCGTGCCAGATCAGCACCTGGATCGGATATCCGCGCGTCTTACCGTTCTGCGTGAACACGAGCACCGGCTCGGGGCCGGTCAGCCAGTCGACGTCGGATGCTCGCAGGAACCGGGGCTTGTCGATCGCCGGAATCCCGTCCGGAGGTGGGCCACCCGGAAGGATCTGGTCCGGGTCGACCAACGGCTCCCGGAACGACGGATGGTGCATGTCGTCGAGCGCAGACGGGACGTTCTCCGGTGCACTGGCGTCCACCTGGGTGAGTACCCGCGGCTTCGCGAGGGCGGGAGGTTGCCCCGGCAAGCGCTGCGCCGGATCCGTATCCGCGTTGCAGGCGGCCAGCCCGACCCCGAGCACCATCAAGGCGGCCGCCGTCCTGATCGGGAGCCGCTTCCGGGCCATCCACATCACCGCGTCCCTATGAACCCCGACTCAAGCGTGCGTCGCCGCTCGATCGGCTCCGTAAGCCGGCTTACAAATGCGGAGCTCCTAGGGACAACCCACTCAATCGACGGACTTCACTCCTCGTCGACGATGTCGACGCCGCCGTAAAAGGCGACGTGTTCTTCAGCTTCCGAGCCAGCGGAAACGGCCTCGGGTAGTGCCACGCCGCATTCCGATTCGCCTGCCCGTCCACCGTCACGGTGTAATAGGACGCCACGCCCTTCCACGGGCAGAGCGTGTGCATCCTGGTCTTCGTGAAGTACTCGCGGTGAACCGACTCGGGCGGAAAGTAATGGTTGCCCTCCACGACCCTCGTCTCCGCACTCTCGGCGAGAACCGCGCCGTTCCACACTGCACGAATCATCGGTGAACCTCCTCTTTCGGGGCCTCGACCGGAGTCCGGTTCCGGTAACGGGCCCGCCAGGCGAGGACGACCGCCAGCCCGGCCAAGGCGAGTGCGGCGGCTGCCATTCCCCCGGTCCCGAGGCGATCCAGGCCGTCGGCCAGCCAGCGCTGGATCCGACCTCCGGCGTCCATGACCGGATCACTCGGGTTCCCGCCGCGAAGCACTCGGATCTCGTACCAGCCGAAGTACGCGACGTACGCACCGGCGACGACCAGGAGAACACCACCGAACCGTGGCACCAGCCGGCCCGCGCGGCGAAGCCAAGTCACCACCTCGCTGCGGGCGAGAGCCACCGCCAGCGAGAGCGTGACGATCACCAGGCCCATCCCCACGGCGTACGCCCCGAACACCGTGACACCGTCCGCGACGGACTCGGCCCGGAAGCCCGCCACGACCGTGGCGAGGAAGGGGGCCAGCGTGCAGCTGAGCGAAGCGGTCGCATAAGAGGCGCCGAAGATCGCCATCGACGACGCCGAACGCGTGACCGCCGGCCTGGTGGCGGCGATCTGCAGGCCGGGAATGGTCCGGCCGACCAGCAGCCAGACTCCGAGCATGAGCAGCAGCCCGCCGAGGATGAGCGTGAACCAGGGCAGATAGCGCTGGACCGTGCTGGTGGTGGAGACCAGCGTGAGCAGCAGGCCGAACAGTCCGAACACCAGCGTGAACCCGGCGGTCATGGCGGCCGCGAACGCGAGTGCGCGCCCGAGGACGACGGCGCGGCCGGGCGAGTCGGTGCCGACCACGAGCAACGAGACGTACGCCGGCAACAAGGCGAACCCACATGGGTTCACCACCGCGACCATCCCGGCGGCCACCGCCAACCCGAGCGGCAAGCCCTCCATCTCAGCCGACCAGAGTCGCGACTCGCTGTCGGAGATCCTCCGGCTCCAGATACCC
>WHTJ01000039.1 GCA_009377795.1 Propionibacteriales bacterium | reverse complement strand
CGTCGGCACACCGCCGCGAGCATGATGAGTCCGATCAACTACGAGAACACCGCGGCCCCCGTCCGGGACGCCGCGTAAAGGGAAACCCTCCACGATTCGGGGGGAACCACACACAGCCACGGGGGCATCGTGGTGGGTGAAGAGCGCAGCTTTGCTGCCCGGCAGGGGGCTGTTCTGCCAGCCGAAGACTTCTTCATAGAAGGCCAGCGCCGAAGTGATGTCGAAGGTGGCGAGGCTGGGCCAGCAGAGCTCGCCGGTCGTGCATGGTTCAGGGCGTCCCCCACGGACCCTCGGCTCTGACGACACGTGCTTCGCCGCCTGTGTCAGACCATCGTGGCGGTCCTGGCCAGCCCGTTCCGGTTGCCCACCGTCAGTGGAATCGCCGCGACCTGGTAGTCCTCCATGAGGGCCATCACGGCGTCCTGATGCTCACGGACCCACTCCTGGCTGCCATAGAACGCGTTGAGCTGTTGCGCTCGCTGCGCCGAAGAGGTGAAAGCCCGGATCAGGCAGTAATAGTCGTCGACCAGCGAAGGACCGTACGCGACAACCTCGATGCCGTAACGCCGCAGCATCGGCAGCGACCGCTCGCGGAAGAGCCGGTCGAGCTCCGCACGACCATCGTTGACAAGCCGATAGGTGCGTACGTCGAGCACGGCCGTCGTCGTCTCGGTGGTCATCGATGACACCACCCGCCCGTCAGCGCTAGTCATCCACCGGAGTCGCGATGAACGCGACGTTCTGGCCGTCGGCGCTGGTGGCCCCACCCGTGATCACGCCATCGTCGTTGATGTCGCCGGCGTAGTCGAGATGGCCGTCGTAGCCCGGTGTGAGGTCGTTGAGGTCGATGACCTCGTCGCCCTTCCAGATCACCGCGGTGTCACGCTCCGCCCGCGACAGGCCGCCGACCAGTCCGTGGTCGTTGATGCCGAGTGCCTGGCCGTTGGGCTCGCCCTCGAGGGTGTCCAGCTGTTGCATCCCGTCCAGCCTGGTCCACCTGAATGGAACTGCGTCGAAGTCAGCACCTTCCGCGTCGGCGGCGTTGGCGAATCCGACCACGACGGTGTGGTTGTTGATCGCCATCGGCGTGTTCCACGCCTCTGATCCGAAGTTGCCGAGGTCGATCGGCCGGCCCCGTGCGGCATGCCACAGCACGGCCGTCCGGGCGCTGAGCCGTCCGACCGCCTGGTCACAGCTACCCGAGATCCCCACGACCTGCCCCCGGTCGTTGATTGCGTTGCCCGTACTGGCCGAGTCGTCACCGGGCAACGGCTTGAGCATGCGGATCCGATCGCCGCGTCGGGTGTCCCACACCGCGCCGACGAACTCCAGAACCTGGTCCCGATCGGTACAGCTCGGATCCTTCCTCGGTGTCTCAGCCCAGCCAACGACCAGGCCGTCGTTGTTGACTCCGGTGGCGAAGCCATGCGTACCGCCGAACGTCGACAGATCCCGCATCTCGCCGTCCTCCCACACGAACCCGAGACACACGCGCCCGGTCTCGGATGGGAAGAACGCAGAGCAGCTCCACGCTTCGCCGTTCGGGTCCATCTCAGCGGTCTCGGCCACACCGACGACGAGGCCATTGGTGTTCTTGTTCGGCCAAAGCACCGCACTGTTCGGCCCACCGAGGGTGCCGAGGTCGGTCGGCATCCCATCCCGCCACAACGTGGCATGCACGACCCCCTCCGGCAGGGTCGACGTTCCTGCCGCCCACCCGATGTTGTTGATGCTGTTCGAGGCGCTTGCTGTGCCACCACTGGCCGGACCGAGTTCGGCGACCACATACTCGACCGCGTGCGGCTGATCTCGACCGACGTTACCCGTCTCCGCCGGCACTGCGGCGGTGCCGGCGGAGACCATCAGTGGGAGCACCAGCACCCCACCGATCGTCGCGACGCGGACTCGGGTGAAACTCATGATGATCCTCCCTGTCAGCCCGTCGAGCGTACGAAGTCATCTGCCCTATGGCTCGCCAGATTCGGACAGGATTCGTACTGGCCGAACGGCGCCATGTCGACGTGAGAATCGAGGAACGCGGAGTCGCCGACTGGGAACCGGAGCAGCTGAAGTTCGGGTTGTGCGAGGTCACCGAAACTCGGAGGCCGCACCCCACGCGCGGCGGCCGGCGGAGGCGAGGGCCTCCCAGCGGATGCCGGCGGCGAGCAGGCCGACGCCGATGGCGCTGAGGAGCACCCATCGGGGGACGGCGTCATGGTAGGGGAACAGCTCTGCCGCGACCAGTACCGCGCCGGCAAGCGCGCCGATCACGAGCGGGGCATGCCAGCGCAGTGCAGCACCGAGGGCGAAGAGCGCCAGGCAGGCGGCCGCCACGAGAAGCGCGCGCAACGTGATCGGCTCGGCGACGGCGAGCACCAGCGAGGGCGCGAGGGCCAGTGAGAGACCGGGCCCGAGGGTCGGGGCGGTCCGCGCGGACGAGTCGCGCCACAGCACCCATGCGCCGAAGGCCAGCACGGTCGCCGCCAGCGGGAGCGTGTACGCCTCGGCGGTCTCGACGCCGGTGTCGTCGAGTCGTACCCACAGCGCAGCCAGGCCGAGCGCCGAGGCGACGGCGCCGACCGGCCGGCTACGGTCGGCGATCCCGGCGACGGCGGCACCGGCGGCGGTGAGGGAGAGGTACGCCGCGAGCCAGCCCGAGGTCTCGGCACCGGCCGTCGCCACGCCCGCCGTGAGCAGGGTGGCGACGTAGAGCACGGCCCGGCTCGCCGTCTGGGACACCGCCTCCCGCGCCCAGCCGAGCAGCCTCGCGGACAGCGCCAGCAACAGGACGGCGCCGATGGCGGCTGCCGCGGTCCGGTGTCCGGATACGTCGAGGATGCCGCCGAGGTAGCCGACCGCACCTGCGGTGAGTGGGGGCGCGACAGCAGCCGCGGTGAGCCGCTCGGTGGCCGAGCCGAGGCGTATAACCAGGGACGCCACCACGGCCGCGCAACCGGTGACCGCCAGGCCCGGCCCGGGGTGGTAGGTCGCGATCACCGCGGCGACGACCCAGGCCACCCCGGCGGCCAGCCAATGCGACGCACGACGCACGGACTGCGTCGCCGCGACCACCTCCGCGCCCGCCACTACGAGCGCGAGACCGGCGGCGACGACCAACAGGTCGACGTACCCCAGAACGACTGGCGCGCCGACGGCAACAGCGCCGGCGGCGTACGTCGCCACCGGAACTCGCGCAAGCCGCCGCCGGCGGGCGAACCAGGAGCCAGCCGCACCGGCGGCGGCCAGCGGCACCGTCCACGGCCGCGGCAGGTCGGGGTCGGAGTCCCCGATCCGGTCGAAGCGGCGCAGCCAGTCGTCTGGCGCGGCCGCAGACAGCGCGTCCTCCACGCCGCTGCCGATCGACACCGCCAAGACGGCCAGCCACAGCCCGGCGACCAGGATCAGCCCGGCCGTGCCGGTGAGCGCGACCATGCGGCACACCTCGAGACCGATCCCACGCGCACCGACGGCGACGCCCGCGGCGGCCACGACGACCGCCACGATCACGACCGCGGAGTGGTTGACCGTTGCCAGGCTCCACGCCGAGGCGGCGAGCGCCGCCATCCACACCGCGACCACACCGGCGACGATCCGCAGCGGACGAGGTAGCGGGCTTGCGGGCACCACGGCGCCCGCAAGCACGGCGGCGATCGCAAGCGGCAGGACATCGGTGAGTACGACGTCCGGCAGGTTCTCGAGGGTGCGGACGAGCCCGAGCGCGGCGAGCCCGAGCCAGCCGAGGCCCGCCAGCCCCGCCAGATCGACTCCCAGCACCCGTTGACCGGTCCAGAACGCGAGGCCGCCGGTGATACCGGACGCGAACACGACGACGGTAAACGTGGCGGCCGGCCGCCCGAACTCGATCAGCGCCCCCAAAGCCGCGAGGTCGGCGGCGATCGCCGCCCAGACCTGCGGGGCGTAGAGGAGACGGCCCGTGCCAGCGCCCAGAGCGAGGGCGAACCCGAACCCGGCGGCCGCCAGCACCAGCCCGCCGGCCAGCATCGCCATCGGAACCGACGGATCGCCGAACCAGCCGGCCGCGACCGCGCCGGCCAGGTCGAGCGCGGCGAACAGCCCGGTCAGCGCCCCGAGGGTCTCGGCGGCGACCAGCAGACCGCGACGTGCACTGAGGACGGTGCCGACGCCGGCCGCGGCCGTCACCGCGAGCAGAACGGCGGTCCGCCCGCCCACACCGAGCAGGCCCCAGGCGACCGCCAGGAACACCAGCGCAGCCACGGCCAGACACAGGCCGCCGAGGGTGAGCAGGACGGTCGGCACCGTCCACTGCCGGCGCGGGCGAGCAGGCGGCTCCACCACAGGCGGGACGGGCCCAGCATCGGGTGCGGCCTCCGGTTCTCGAGCACGAGCCGGTGTCGACTCGGGCTCCGGTGTGCGCAGCCGCTCCAGCAGATGATCGGCGTGCTGCAGCGTCCGGAACAGCTCGAGGGTGAGCGGCGCGGTGAGGTCCAGCCCGCAGTCCGCGCAGCGCGTGTCGCCCGGATCGATCGGCGCGCGGCAGTCCACGCACACGGAGGGATCGGCGTACCGGATCACACGGACCTCCCTGAATGCAACGACCGGCTCGCCGGCCACACACGTCCCCACAGCCTCGCACAACGCGGGTGGTACCCGCCCGTAAACCACCAACCCGGACAGGATGAACGCACCATGACCGTCGTCCGGTGGCTAGGCTCACCTGCATGGCGATTGGTGATTTGCGTGAGGGCGACACAGTGGTCGCGACCCGCGAGTTGTCCACCTCGGTCGGCAAGGGGTCTCCGGGAAAGGTCCGCCGGGTCAACGGCGACGGCACCGTGAATGTGCGCTTCGACAATGGAGTCGAGCGGGAAGGTGTAGCCGTGCGGCATCTTGCGAAGACGCGCTAGCGGTACCTCCGTCAGCTCGACCAGCTCCGGCCCGTCATTCCTCACGTTGTTGACCGCCGTGGACACCGGATGGTTGTCCAGGCAGCGGCCCATCACTCGGGGGTGATGCACGAGTAGATGTTCAGCACCGTGTGGTTGGGTCGGTAGAGGATGAGCGTACGCCGCCGGCGTTGTTGAGGAATCCGCTGGTCCGGCCGTCCATGGCCTCGCCTGGACGAGCCGACGAACGTACGGCACGCACGGCGAAAGACTTCATGAACACACGCGGATCCCGCGGCAGCTACTGACCCGGTCGGCGCTGTCCTGGCGGGCGTCGACAACTATACGTCGGAAGTTCATGGCGGCGTGGTGGTCGTCGGATTCCCCAGACACGTGCTCTACCTAGGTTCGCTTCAGAGTTTCTCGTCTCGAGCTGGAGGTCACGATGGCACATGAGCAATTGAATCCCGAGGTAGAACGCAGAGGGTTCCTCAAGGGAGGCCTGGCCGGTGTGGCCGCGCTGGCCGCGGTGGGTCCGCTGGAGGCACTGGGCGCCAGGACGGCGGGGGCAGCGCCGATGGCGAAGGTTCAGCAGAGCCCAGACTACGGACCGCTGGCCCCGGTCAAGGACCAGACCACCGGGCTGGAGCTCCTGGCGTTGCCGAAGGGCTTCGAGTACATCTCGTACGGCTGGACCGGTGACGTGATGTCGGACGGGGTTGCCACGCCCGCCGCACACGACGGGATGGCCGCGTTCCGCCGGCCAGACGGCAAGATCGCGCTCGTACGCAACCACGAGCTCGGCGGCTACTCCGGTGCGTTCACCTCGCCGGCGTACAACCCGAACGCTCGCGGCGGCACCACGAACCTGGTGTTCGACCCGAAGGCCGGAAAGTTCACCGAGTCGTGGGCAAGCCTGTCCGGCACTATCCGGAACTGTGCGGGCGGACCCACCCCGTGGGGCACGTGGCTGACCTGTGAGGAGACCACCGAGATCGCCGAGGACGGTACGCGGCACGGGTACGTCTTCGAGGTGCCCTTCGACAAGCCGGGCGACCCTCGTCCGCTGCGTCAGATGGGCCGGTTCAGCCACGAGGCGGTCGCGGTCGACCCGAACACCGGCATCGTGTATCTCACCGAGGATGCCACCCCGTCCGGCTTCTACCGCTACATCCCGAAGACGCGCGGCAAGTTGCACGACGGTGGCGAGCTGCAGATGCTTCTGATCGAGACCACGGACGGGTCGTCGTACACCACCTATGAGGACGGCACCGGGAAGGACTACTTCACCTCCTGGGTCACCATCGACAACCCCGACTACGCCGCCGGTGAGACCCGGCCGGCGCTGCAGGGCCAGGCCAAGGGTGCGGCGGTGTTCCGCAGGCTCGAGGGTGCGTGGTGGGGCAACGATCGGGTGTACATCGTCTCGACCAGTGGCGGGCCGACCGGCCAGGGCCAGGTGTTCGAGTACGACCCGAAGATGGACACCATGCGAGTGTTGTTCGCCTCCCCTGACGCGTCGGTGCTCAACAACCCGGACAACATCTGCGTCAGCCCACGCGGTGGGATCGTGCTATGTGAGGACGGCAGCCAGGGAGAGTACGTGCACGGGCTGACCACCGATGGGGAGATCTTCCCGTTCGCGCTCAACGACGTCGAGATCCCCGCGGGCGGCGTGCCGGGCAAGTCCGTGGCCCCCGGCAACTACCGCGGATCCGAGTGGTGCGGGTCGACCTTCGAGCCGAAGAACGGCAACTGGCTCTTCGTCAACGCGCAAAGCCCTGGCATCACGTTCGCGATCACCGGCCCGTGGGCGCGGGGATCGCTGTAGCAGCAAGCGGCACCTAGGGAGCCGGCGGCTGTCCAGCCGTCAGGGTCCGCTCGGTGTGGCGGGCGCCAACCCGTCGCTGGGCCTCGAATCCTGCCTGGTGACCGTCGCGCCCTCGGCGATGAGCGTGGCGGCGCGGGAGATGTCGTCCGCAGTGGTCCAGCGGCCGAGGCTGAACCGGATCGCCGATGGAACGCGGTCGCCCTCGTGGGCGGTCGAGGACGGGTCGCGGGCCATCGCCGCGAGTACCGGCGATGGTTCCGTCGAGCCGGCGTGGCAGGCCGAGCCGGTGGAGGCGGCGATGCCCGGAATGGCGGCGAGGAGCTGGTCGCCGGCCGGACTGGCGATGGTGAAGTTGACGGTGTTCGGCAACCGCTCGGTGGGATGGCCGTTGAGCCGCACCCGGCCGGGCAGCCGGTCGGCGAGTCGGTGGCTGAGCTCGTCGCGGAGGCCGCGCAACCGGTCGGCCTCACCCGTGGTGAGGTCGGCGGCAGAGAGCTCGGCCGCGGCGCCGAGGGCGACGGCGAGTGCGACGTTCTCGGTGCCGGCGCGCAGGTCGCGTTCCTGGCCGCCGCCGTAAGCGATGGGTTCGAGCCGGCCGCCGGTACGTACCCACAGGGCGCCGATGCCCTTGGGCGCGTACATCTTGTGCCCCACGACGGTGAGCAGGTCGACGCCGAGTCGGCGCACGTCGACGGGCATCTTGCCGAGGCCTTGGGCGGCGTCGGTGTGTACGAGGACGCCGTGCCGGTGGGCCACCTCGGCGATTTCCCGGACCGGTTGCAGGGTGCCGGTCTCGTTGTTGGCGAACATGATCGACACGAGCGTCGTCCTGGCCGTGATGGCATCGGCGACCGCCTGCGGGTCGACCCGCCCATGCTGGTCGACGGGCAGGTACGTGACGTCGACACCGTGGAGACGCTGCAGGCTGCGGCAGGTCTCGAGCACGGCGGGGTGCTCGGTGTCTTGCGTAATGATGTGCGCGCCGTCGAGACGGCCGGCGAGGACCGCGCCGCGGATGGCGAGCGCGTCCGCCTCGGACCCGCTTGCGGTGAAGGTGATCTCGTCCGCGGTCCCGCCGACGAGCCCGGCCAGCTGGTCACGCGCCCGGGCCAGCGCGTGCCGAGGCTCCTGCCCGTAGTGGTGGGTGCTCGACGGGTTGCCGAAGTGTTCGCGCAGGTACGGCAGCATCGCGTCGACCACGCGCGGGTCCACCGGTGTCGTGCCGTTGTAGTCGAGGTAGATCTGCCCGCTCCGCAGCCCCGGGTGCGGGCCGGACGGGCCGTGCTCGGTCACGCGACACCCTCCTCGATGGGGAGGTCGGCCAGGCGCCACTCGAGCATACCGTCGGCCAGGCGCCGGGCGGGTCGTCCCTTGGCGGTGAGGAGACGGACGGCGTCGTGGGCGAGTACGCAGTAGGCGCCGCGGCAGTACGCGACGACCTCCTGATCGGCGGGTATGTCCGCCAGCCGTTCGGGAAGCTCGTCCAACGGGATGGACACCGCGCCGGGTATGTGCGCGGCGGCGTACTCCTCGCGCGGGCGTACATCGATCATGGCGACCTGCCCGGAGCGAACCCGCCGCAGCAGTTCGTCGCGGGTGACCTGGTCGATGTCCGACCCGAGGTAGGCGGTGCGGGCGGCCTCGACGTCGGCGAGGTGCTCGTTGGCCACGGACCGTAGTAGTGCGTACAGCGCGGCCACGTCCGGGCCGGCGAGCCGATAGTGGATCTTGGTGCCCTCGCGACGCGTGGTCACCAGGTTGGCCCGTTTGAGGGTCTGCAGGTGGGCCGACGCCGTGGTCAGACCCAGCCCGGCGGTACGTGCGAGCGACTCGACAGTGCGCTCACCCTGGGCCAGGAGATCCAGCAGTTCCAGACGTTTGCCGCTGCCCAGCGCCTTGCCGACGCGGGCGAACTGGTCGAACAGAGCCGTCTTCGCATCCCGGTCGCCCACCGATATTCTCCAATCATCTATGGATTACTGTAGGATACCAGACGGTGGGAGACAACGCCCCACTCCGAGACGAGGAGGACCCAGATGGCCGAGGTCGAGGTCGTACCGCTCATCGACGAGGGGTTGGGCAACTCCGCGTACCTCGTCGACCTCGGCGATGGTCGAGCTCTGGTGGTCGATGTCAGTCTCGATCTGCGGATGGCCCGGCGGGTCGCGCGCGGTCGTGGTCTGACGGTGGCCTTCGCCGCCGACACCCACCTGCATGCCGACTTCGTCTCCGGGACCCGCCAGCTCGCCGCGACCGAGGGGACGCGGATATTGGCATCGGCCACGGGCGGTCGGGAGTTCCCGCACACCGGCCTGCACGACGGCGAGGAGGTCGACCTCGGTGGCCTGCGGCTGCGGACCCTTGCCACTCCTGGGCACACCCATGAGCATGTCTCGTTCCTGCTGCTGGACGGCGACCGCCCGGTCGGGGTGTTCACCGGCGGGTCCCTGCTGGTGGGTTCGGCCGCTCGTACCGACCTCGTGGCCCCGGACCAGACCGAGGCGCTGGCCCGTCAGCAGTACGCGTCGCTGCGCAGGCTGGCCGCCGTGCCGGACGAGGTGGCCGTGTGGCCGACACATGGCGCGGGGTCGTTCTGCTCTGCCCCGCCCGGCACCGAGCGCACCAGCACCATCGGCCGGGAGAAGTCGACGAACCCACTGCTGCGCGTCGCCGACGAAGACGCCTTCGTGACCACGCTGATGGACTCACTGGGCACGTTCCCGCCGTACTTCTTGCGCCTGGCCGAGGTCAATCGCCATGGGCCCGCCGTTCTCGATGAGGATCCGGCACTGGCGCCGCTCGGCGTCGGTGAGGTGCGCTCGATGCTGGCCGACGGCGCGGAGCTGGTGGACGCGCGCCCGGTCGCCGACTTCGCGGCGGCCCACGTGCCGGGGGCGTTGTCCATCCCGCTGCGGCCCGCGTTCGCCTCGTGGTTGGGCTGGCTCACCTCGCAGGACAGGCCGTTGGTCATCGTGCGCGGCGACGACCAGGATCCGGCAGAGATCGCCTGGCAGGCCACCAAGATCGGCTACCGCAACATCGCCGGCGAGGTCGCGGGCGGCATGGACGCCTGGTTCGCCGAACGGCAGCCCATCGCCAGCACCCGTCTGGTCGGCCCCGACCAGGTCGATGCCGGCCGGGTGCTGGACATCCGCCAGACGTCGGAGTACGCCGCCGGGCATATCCCCGGCGCCCGCCACATCGAACTCGGGGACCTCCCCCGCCGTACGGATGAGCTGCCGCGACAGCCGTTGATGGTGATGTGCGGGCACGGTGAGCGAGCGATGGGCGCGGCCAGCCTGTTGAAGCGGGCGGGGCACCGGAGTCTCGCGGTGCTGCGGGGCGGCCCCGACGACTGGGCGCGTACGACGGGAGAGACCCTGGAAACCGGCGCATGACCGGAACCAGACCCGTTCCGCGGTTGGGGCTGCGCGCCAACCTCGCCCAGTTCAGCCTGCTGGTCGCGGTCAACGCGCTGGTGGGCGGCATGGTCGGGCAGGAACAGACCGTGCTTCCGCTGCTGGCGGAGCGGGAGTACGGGCTGAGCGGCTACACCTTCCTGTTCACCTATGTGCTCGCGTTCGGCGTCACGAAGGCGGCGACCAACTACTTCGCCGGCACCTGGTCGGACCGCTTCGGCCGCAAACCCGTACTCCTGGTGGGTTGGATCATCGCGGTGCCGGTGCCGGTGATGCTGATCTGGGCGCCGACCTGGGACTGGGTCGTCGCCGCCAACGTGCTGCTCGGCATCAACCAGGGCCTGACGTGGTCCACCACAGTCATCATGAAGATCGATCTCGCCGGGCCGAGGCAACGTGGCCTCGCCATGGGGCTCAACGAGGCCGCGGGCTACGGCGCGGTCGCCCTCACCGCCCTGCTCGCGGGCTACCTGGGGGCCCGCTACGGGCTCCGCCCGGCCCCGTTCCTGCTCGGCCTGTCCTATGTGGCCCTCGGCCTCGGCCTCTCGGCGCTCGCGGTCCGCGAGACCCGTGACCATGCCCGACTCGAGGCCACTCAGCACACCGGCCGCACCGACGGACGCCACGACCACCTGCACGCCGGGTTGACCAGCCGCCAGGTCTTCGCGCTCACCAGTCTCAACGAGCCCGCGCTGTCATCGGCCAGCCACGCCGGCATGGTCAACAACCTCAACTTCGGCCTTGCCTGGGGGCTGTTCCCGCTTCTGTTCGCCAGCACGGGCACGTCCGTAGACCGCATCGGCGTGCTCTTCGCTCTGTACCCGGCCGTGTGGGGAGTCGGACAACTCATCTCCGGGCCACTGTCGGACCGATGGGGCCGCAAGCACCTGATCACCGGCGGCATGGTCACCCAGGCCGCCGCACTCGCGTTGATCGCGACCGCCGACACCTTCAGCTCGTGGGTTCTGGCGACCGTCCTGCTGGGCGCCGGCACCGCGATGGTCTACCCGACGCTGCTCGCCGTGATCGGCGACGTCGCGCACCCGGAATGGCGCGGCCGCGCCGTCGGCGTCTACCGGCTCTGGCGGGACGGCGGGTACGCCGTCGGCGCACTCATGGGCGGGGTGGTCGCCGACCTATGGGGCCTGCGAGCCGCCGTCTGGGCCGCCGCCGCCATCACGGCCGTCGCCGCACTCCTCGTCGCGGTTCGCATGTACGAGACGCGCCGCTAGCCAGGCGGTCGATCTCGGGGGCGCTCGACGTCGAGGCGCGCGGCGGCCGATTCCTGCGGTACGAGGACCCGGAGTGCGTTGTGCGCCACGGAGACCTGCTGTGGCGTGCGGGCCACCACCTCTCCGTCGATGTTGAGTGACTGGGCGGGATCGGCTTCGAGCTCCACCCGGGAGGTCGTGATATGGGTGACGTTCTCCTTGCGGACGAAGTGGCCGCTCTTGAAGTGGCGGGCGACCCCGAGCAGGTCGCGGTGCCGCCCCCTCTGGATCGCGTAGACGTCGAGGGTCTGGTCGTCGATGCCGGCGTCGGGAGCCACCACGTTCCCCCCACCGTAGAAGCGGCCGTTGCCCACCGCGACCTGCAGCAGGTTGTCGAGCTCCATCGGCTCGTGGTCGCCGTCGGGGAAGGTGAGCCGCGCGGTGAACGGCTGGTGCCGGAGGAACGCCTTCAGCGCGGCCACCGGGTACGCCAGGCTTCCTGCCCGTTTCTTCAACCGCGGTGACAGGGCCCCGGTCACGTCGACCGCGAGCCCGATCGAGGCGACGTTCACGAAGTAGTTGTCGCCGACCAATCCCAGGTCGACGTCCACCAGCCTGCCCTTGGCCAGGGTGTCGCACGCCGCCACCGGATCCGCGGGTATCTGCAGGGTGCGGGCGAAATCGTTCGCGGTGCCCAGCGGCAACAGCCCGAGTACGGCGTGATGGTGGGCCAGCAGGTCCACCACCGAGCTGACCGTCCCGTCACCACCACCGACGACGATCAGATCGCAACCCTCGTTGAGCACCCCGTGCACCGTCTCCGGGATCCGTGCCGGGTCGTGCACGGCGTACGCCGTGTCCAGCGGCACGCCCAACGACGCCAGCCGCTCGCGGGCCTCGCGGAAGGTCTGCTCACCGGTCCGCGAACGCGTGTTGACCACCAGGGCCGCACGTCGCCGCCGCATCCCGCCGTTCGATGTCGACGCCATGTCGGCACCGTACTGGGGCCGCTCAAGTCGACCGGAACCCGTGCGCCGCGGGCTGCGTCCAATCGGCACATGGGGAGGTTGATCGCATGACGCAGCACCCGACAGCGTGGCGCTGGGGATGGTTCGGATCTGGTGGGGCGGTCGCGGCGACGGCCGTCGTCGGAGCGGCGATGATCGCGTCCGGCCCCAACGGGAGTACGGGACACGGGCCGCCGACGGCGCCGACCATCAGCCCGCCACTGGCCAAGGTCGCCCTGCTCGAACCGTTCAGCGACTGCGAGCAGGTGCGGTCCTGGTACGTCGACGCGATGCTCCCCCACGTCACCGCGTGGGGGCTCGAGGGCCAATACGGAGCGATGGCCGCGGCCGAGGACGCCATGGTGGCGGCACCACTCGCCGCGGCGGCGGAGCGGCAGGGCTCCGACGAGCTCGGCCGGACAACCGGCAACGGCGCGACCGGGACCAACGTGCAGGAGGCGGGCGTCGACGAGCCCGACATCGCCAAGACGAACGGCGACATCGTGGTCTCCCTCGACCGGCGGGACCTGGTCGTCACCGACGTCACCGGGGATCGGCCACGCGAGCTGAGCCGGCTCACCCTCCCCGGCCGCGCCCACCCCAAGGAGTTGCTGCTCGTCGGCGACCGGGTCGTGGCCCTGGGCTCGTCCGGGTACGGCGTGCTCCCCCGGCCCATGCCGCTGGTCGACCGACCCCTCCCACACCCCCGGCCGATCGGAACCACCATCACCACCGTGGACCTCTCCGATCCGACCCGGCCCGCGTTGGCGCACAGCGAACGGGTGGACGGCAACCTCGTCTCCTCGCGGGAACACGACAGCAGCGTCCGAATCGTCGTGTCGGCGACACCGCATCTCCCGTTCGTGACGCCGGACTACCGGAAGTTCCGGGACCTCCGGGACACCCGGGACTTCCGCGGCTTCCGGAGAGGGCAGGGCTGGCGGGAGGCCGAGCGCGCGGCGCGGGCGGAGAACCGGCGGATCGTGCGCGAGACCGACCTCGCGGACTGGCTCCCGCGGCATCGGACCATGGAGCCCGGCGCCGAGAGTGAGCCGCTGCTCGACTGCGGCGACATCCGGCACCCGAAGACGACGTCCGGCGTCGGCACCATCGCCGTACTCACCATGGACCCCGCATCGCCGGAGAGCCTGGACTCGCAAGGAGTCACCGCCGACGGCGACCTGGTCTACGCCTCCACGGACCGCCTGTACGTCTCCACCACAACCGGCGGCTGGTCCGGATGGGAGCAGGGACGGGACGCCGTCGAGACCACCAAGACAGAGATCCACGCGTTCGCAACCGAGGAAGAAGAAACGACGTACGTCGCCTCCGGCAAGGTGCCCGGCACGGTACTGGGACGATGGGCGTTCAGCGAGTACGACGGCCGGCTCCGCGTCGCGACCACGCGAGGAGAGATCTGGCGACCGACCGACAACGCCATCATGGTGCTCGAAGAACGCGACGGCGAGCTCGTGACCGTCGGTTCGGTCGGCGGCATGGGAAAGCGGGAGACGATCCGGTCGGTGCGCTGGTTCGGGGACATCGCGATCCTGGTGACGTTCCGGCAGGTCGACCCGCTCTACACCGTCGACCTGTCCGATCCGGAGCGGCCCCGGGTGAGAGGCGAGCTGAAGATCCCCGGATTCTCGGCGTACCTCCACCCGCTCGGAGACGACCTGCTGCTCGGCGTGGGCCAGGACGCGACCCGGCGTGGAGCACAGACCGGCTCACAGGTGTCGACCTTCGACCTGGGCGACCTCGACGATCCGCTGCGCGTCGATCAGGCCCGGCTCGGCAACCGGGACTGGAGCCCGGTCCAGGACGACTCGCGCGCGTTCACCTACCTGCCCGACCACCGGCTGGCGTTGGTCCCGGCGACCCGCTGGACCCGTGCCAGTCAGCGGATCCATGCGGTGGCGATCGACCCGGATGGCGGGCTGCGCGTCGCGGGCACGCTCTCCGTCTCCGGGTCCGTGGAAACCGCACGCACGCTGCCGATCGACGAGGACCGGATCGCGCTCGTGTCCAGGGGCTCGGTGGACCGGATCATCGACGTCACCGGGCTCGGCTCCTGAGTCAGCAGCTGTCCAGCGGCTCGGCCTCGGTCAGCCGGTAGGGGTAGCGCGCGTCCAGCAGCAACAGGATCAACGGCCGGTCCGGCTGTGCCATCGACACCACCGCACCGGCACCGTCCGGCTCCCAGGTGATGCCGTGCACCCGCAGGGTCGGCGCCAGCTCCTCGATCTGCGCGGCGGTCAGCGCATAACCACACATCGGCTCCGGCTCGACGCCGTTCGCGGAAAACGGCAGCTGGTCGTCCTGGCCCGCGAAGTAGACGATACCGGACTGCTCGGCACCCTCCCGGGTGGCGCGTTCGGCGGCGGCCGCACCCGCGCCGGCGATCCGCTCGCGGTTCTCCAGGATCATCTGCATCGACCCGACGGCGCTCGTGTAGTCGACCTCGACCCGCCTGCGGTTCCGCAGGGCCCGGTCCTCCGCCTCCTCCGGTGTCAACGCGGCGGTCGCGGTCTCGGAGAGCATGCCGACGATGTGCTGCGTGCCGGCGTAGTTGCGCAGGATCCGCCTGCGAGCCGCCGGCCACCAGACCGGTGATCGCGAGGACACCCGCAGCGAACAGGCTGTGAGTACACCGGAATCTCATCTCGATCCCTCCTCGTGGATCGGACGACCGACTCCCGGGCCAGCATAGGCTGGCGGCATGCCGGGAATCGTATCCTTGCTGCCATCCGGGACCGAGTGGGTCTACGCACTCGGCGTGCAGGACGAGCTCGCCGGTGTGACGTTCGAGTGCGACCACCCGCCGGGGGTCCGGGAGCGCCATCCGGTCGTCGTACGCGGTCTCGACACGGCGGGCCTCGGCCCGGCGGAGATCGACGCCCTCGTCCGGTCGCGGATCGCGGAGGGCGGCCCGCTCTACGTCCTGGACGAACCGGAACTGTCGCGGATCGCCCCCGACGTCGTACTCACCCAGGACATCTGCGAGGTCTGCACGCTCCCCGCGGGCGAGGTGGACGCCGCGCTCGAGAGCGTGGGCCGCCCCTCGCGGGTCATCACACTGGACCCGCATCGGCTCCCCGACGTCCTCGAGAGTGCTGTACGGGTGGCGGAGGCGGCGGGCGTACCGGAGCGAGGACGGCGCCTGGACGCCGACCTGCGAACCCGTCTCGACCGGGTCGCGACCGCGGTCCGGCACCTCGACCGGCCGCAGGTACTCGTGGTGGAGTGGACCGACCCGCCGTTCCTCGCCGGACACTGGGTCCCCGACCTGATCGAGGTGGCCGGCGGCGTTCCGGTGCTCGCCGAACCGGGCGGCCGGTCAACGGTGACCACCTGGGAGGTCGTCGCCGGGTCGGATCCCGGCGTGGTGGTCGTCGCCCCGTGTGGCTTCGGCCTGCCCGAAGCGGAGCAGCACGCGCGCAGCGTGCTCGACCGGCTCCCGCCGGGGGCCGCGGTGTGGGCGATCGACGCCGGCGCCTACGTGACCCGGCCGGGCCCGCGGGTCGTCGACGCCGTCGAGGCGCTGGCGTACGCACTGCATCCGGACGCTGTACCGGCGCCACCGCCCGGATGCGTCTCCCGCGTGCGTTAACCGCAGCTGCGCTCCGGGGACGCCTCGGCGTCCTCCTCGGCCGGCTCGTCGTCCGCGTCGGAGCGGAGCGTCTCGTAGGAGACGCGCGCGTTGCCCACGTCGGCAAGCGAGTTGGGGAAGGTGAACCGGCTCAGGCTGATCGGCCGGCAGAACGCGTCGAAGTCCAGGATGTCGAAACTCTGCTGGGTCGCGACCACGCCGCCCTCCTCGTTCTGGCGGTAGAACGCGCGGATGCCGGCGGCGCCCGTCGTACCGACGGTGATGTCGAGGTAGTCCTCGCCGACGTCGAGAGCCGGTACGTGGGTATGTCCGCTCACCCAGACCCGGGCCGACAGGTCCTCGCCCAGCTGCCGCGCACCCGCCGGGTGGTGCATGACGGCCAGGTCCACCGGACCCGGGTCGTCGCCGAAGGCCTCGGCCACCTCGGCGGCCGCCTCCTGCTCCATCTCCTCCACCACGGTCGGCTCCTCGACCTCGGTGGGACCGCCGTCCTGGTAGATCCGCGGGTCCGAGACGCCGACCAGCCGCAGCCCCGCGATCTCCTCCATCTGCCCCTCGAGGATCACGACGGTGGGGATCTCCCGCAACGCGTCGACCGTGCTCGGGCCGTCGTGGTTGCCCTTGACGAAGACGTACGGGACGTCGAGCGAGGCGATCCCCTGACGCAGGTCCGGACGAGCGGACAGCTCGTACCCCGTGCCCCAGTCGACCAGGTCACCGGCGTCGACCACGAAGTCGATGTCCTGCGACGTGATCACCCGCTGCAACTGGGAGTAGATGTTGCGGCTGTGGATGTCCGACACCAGCAGCACGCGGGCCGCGGTCGGGACGTGGCTCTCCGGGTCCGCGCTCTCCTTCAGGCGGGAGAGGTACGTCGTCAGGCTCTGTACATAGCCCGCGTAACGCTGGTCCCTGGCGTTGAGCTGTGCGAGCAGGCGCTCGCTCGAGAGGCCCATCGCCAGCAGGCCGTCCGCGCGCAGGTGTTTCCCGTACTCCTCGTCGAACGTGAGCCACGCCCCGATCCCCCACAGCCCGGAGACACCCAGCGCGGCCACCAGCCCGACCGCCGTGGACTTGAGCCACACCCTCCTGGACCGCCACCCGCTGATGCCGCTCCAGGCCCACGCACCCACGAGTCCGCCGGCGACGGAGCCGATGGCGAACTTCACCACCGACTTCTGGGCGGCACCCACGGTCATGTCGGTGATCTCGTCCAGCTGGGCGTCCAGGTCGATGTGCGGTGAGTCGGCCTGCCGGCTCACGGGCGGCAACGCCAGCGCCGAGACGCTGACCCGCCCGCCGGGCCCCCACGCATGCGTGTCGAAGGTCGCCGTACCGATGTTGGTGGGGATCTCCACCTGAGAACGGGTAATCAGCTCGGTCGAGACCCGGTAGTCGTCGTTCTCCTGAGTGGACTCCCAGGTCGACCCCAGTCCGAGCCCACCGCCGAACGCGGAGCCGAGCACGACCAGCACACCCGCGACGACACGCGCGACGCTCGTGACACGTCGCATGCGTCGAGTAGGCGGTGATGCCACCTCGCCGATCTCGCTCATCCATCCAGCTTGTCACGCACGATCCCGGATTCCCGCTGCCGGACCGGTCTCCGGCATCCGGGCCGACATGACGACACCGGCAAACAGCACGGAGGCCGTGAGCGCCAGCGCCCAGCCGTACGAGAACAGGTCGGCGAGCGCACCGGCCAGCAGAGGCCCGAGGATGGCCCCGGAGTCCGACGACATCTGGAACACCGCGACAACCCGGCCGCCGCGTCCTCTCATGACGTCGCCCACCACCGCGCCCGGCGCGGTGCCGAGAAACGCGCTGCCCACGCCGAACAGCAGCATGGCCCCGATATACACCGGCAGCGCGGTCGAGAGCGCGACCGCCAGCATCGCCACCCCGGCGATGAGCCCGCCCCGCACCATGGCCGGTCTGCGGCCCACGTCGTCGACGTAGCGGCCGGCGTACATCAGAAATGAGATCTGCGTCAGCGACGAGCAGAAGAAGCCGATCCCGACCCAGACTACGTCGACGTCCATCCCCTCGGCCTCGGTCACGAACAGCGGGATCAGGCTCATCCGCACGCCGAAGAGCGCCCAGCCGGTGCCGAAGTTGGCCAACAGCGCGGCTCGGTAGGCGCTACTCCGCAGCGCCTCCCGGACTCCCAGGCTCTCCTCGACCGGCTCCTCGGCAGCGGCCGCCGGCGCCGGATCGGCGCCGTTGCGCAGCCGCACGTGGGCCAGGAAGACCGCCGCGATCCCGCCCGCCACCAGGAGGGAGACGGCGTACACGAAGAACGGCAGCCGCAGCGAGATCCCGGTCAGCACACTACCGATGACCGGACCCACCAGGCCGCCCACCAGGAACCCGCCCTGGAACAGGCTGGCCGCACGGCCCCGGTTGGCGCCGCCGGACACCCGGAACAGCAACCCCATCGCGGACACCGTGAACATCGAGCTGCCGATGCCGCCGACCGCACGCAGCACCAGCAGCTGCTCATAGCTCTGCGCCAGCCCCGACAGGCCGGTCGAACCGGCGACGATGAAGATCCCGGTCGACAGGATCACCCGCTCGCCGAACCGCTCGACCAACCGGCCGCCGCCGAGCGCGGACACCAGGCGCATGAGCGCGAACGCCGACACCACGGCTCCGGCCGCGGTCTTGCCGACGCCGAAGTGCCGGGCGAAGACCGGGATCGCCGGCGCGACGATGCCGAACCCGATCGCCACCGCGAAGGCGACCGCGGCGAGCACGGCGACCTCGCGCGGCAGCAGCGCGAACGGGCTGGAGATCGGGGGTATGCCGAACCGACCCCGCCTCCGCTGGCTACTCATGCGGCATGGACGTCATGTCTCACGTGATATCGCGGCGTACCGACAGGAGGACGCCGAGCAGGGCGAACAGGCAGGCGTATGCGATCAGCACCAGCCCGCCCTGCCACCAGGCGAGCAGGCTCTGTCCGTAGGAGAAGGACTCGAACAACCCGGTCGACGCGGCCGTGGGCAGGTACTTGCCCACCGCCTCGATCTCCAGGACGCTCAGCACGAGCCCGAGCAGGGGCTCGACGATGTACGCGACCGCGACCCCGACCAGGATGGCCGCGATCTGGTTCTTGATCAGCGTGCCGACCCCGATCCCGAAGATCGTCCACAAGGCCATGGCGAGCACGGACGTGGCGAGAGCGCGCGGCACGCCCTCCGCGGTCAGCCCGAAGTCGAAGCCCTTCGCCACCAGCACGATCCCGCCGGCCACGATCGCCGCGGCGGTGCACGCCACGCCGTAGAGCACACCGAAGAACAGGTGGGCGACGATCTTCGCCACCACGATGGGGTAGCGCTTCGGCGCGACCAGGAAGGTCGGGGTGATCGTCTGGTAGCGGTACTCACCGGTGAGGCCGGTGATTCCCAGGATGAGCGCGAAGATGTAGCCGGCGAAGAAACCCTGCGTGTAGACAGTCCGGACCAGCTCCGGGCTGTCGCCGGACGGCAGTACGGACGTCTCGCCGAAGCCCTGGTCCTGACCCTCGAAGGCGGCGGTGAACCCCGCCTGCACCATCACCAGCAGGATCGCGCCGAGCAGCAACGCCCACCACAGCCGGGTGGAGCGGATCTTCAGCACCTCCGACCTGACCAGATGCCCGATACCCGGATGGCCGACCGATTCCTCGGCGGACAGGTTCAGCCGACTCATGCCTGGGCCTCCTCGGTGGTGAGTTCGAGGAAGGTGCGCTCGAGGTCGCTGGGTTCGGTGTACAGCTCGTGCAGCTCGACGCCGTGCTTGAACGCGGCCGCACCCACGGCCGCCGGCGGCGACCCGGTGACCCGGATCATGGCGTCGGACGATCCGGACTCGGTCATGCCCTCCTCCCAGAGCGCGTCGCGCAACCGCTCCGGAGTCGGCGTACGGACGAGAACCCCGCGGGTCGCGGGATCCTCCAGGTCGTGCAGCAGCCCCTGCCGGATCAGCCGGCCGTTCGCCAGGATCAGGACGTCCTCGACGGTCTGCTGCACCTCGCTGAGCACGTGACTGGAGATGAGCACCGTGCGCCCCTCTCCGGCCAGATCGCGGAGGAAGCCGCGCAGCCAGGCGATCCCGGCCGGGTCGAGGCCGTTGGCCGGTTCGTCGAGGACGAGCACCGGCGGGTCGCCGAGCAGGGCGGCGGCCAGGCCGAGCCGTTGACGCATGCCCATGGAGTACGTGCCGGCGCGGCGGTCGCCGACCTCGGCCAGCGACACGATGTCGAGCACCTCGTCGATGCGGGCATCGGGTACGCCCGCACCATGCGTCATGGCCTTGAGGTGGTTGCGCGCCGACCGGCCGGGATGGAAGCTGGCCGCTTCCAGCGCGGCGCCCACCGTACCGACCGGATCCGGCAGGTCGCGGTAGTGCCGCCCGCCGATGGTGGCGGTGCCGGCGGTCGGCGTCACCAGTCCGAGCACGCAGCGAAGCGTGGTCGTCTTGCCGGCGCCGTTGGGGCCCAGAAATCCGGTGACCCGCCCTGGCTCGACGTGAAAGGAGATGTCGTTGACGGCGAGCACCGGTCCGAATCTTTTGGTCAGACCGACAATGTCGATCGGTACACCCTCCCGAGGCATGGGCCCCACCCTATTGCAAACCCCCGACGTCTGACTCAACCGACTTCATCGCGACCACCCGGCGAATCGGGGTCGCGACCTCCACCCCCTCGCCGCCGGCCCCGGCCGCGCGCGCGGCGAGCCAGGACGCCGCGGAATCCCGTCGCCGGTCGGGAGTGTCCGGCAGGTAGAGCGAGCGCATGAGCAGGTCGGCGTCCTCCAGCGTCCGTACGACGAACGCGAACCGTTCCCGCGCGTCCTCCAGCACCCGGAAGCCCGCCGCCTCGAGGGACGTACCCAGGCCGGTCATCTCACCACCGGCCGGGAACTGCGGCGTCGTACGCAGCCGCGCGGTCAGCGGGGGCAGCAGCCGCATGTCCTGCGCTCGCAGCGGTACGGCGGACGGGACGGTCGCCGCCAGCACACCACCATGACGAAGCACCCTCGCCACCTCGGCCAGCACGCCGTCGAGCTCCTCCGCCACCACCAGTCCGAGCGACGAGACCACCGCGTCGAAACTCCCGCCGGCGAACGGCAACGCGCCTACGTCGGCGCGTACGAGCGGGCCGCCGCGACCGCGTTCTCGTCCCGCCCGCAGCTCGGCCTCCGAGGTGTCGACACCCACCACCCACGGCTGCGTGGTGCGCGATCGGTCCTCCGCCAGCGTGGCCGCCATCGCGCTGTTGCCGCACGCCAGATCGAGAACCCGGTCGCCCGAGACCGCGCGGGCCAGCCAGGTGTACGGCGTCAGCCCGCCGGATCGTGCGCGCCGGAGGACCGCCTCGGTGATGCCGGGGTTGCGGGCGTGGAAGCCCGCAAGGTAGGTCCGCCAATCGGTCAAGGTCGTGGGATACCGGAACGGCGCTCGGCTCAGCGGAGCTCGACGAACACGTGAGCGGCGGCATCGGCGTCCAGCTCGACGACCTCGTCCCCGTTGTCGATGAGCACGCCCTCGGGTGAGGAGGACGCCTTGACGGTCATGCCGGGCACGGCGCTCACCCGGCCGAGGGTGGCCAGGACCTCCTCGTCGGTCTGGATCGGCTCGCCGATGCAGCGGATGGTCACGGTCACCGGCCCATCGTGGTCGGTGATCACCTTGTCGAGGCGCTCCAGGCCGGCCATGACGTCGGTTTCCGGTGCGCTCTCGCCGAGCTCGACGAGGCCCGGGATCGGGTTGCCGTACGGCGACACCGTCGGATGCTGAAGCAGCGCGACCAGACGGCGTTCGACGTTCTCCGACATGACGTGCTCCCAGCGGCACGCCTCGTTGTGCACGAGCTCCCACTCCAGGCCGATGACGTCGGTGAGCAACCGCTCGGCGAGCCGGTGCTTGCGCATCACCTGGGTGCCGAGGTCGCGGCCCTTTCGGGTGAGCTCGAGGTGACGGTCCCCCTCGATGGTGAGCAACGCGTCACGCTCCATCCGGGCGGCGGTCTGGCTCACGGTCGGCCCGGACTGCCCCAGCCGCTCGGCGATCCGCGCCCGAAGCGGGACGATGCCCTCCTCCTCCAGCTCGAGGATCGCCTTCAGATACATCTGGGTGGTATCGATCAGGTCGCTCACGCAGCCATTCTGCCATGCAGGGAGGACGCTCAGGGCTGTTCCGGACACGCCTTACCCGCCCGCGGCGGCGCTGCGCGGGTGGGTATTCGCGCGTCGTGACACGTTGCGTTACGCGTCGGGCGAGGTTGGCGTGATCGAGCGTGTCATGGCGATGCAGGTCCGGACCGGCAGGGTTGCAGCCTCGGCGCTAAGGTCGAGCACGATGCCGAACATCACGATCGGACGGCGGTTCACCGGTCCGCCGAACTCCGGTAACGGCGGCTACACCGCGGGTACGCTCGCGCTCGCCGCCCGCGGCATCGACCCGTCGTACGGCCCGGAGCACGCGGTCACGGTGACCCTGCGCACACCGCCACCGCTCGGGGTCCCGATGGACGTCGAGCGGGCCGAGGACGCCGTCACGCTCCGCGACGGCGACGCGCTGGTCGCCGAGGCGCGGCCCGGGAGCCTGTCACATGACCCGGTGCCCGCCGTGCCGTTCGCGAGGGCCCGGGACCTGCAGTCGACGTACGCCGGCCTCGAACACCACCCGTTCCCGACGTGCTTCACCTGCGGAACCGACCGCGAGCCCGGAGACGGCCTCCGCCTGTCCCCGGGCCTGCTGGAGGACGGGCGTACCACCGCCTGCACCTGGACGCCCGACCCGTCGCTCGGAGACTCCGACGGCGTCGCACCGGCCTTCGTCTGGGCCGCGCTGGACTGTCCCGGCGCCTGGACGGCTGACCTGTCCGGCCGGCCCCTGGTTCTCGGGCGGATCACCGCGCTGGTAGGCGCGCCCGTGCGCGTGGGCGAGCCGTACGTCGTGATGGGCCGGATGCTGGGCCAGCAGGGCCGCAAGATGTCCACCGCCACCACTCTCTACTCCGGCGACCGCGCGGTCGCGCGCGCGGAGCAGGTCTGGATCACCGTCGATCCCGGCGCCTTCCAGTAATCCAGCCGATGGGACTCCCCTTGACCGCTGCACCCTCCCGCGCCCGTACCCGTCCATGGTGGCGGGACGCGGTCTTCTACGAGATCTACGTGCGCAGCTTCGCCGACGGCCGGGGTAACGGGATCGGGGACATCTCCGGCATCACGTCGCGGCTGCCGTACCTCTCCGCGCTCGGCGTCGACGCGATCTGGCTGACGCCGTTCTACCCGTCGCCGCAGGCCGACCACGGGTACGACGTGGCCGACTACCGTGACGTCGACCCGATGTTCGGCACACTGTCGGATTTCGACGAGCTGGTGGCGGGCGCGCACGACCGCGGCATCCGGGTGGTCATCGACGTCGTACCGAACCACACCTCCGACCGGCATCCGTGGTTCCAGGCGGCGCTCGCCGCGGGACCGGGCAGCGCCGAACGGAAGCGGTACCTCTTCCGTACCGGCCGTGGCCGGTACGGCGAACGGCCGCCGAACAACTGGAAGTCCCTGTTCGGCGGACCCGCCTGGACTCGCGTACCGGACGGCGAGTGGTACCTCCACCTCTTCGACCGGGCGCAGCCGGACCTCGACTGGAGCCACCCTGAGGTCGGCGCGGAGTTCGAGGACATCCTGCGGTTCTGGCTGGACCGCGGCGTCGACGGGTTCCGCATCGACGTGGCGCACGGGCTGGTCAAGGAGCCGTCGCTGCCGGACCGGCGGCGCGGGCAGCCGTCACCGGCGTGGGACCAGGAGGGCGTGCACGACATCTACCGCCGGTGGCACCGGGTGCTCGAGGAGTACGACGGGGACCGGATGGCGGTCGCCGAGGCCTGGGTGGACAGCCCCGAGAAGATGGCCCGGTACGTGCGGCCGGACGAGCTGCAGCAGGCGTTCAACTTCCACTGGCTCCTCGCACCGTGGTCGGCGGCGGCGTTCCGCGACGTCATCACGCAGACGTTCGCGGCGGTCGACCCGGTGTGCGCGTCGCCGACGTGGGTGCTGAGCAACCACGACGTCGTGCGCCATGTCACCCGGTACGGCGACGGCGCCGACGGCGTGGCCCGGGCCAAGGCAGCGGCCATGACCATGCTGGCCCTGCCCGGGTCGGCGTACCTCTATGCCGGGGAGGAGCTCGGGCTGCCGCAGGTCGACGTCCCGGAGTCGGCACGTCAGGATCCGGCCTGGCTGCGCGGCGGTGACGTCGGCCGCGACGGCTGCCGGGTGCCGCTGCCGTGGTCGGGGTACCGACCGCCGTACGGCTTCAGCACCGACAACGAGGCCCGGACCTGGTTGCCCCAGCCGGCGGACTGGTCGAAGCTGACCGCCGCGGTCCAGGACGCCGACGCGGACTCGATGCTGAACTTCTACCGGCGGCTCCTCGCCGTCCGGCGGGAGTGGATCTCCGGGCTCGGCGCGCGCATCGAGTTCCTCGACTCGCCGCCCGGCGTGCTCGCGTTCCGGCGTGCCGGAGGGCTCGTCTGCGCCCTGAACTGCGGGCGCCGGTCGCGGCGGTTCCGCGTGGACGGCGAGGCCGTGCTCACCTCGTCCGGCGAGACCGCGGACGTCCGGTCCGGCCGGCTGCCGCCGAACACCGCGGCCTGGTTCCGCACCGGCTGAGCCCACGCCGGTCGAGCCCACGCCGGTCGAGCCCACGCCGGTCGAGCCCGCCACCGGCAGTGGGGTTCGCCACGTGATTAACGCCTTGTGCCCCTGACCGCGCTGGTCGTAGCCTCACAGCACACGGGAAAGGAGGTGGTCCAGCAGATGAATTCTTTGCGGACTCGTGAGGTGGCTGCGCGCTAGCAGCTCCCGGCCATGCCGTGTTCGAGCGGCTGGCGGAATCCACCGCAGTTACCCAACCCGCGGGCGTGCCGGATTTAGTCCCCGGCGACCTTGCCGCATGGCAAGACGCCCGCGGGTTGTTTACGTCCAGGTCTTCTACGGGTCTGCTACGGCGCGAGGCGTTCGATCGTCCATCCGGTGTCGGCGTCCGGCGTACGCCGGTAGCGCAGCCGGTCGTGCATCCGTCCCGGCCGGCCCTGCCAGAACTCGACGACGTGCGGACGTACGACGTACCCGCCCCAATGCGGCGGGCGCGGCACCGGCTCCGGTTCCGGCCAGCGGCTGGACGCCTCGTCGTACGCCGACTCCAGCGCGGCCCGATCCGGCACCACGGCGGACTGCGGCGATGCCCACGCCCCGAGCTGCGCTCCCCGGGGCCGGCTCGCGAAATAGCCGTCGCTGGTCTGAGCGTCGGCCCGCCGCGCCTCCCCGTCGATGCGTACCTGTCGTTCGAGCGGATGCCACGGAAACACCAACGCACATTGGGGATTCTCCGCCAGCTCGCGAGCCTTGCGGGACTCGTAGTTGGTGTAGATCAACAGGCCGTCCGGCTCGATGCCCTTGAGCAGCAGCATCCGCACCGAGGGCGCACCGGTGGCGTCGGCCGTCGCGAGCACGAGCGCGTTCGGCTGGGACAGCCCGGCGTCGTGTGCCTCCGTAAGCCAGCGGCGCAGCTGCACGAGCGGATCGGGGGCGAGGTCGAACTCGACCAGACCGCCCTCCGCGTAGTCGTTGCGCAGCGTCTGCCAGGAAATCTCATTCACACCAAAACCTTATGGGGTCGTTGCCCGCAACCGGTCACAGACGACATCCGGGAGAGGCATTTCCATGTCGTCCTTGACCGGTTGTCGATACCCTCGGGGCCCGCGGCGGCCGAAACCAGAGCGCGATCTCGATATCGCGAGCGAACTCGCCTCGCCGGCCCTGGCCAGCGGCAGTCGAGCTGTGCAGAATGTCGCGAGGACCACGACGAAGGAGTCCCGGATGTCCGAAATCAGGCACGGTCTCGAGGGCGTGGTGGCGTTCGAGACCGAGATCGCGGAGCCGGACAAGGCAGGATCGGCACTGCGCTATCGGGGCGTCGACATCGAGGATCTCGCCGGGCGGGTGCCGTTCGAGAAGGTGTGGGGTCTGCTCGTGGACGGCGAGTTCGAGCCGGGGCTTCCGCCCGCGGAGCCGTTCCCGATCCCGGTGCATTCGGGCGATATCCGGGTCGACGTACAGAGCGCGATCGCGATGACCGCCCCCGCATGGGGCATGCGGCAGCTCTACGACATCGACGAGGAGCGGGCCCGGGCGGACCTGGCCCGGACCGCGGTGATGGTGCTGTCGTACGTCGCCCAGGCGGCGCGCGGCGTCGGCCTGCCGATGGTTCCCGAGTCCGAGGTGGACAAGGCCACGACGATCGCCGAGCGGTTCATGACCCGATGGCGCGGCGAGCCCGATCCGCGGCATGTCAAGGCCGTCGACGCGTACTGGACCTCGGCCGCCGAGCACGGCATGAACGCGTCCACGTTCACCGCCCGGGTCGTGGCGTCGACCGGTGCCGATGTCGCGGCGTCGCTGTCCGCCGCGGTCGGTGCGATGTCCGGACCGTTGCACGGCGGCGCACCGTCGCGGGTTCTGGACATGATCGCGGAGGTCGAGCGGCGCGGGGAGGCCGCGTCGTACGTACGGGAGCTGCTCGACTCTGGCGAACGGCTCATGGGTTTCGGACATCGCGTCTACCGCGCCGAGGACCCACGGGCCCGGGTGTTGCGGCGTACGGCGCGCGAGCTCGACGCTCCGCGCTACGAGGTCGCCGAGACTCTGGAGGCGGCCGCGCTCGAGGAGCTGCGGGCCCGTCGGCCGGACCGGGCTCTGGAGACGAACGTCGAGTTCTGGGCCGCGATCGTGCTGGACTTCGCCGAGGTGCCGGCGCACATGTTCACGTCGATGTTCGCGTGCGCCCGTACGGCGGGCTGGAGCGCGCACATCCTCGAGCAGAAGCGCACCGGACGACTGATCCGTCCGTCCGCCCTGTACGCCGGCCCCGGCGCCCGCCGGCCCGATGACGTTCCGGGCTGGAACCCGGCCTGGGCCGGCTAACCCCCCAATTTCCCGCCGAGATTGCACATCTGGTCGCACCCCGAGGCGCCCGTCGGCCAAGATTCGGCCGCGCTCGTTATCGAAACCAAGAAGTGGTAGTCAAACGTCGCTCAGAACCGCAACCTCGTCGGTTACGACGCGCCCGAACCGCGCCATCGCGGGCGCCCGGCGTCCACAGCGCGGGAGGCCGACCGGCCGGTTTCGGCGGGCTGCCAGAATGGATGGGCTGACAGCGCGGTCACGTCATCTGAACAAACCCCAGACCTCGAGTGAGGAATCGCGTGAGCGACGTACAGATCAAGATCCCGGCCCACCTACTCCCCAGCGACGGCCGGTTCGGTTCCGGGCCGTCCAAGGTGCGGCCGGAGGCCGTTCAGGCCCTGGCCGCCGCCGGGAGTGAGATCCTCGGCACGTCACACCGCCAGGCGCCGGTACGCAACCTCGTCGGCCGGGTTCGGGAAGGGCTGGGCGAGCTGTTCGGAATGCCCGACGGCTACGAGGTCGTGCTCGGCAACGGCGGGTCGACGGCGTTCTGGGACGTGGCCACCTTCGGCCTGATCCGCAGCCAGAGCCAGCACCTGTCGTTCGGCGAGTTCTCCTCGAAGTTCGCCAAGGCCGCCGCGGAGGCGCCGTTCCTGGAGTCGCCCTCGGTCATCGAGGCCGAGCCGGGAAGCCGCCCGGTGGCCCGTGCCGAGCCGGGGATCGACACGTACGCCTGGCCGCACAACGAAACCTCGACCGGGGTCATGACCGACATAACCCGGGTTTCAGGTGCCGACGAGGACGCGCTGGTCGTCATCGACGCCACCTCCGGAGCCGGCGGCCTGCCCGTCGACCTGGCGGAGGCCGACGTCTACTACTTCGCTCCGCAGAAGAGCTTCGCGTCCGACGGCGGTCTCTGGATCGCCGTGATGTCTCCGCGGGCACTGGCTCGGGTCGAGGAGATCGCGGCGACCGATCGCTGGGGCCCGGCGTTCCTGGATCTTCCGACCGCGATCGACAACTCTCGCAAGAACCAGACGTACAACACACCAGCCCTGGCGACGCTCTTCCTGCTCGCCGAGCAGGTGGACTGGATCAACGCCGCGGGCGGCCTGTCGTGGGCGGTTGAGCGTACGGCGGACAGCGCGGGACGGCTCTACACCTGGGCGGACAAGACGGCGTACACGACCCCGTACGTCGCCGACCCCGCCGCGCGCTCCCACGTGGTGGGCACGATCGACTTCAACGACTCCATCGACGCGACCGCCGTCGCGAAGACGCTACGCGGCAACGGAATAGTCGACGTCGAGCCGTACCGCAAGCTGGGCCGCAACCAACTGCGGGTCGCGATGTTCCCCGCCGTCGAGCCGAGCGACATCGAGGCGCTCACGCACTGCGTCGACTTCGTCGTCCAAGAGCTGGGCTGACCTTCGCCGAACCTTCGCGCCGAGATTGCACTTATGGTCGACCAGAAGTGCAATCTCGGCGCAAGACATGTGGCGCCGTCACCGGAGCAAGCGGCGACCCACGGCGCCTCCGGCCACGACGACTGCGCCCACAGCGACCCACCATGCCCACGCCGGCAGACCGCGGTCGTCCTCGGTCTCCTGTGACTCGTCGGCGGCGAGTCGCTGCGGTGCAGGTGTGCTCCTGTCGGGCCCGTCACCACGCGGCGGCCTGAAGCGATCCGGAACCCGAACTCGGTACACCGGTGAGTCGGCCCCTTCGCTTCCGGCGTACACCCAGGGCCCCTTCACCGCGGCCGCCAACGTCTCACCCTGCCGAGTCGGAGGAAGGCCGAACGACCCCAGCTCCTCGAACTCCGGTACGGAGAAGACGGTCGCCCGCCCATAGTCGCGCAACACCACGCGACCGTCGGCCATGACCGTCGCGTCGGTGACCAGCCCCGGCGCGCGGGCCACCGGACGCAGCCGGAAGCTCGTACGGGACGACGCGAAGACCCGAGCCGCGAACACCTTGGCACCAATAATTCTCTTGCTCACCACGAAGATCTGGCCAGCACGAGCAAACACTGCCTCGGCGTCACGAGGGCCGCCCGGATAGGTCAGCGTGATCGTCCGCGGAACGGCCGAACCATCACCGGCCGCCGGCTCGGGGAGCAGATGAACACTGACCGACTCTCGCTCGGCGTAGTTGTCTCCGATGTCGGCCACCATCAGCCGCCCGTCCGGCGCGCTCCCGAGCGCCTCGACATCGACCGCCTCCACACCACTGAGCTGAGTCTCCCCCACCACGTCGCCGGACCGCATGTCCACCACGAACACCCGAGCGGTGTCGCCGGAATCGTTGACCGTGTAAGCCAGGCTGGGATGGCCGCGGCTGATGACCAGCCCGCTCGACTCCGTCACCTCCGGGTCGTGGATTCTGAAGTCGGGACGCTCGGCCGCGGCGGCCTGCGCACCGGCCAGGGAGCACACGCATAGCAGTACGCCGGCCGGCAATCCGACCGTGCCCACCCGCCGCACTACGCCTCCAGCATTCGCGCCAGCGCGGGGCGGACACCCCACTGGGTGACCAGGTCGGTGTACTCACGGCGTACCGTCGCGTCCGCGGCCGCACCCGTACGGGTCGCCCGAAGCAGGACGTTGCGCGGCGTGTGTTGGCTGCCCACGAACTCGATAGCATCCACCCGATAGCCGTGCTGGCGAAGGATGGCGGCCCGCAGCGCATCGGTGAGCACGTCCGCGAACCGTTCACTGAGGATGCCGTGCCGGGTGATCATCGAGTACGGCGCCGGAACGTCCGCCCGATTCAGCTGAGCCTGGATGTCGTGATGGCAACAGGGCGCGGCGAGGATCACCGGAGCCTCCCATCGCACCGCCCGGGCCAATGCCTCGTCGGTCGCCGTGTCGCAGGCGTGCAACGACAGCACGAAATCCGGCGGCTCGGAGAGCTCCACGGTGTCGATGGTCGACTCCACGAAGCTCAGCTGCTGATCGAAGCCGAGGGACGCGGCCAGCTTCGCGTTGCGTTCGCGTGCCTGCGTACGTACGTCGACCCCGACCATGCGCAACGGGAACTCCCGAATGGTGGAGAGGTAACTGACCGCGGCGAAGGTGAGGTACGCGTTGCCGCAGCCGAGGTCCACCACACGCAACGGCCGGTCGGACGTCGGATGGGGCACCCTTCCAGACTCCAGAGCGGTGTCGACCGCGGGTTCGAGGACACGGAGGAACTCGTCAACCTGGCGGTATTTGGCTTGTCGGCTTGGTTTTATCCGGCCGCGACCATCGGAGATTCCGACGGCCCGCAATGCCGGGTCGTCGACCGGCAACAGGCGCGGCTTCGCCCGGTCGTGCTGCCGATCGACCGGCATCGCATGGTCACGTGGGCCGGCATGCAGCTGGACCTTCCCCTTCTTCGTCACCCGAACCTGAAGCACCTGGTCGACGGTGTCGACATGCCAGTTCCCGAACGGCAGGTCGAGCAGTTCGGAGATCGCCGCCTCGGCGTCGGCTCCCGGCGCGACGTTGCGGGTGTGCGCCTGCGCCTCGTCGTACATCGTGATCTGCAGCAGCCGCCCGTCCCTGACGTCGACGTAACGCAGCTCGGCCCGTCGCCACGGCACGGTATGACCCCGCCGCCGCCCGGCGGCGACTGCGCGCACCAGCCGGTCGCTGTCGAGCAGCGCGTCACGCACCCGATGAAGCGCCTCCGGCGGTGGTTCAGGCATGGTTCAAGGTTGTCACGGACTCGCGTGAGCCGCGCGCCGAGCCGGCCAACAGCACGATCCCCGACCCCCAGGCGGCGATCAGCCAGAGCGCGTTGGCGAGTCCGATCCCCTCGGCGATGAAACCTACGAGCGGCGGACCCAGCAGGAAGCCCCCGTAGCCGACCGTGGACACATAGGCGATCGCGGACTCCGGCCGGTCGCCGACCTCACCGGCGGCGCTGACCGCGGTCGGGAACACGAGCGAGATGCCCAGCCCCCAGACGACCGCGCCCATGACGGCCAGCGGGGCGTTCGACGCCAGCAACAGCAGCGACACGCCGGCCACGATCACGACGCCCGCGGCACGTATCGTCCGCACCCGCCCCAGGCGCTCGACCACATTCGTGCCCAGCGCCCGCCCGATCAGCATCATGACGGTGAAGCAGGTGAACCCCGCGGCCGCGAGGCCCTGCGACATCTGCGCCTCGTCCACCAGGTAGAGCGCGAGCCAGTCGGCCGCGGCGCCCTCACCCAACGTTCCGCAGAGCATGAGCGCACCCAGCAGGACCAAGGACGGGTTCAATCCGGTCCGAGCCCGCTCCGCCGGTTCGGTCTGGGGTCTGGGCTCGGCGACGGCGAAGGGCAGGAATCTCCTGGTCGCCGCAATCCCCGCGAGCGCGGCGATCGCCGCCATGGCTGGAAAATGCATGCGAGGAGGTACGTCGAAGGTGGCCGCGAGCGAGCCCACACCCGCACCAGCGAGACTTCCCGCGCTCCACGCGGCATGGAACCGCGGCATGAACACCCGGCGCGCTCGCGCTCGACGTAATGGCCGTGGATGTTCATGGCGACATCCCAGACGCCGTACCCGAGCCCGAGCGCGAACAGCGCGCCGCTCAGCACGGCGGGCGAGGTCGCGAACGACAGGCCGGCCATCCCGAGCGCCGCCCACCCGACCGTCAGGACGCACACCCGGCCGGCGCCCCACCGACGGCAGAGCCAACCCGTGACCGGCATGGTCAGGAGCGACCCGGCGGCCATCAGGAACAACGCCACCCCGACCTGGGCGATGGAAGCGTCCACCTGGTCCCGCATGGCCGGAATCCGCGTGACCCACGTGCCGAACAGCCAACCGTTGGCCGCGAACATCACACCGGTGGCGACGGCGGCGACCCGAGTCGTCACCCGAGTCCTCCCGCCACGCACAGGAAGGACGCTAGCTGTAGAGCATCGACATCAGCAGGAAGACACCGAGCAACAACGCGACCCACCAGACCATCACATGGGTCGGCCACGGAGCCCCCAGCCAGCCCCTCGGCCGCAGTGGCCCGGAGGCGACCTCCAAGAGCCGACCGGTTCGTTGCCGCAGGGGTACGCCGAGCCGGGTGCGCACCTGGGTCACGCCACGGAGCGCCGCGTTCCACTGGCCCGGCAGGACCCGCCGATAGACCACGTCGAAGTCGAGGTTCACCGACCGCAGCTCGGGCGGGTAGAGGCCGGTACGGATCAACAGGGTGAAGGCCAAGGATGCCAGGAGCAGGAGCTGCAGCTGGTTGACGACGTGCGGCGTCGTGTAGGGCACGTAGTCCACTGGGTACGGCAGCATGTCGTACAGCCAGGCCGGCCCCATCCCGATGGCCAGGCAGATGATCGCGGCCATCGCCATCGCGACCCGCATGTTGACCGGCGCCTCGGCCACCCGCCATCCGCGGTCGTGTGCGAAGAAGGCGAAGTACGGGATCTTGATTCCGGCGTGGTGGAACACCCCGGCCGAGGCGAACAACAGCAGCATCCAGGCCACCGTGCGATGCTCCTCGGCCACCGCCTGCATGATCATCGACTTCGTGGCGAAGCCCGAGAAGAGCGGGAAGGCCGAGATCGACGCCGCACCGACGATACAGAGTGCCGTGGTCTGTGGCATGGACTTGTACAGCCCACCCAGGTCAGACCCGTTGACCGTGCCGGTCCGCAGCAGGACCGCGCCCATGCTCATGAACAACAGCCCCTTGAACACGATGTCGGCGAAGGCGTGTGCCGCCGCACCGTTGATCCCGAGGGAGCCGCCGATGCCGATGCCCACCACCATGAATCCGAGCTGGTTGATCATGCTGTAGGACAGCACCCTGCGCAGGTCGTTCTCGATGACGGCGTAGAAGATCGGGAAGCAGGCCATGACGACGCCGATCCAGATCAGCATCTCGGTCCCCGGAAAGCCACGCGCGAGCGTGTAGATCGCGAACTTCGTGGTGAACGCCGACAGCGCCACCCCGCCGACGATGGTCGCCTCCGGATAGGTGTCCTGCAACCACGCATGGAGCACCGGAAACGCGCATTTCATACCGATGGCGAGAAGAATCAGCGCGCCGCCAGGCCCGTCCAGGCCGATATAGCTGAACTCCAGGCCCGCGCCCGCATGCAACCGCTCGACGATCCCGGCCAGCATCAGGAGTCCGGAGATCACCTGAGCGATCACATAACGCATTCCGGCGCGGTAGCTGCGTTCGGTTCGTCGGGTCCAGATCAGGAACGCCGACGCCAGTCCGGTCAGCTCCCAGAAGACGAACAGCGTCAGGAGGTCGCCGGCCAGCGTCCCGCCGATGGCGGCGCCGGCGTACACCAGGATCGCCACCTGCTGCGACGCATCCCGAAGGTGCAGCGCGTAGACCATGGTCAGCAGCGCGGCGACGTGGAACGCGGTCGCGAACACCCGGGACAAGGCGTCCACTCGCAGCGGTTCGACGGCCAGGCCGAACAGCTCGAAGCCCGCCTGAGTGCCTTCGGGCGTCGTCCACAGCAGGATGAGTCCCGCGACCGGAAGCGCGACCAGCCAGGCTCCGCGAACCCACCCGCGCAAGAACGGGACCGGGATCGCGCCGAGCATGAGCAGCAGTGCGGGGTTACTCGTCATCGCGCGTCCGTTCCGGCGGCTCGTAGTAGTCCTCGTCACGTCGCACGACGCGTCGTAGTACCTCCTTCGCGCTCATCACCAGCGCGGTGCTGACGACGAAGCCGTAGATCGCATAGAAGCCGAACCAGCGCTCGACGCCGAAATGTGGGTCCTTGGTGTAGAACAGATCGGCGAGAAACGCCAGCGCGCAGAGCACCACCAGGCCGTACACCAGGCGGGTGACGTTGCGGGGCTCGTCCAGCCAGCGGGGATCGTCGTCGTTCATGGCAGCTCCAACGTCCGTGCGAAGGGCTCGATCACTGCCTCCGCACCGATGAACAGCGCTACACAGGCCAATGCGGTCATCGTCAGCGGCAAGACCATGGTCCGCGGGGCCTCGCCGGATGCCGCCTGTGCGCGTGCTGGGCAGAAGAACGCGCGTACGGGAATCGGCATCAGGTAAGCGAGCGCCAGGACCGAACCCACCAGCAGCACCGCGGTCATCAAGAGCTGGTCGGCATCGAGCGTCCCCTGCAGCAGGAGGAGCTTGCTCCACATGCCGACGACCGGTGGCAGACCGACGATCGAGAGCGTGGCCACCATGAAGGCTCCGAACGTCCACGGCATGTGGCGGCCCATGCCGTCGAGCTCACTCACCCGGGTCTTGCCGCTCGCGACGTAGATCGCCCCGGCACAGAAGAACAGCGTGATCTTGCCCGCCGCGTGCGCCACCATGTGGAGCGCACCCCCCTCGGCGGCGATCGGGCTGGCGAGGGTGGCGGCCAGCACGATGTAGGCGAGCTGGCTCACCGTCGAGTACGCGAGCCGCCGCTTGAGGTCGTCGGATCGGATCGCGACGACGGCGGCCGCCAGCAACGTCACCGCCGCGACCCACATCATCGGCGTGGCGATGTCGTCGGCGCTGAGGGTGTCGAGGCCGAAGACGTACAGGGAGACCTTGAGGATCGCGAACACGCCGGCCTTGACCACGGCCACGGCGTGCAGCAGGGCCGATACCGGCGTCGGCGCCACCATCGCCGCCGGGAGCCAGCGGTGGAAGGGCATGAGCGCGGCCTTGCCGATACCGAACAGATAGAGCGCGAAGAGCACGGTCATCACGGTGGGTCCCGCTTCGCCGGCCAGCAGGCCACCGGCCCGGAACTCGGTGCTGCCGGTCAGGATCCAGGTCCAGACGATCGCCGGCAGCAGTAGGCCGATCGACGTCGCCAGCAGGACGACCAGATAGGTGCGACCGCCGAGCCTTCCGGCCACTCCGCCCTGGTGCGTGACCAGCGGCCAGGTCGCCAGGGTGAGGACCTCGTACCCGATGAAGAGCGTGATCAGGTTGCCGGACAGGGCGATCCACAGCGCCGCGCCGATGGCCAGCGCGAAGTAGAAGTAGAACCGGGTCTGGTGCGCGGCCCGGGTTCCCCTCATGTAACCGATCGCGTACAAGGTCGTGACCGGCCACAGCACCGCGGCGATGGTCGCGAACAGCAGACCCAGGGGCTCCAGTGAGAAGCCGAGCGAGAGTCCGGGAAGCCACGTCCACAGCTCGAAGGACACGCCGTCGTCCACCACCGGCCACAGGGCGAGTACGACGGCCGCCGTCGCGACGCCGCTGACCAACGATGCCGCATCGCGGACGTTCGCGTTTCGGCGCAGGAGCAGGACGGCACAGCCGCCCAGCAGCGGGAGCAGTACCGCAACCGGCAATGCGAGGGCGTTCTCGGACGCCGTCCACTGGAACGACAGACCACTCACCCCCCGCTCCCGAGCAACGCGGTCGCGGCGCTCTCGGCCAGAGTCGCCGGCAAGGTCGCATCGATGCCGAAGTACAACGACAGCAGCACCAGGGTCCAGGTGGCCACCGTCATCGACCGGGGCAGCCGCTCGGCCGTGGAACTCCTGGAGGTCGCGGAGGTCGCGGTGACCGCGGAGGCGGCGATGACCGGGGACGGTTCGCGGAACCAGCCGATCTCGACCACCCTTCCCACGTAGACCAACGCCAGCAGGGAGCTGACCAGCATCACGGCCAGGACCAGTCCCTGGCCGTCCTCGATCAGCGCCATGGCCAGCGCCCACTTGCTGACGAACCCGGCGGTCAGCGGTATGCCGACCAGGCCGAGGCCGGCCAGCACGATGGCGGCGAACGTCCAGGGCATGGTGCGACCGAATCCTGCCAGGTCGGTGAGCCGGACCGAGCCCAGCCGCAGGAGAAGGAGTCCGGCGGCGCCGAACAACGCTGCCTTGATCACCGCGTGGTTGATGACGTGGAGGTACGCAGCCTCCAGGCCACTTGCGGTAACCAGGCTGAAGCCGGCCACGATGTAGCCGATCTGCGCGACGCTCGACCACGCGAGGAGGTACTTCAGATCCGATTGGAAGCACGCCGCCCCCGAGCCGATCACCATCGCGAGGCAGGCGAGCAGCAAGCCGATCCGGTCGAGGGTCAGCGTCCCGAACACCAGCGTCGCCCCGAACACCGTGAAGGCGAATCGGAGGAAGATGTAGATCGCCACCTTGGTGCTGGTGGCGGCGAGAAAGGTGCTGACCGCCGACGGCGCCTCCGCGTACGCGTCCGGAAGCCAGGAGTGCAACGGAAAGACGGCCATCTTGATGGCGAGGCCGACGAACACGAAGATGACCGACGCGGAGAGTGCCCGGTTGCCGTAGATCTCCGGCAGCCGCTGCGCCAGGTCGGCCATGTTGAGCGTGCCGGTGACGCCGTACGCCAGTCCGATGCCGATCAGGATGAAGATCGCGCCGATGCTGCCCACGACGAGGTACTGGAACGCGGCGAGCAGAGCACGCCGGCGGCGGCCCATGGCGATGAGGGCGTACGACGAAAGTGACGCGATCTCCAAGAAGACGAACGCGTTGAACGCGTCGCCGGTGGCGACGATGCCCAGCAGGCCGGCGAGGTTGAGGCAGAAGCAGGCGTAGAGCAGCGGGATGCGTTTCGAGTCGACCTCCGCAGCGAGGCTCCGCCTGCTGTAGACGGCGACGATCACGGCGATGGTGGACACCAGGAGCAGCACCGGGGTGTTGAAGCCGCTGATGACGTACTCGATTCCGTACGGGGCGCGCCAACCGCCCATCGAGTAGCTGAGCACCTCGCCGTCGGACACCTGCTCGGCGAGTACGACGGCGCAGGCGAGCGACCCCGCCGCGGCGGCCAGGAACAGCAGCCACGCGATCGTCCGAGATCGCAGGAGCACGCAGAAAGGCGCGCACAACAACGGGATGATGACCTGCAGCGCAGGCAGCTGCGCCGTCATGCGGCCACGCCGTCGTGTTCGGCGGCGTCGCGGGTGATGACTTCGTCTTCCTCGAGGGTGCCGTAGGCCTCGAAGATCCGGACAACCAGCGCGAGACCCAAGGCCGTGGTCGCGATGCCGACGACGATCGCCGTCAGGATCAGTACGTGCGGCAGCGGGTGGGAGTACGTCTCGACGCCGTCCTTGATGATGGGGGCGCTGCCCTCCTCGACCGCGCCCAGACCGATGTAGAGCATGAAAACCGAGACCTGGAAGAGGTTGAGGCCGATCAGCTTCTTGAGCAGGTTGCCGTGACTGATGACGGTGTACAGCCCGATCATCATGAGCGCGACGATCAGGTAGTACGCGTAGTGCGACCAGCTCATCGTGACAACCGCCGTCCGGCAAAGCTGAAGAAGACCGCCGCCATGACCGCCGCCACGGTGATGCCGATGGCGGTCTCGACCAGCAGGATCCCGGCGTGCTGCCCGACCTCCGGATCGCCGGGATTCAGGCTGTTGTAGTCGAGGAACGCGCCGCCGAGCAGCATGTTCGCCACGCCGACGCCGACGTACAGCAGGACGCCGAGCGGAATGAGCCACAGCAACACGCTCTGTGGCAGCACCTGACGCGCGCCGTCCAGGCCGAAGACCAGGGCGTAGAGGACGAATCCCGAGGCGAAGATCACCCCGGCCTGGAAACCACCTCCGGGTCCGTAGTCACCGTGGAACAGAACGTAGAAGGCGAACACCAGGATGAACGGCATCAGGATCTTGCTGATGACGCGGACGATGCGGTAGTCGGCCAGGATGAGTTCCCGGTGTACGAGGTGTTCCCGCGGTCGCGGGGCGTGCGCCAGCAGCATGAGGACGGCGACTCCAGCGGTGAAGATCACGACGAGCTCACCCAGCGTGTCGTAACCGCGGTAGCTCGCCAGCACGGACGTAACGGTGTTGGGAATCCCGATGTCGTGCTGCGACTCCTCCAAGTACGTCTCCGTCACCGGGTGGGCCTGCACTGGGGTATCGGCGGCGCCGAACGACGGAAGGTCCTGCACGGCGTAGATGAGCGTGCCGCCGGCGAGAAGCACGACGAACCCGGCGGGCCACAGCCGGTGCCGCGGTGTGACGGCCTCCCGTGAACGGGTCAGAGCCAGGACACCGAGAAACAGCACGGTGCTGATCCCGACGCCCACCGCGGCCTCGGTGAACGCCACGTCCACCGCGTCGAGCAGCACGAAAAGACTGGCCGAGACCAGGCTGAACAGGGCAGTCAGCATGGTGGCTTCGTACAGAGCGCGGAGCCGGGTGATGGCAAGCGCCGTCGCGATGAGGATGGCGAACAGCGAGACGTTCATCAGGACGAAGGTCGACATCAGCGGCGCCTCTCGCCTTCGCGCCAGACGTGCACCCCGTCCCGGCGTGCGGCCTGGGCGAGCGCATGTGTGGCGGTCGGGCCGGTCAGCACCATGAACAGCAGGATCAGCACCAGGCGTACGGCCGTGTCCCAGCTGGTCGTGTGAAAGAGCAGGCCCAGCAGGATCAGGCCGGCGCCCGCCGAGTCCGTGATGCCGACCGCGTGGATGCGCGTGTAGAAGTCGGGGAAGCGCAGCAGTCCGACGCCGCCGGAGATGACGAACAGACCACCGGCGGCCAGCAGCACACCGCTGACCAGCTCGGCGACAAGGGAAGCGCTCATGGTGACTCGTCTCCGCTTCCCTCGACCAGCAGTTCGTCGTAGTGGGTCAGGCGCAGCACCGCGATGACGGCGACGAAGTTCACCAGCGCGTAGAGCAGGCCGATGTCGAGAAACTCTGGCTCGCCGACAAGAAATCCGAGGACCGCAACGAAGAGGACGGTCTTGGTGCCGAACATGTTGATCGCCAGGATGCGGTTGTAGAGTCCGGGACCCATGAACGCGCGAGCCAGGGCGAGAACCATGGTGACGAGGACCGCGACCATGGCCGCGTACAGCATCAGCGGACCTCCAGGCGCCGCACCCGACCATGCATCTCTCCGGCCTGCAGCTCACCGATGTCCGAGGCCTTGAGACTGTGGACTTCGACGCCGTTGTCGTCCACCGTCAGCGAGAGCGTACCAGGTGTCAGCGTGATCGAATTCGCGTAGATCACCTGCGAAAGCTCGGACATATCGCCGACCGGTGTGAGGTCGACGGCGGGGCGTAGAGCGGGGCGCAACGACCACACCTGGCGCGAGACGGCGACCGACGCCAGGAAGACCTCCTTGGCGAGCCAGAGAAGGTACAACGGCAGGCGTGGTGACAGGTGTAACGCGACGCCGGCGCGGTCCACAGTGTCGGTGCGCCACGCGATCCAGGTGACGATCACGAGCGTGAGCGCACCGAGACTGAGAAGCAGGAACGTGTAGTGCCCCGAGAGAACGAGCCAGAATCCCGCGAGCGGCAGCGTGAGTCTGAGCATCCACACCATGTGTCTCTCCGTTCACTCGACCCCGCGCGTATGACCAACTGCGCGCTCGTCCTCACACGACCTAGGCAGAGGATAGGCGTACGCCGACGGACCGGTGGAAGAGCGCCGGTCGACGAGCGAGATGAGCGACATCTCCGACATTGTAGGGTTACCCGGATCCGTCCGGGCGGAGGACCACGAGCCGGATCGATCCCGGCACTAGCCCCTCGCGCCGACATTGCACATCTGGCCGTTGATCTTTCTTTCCACAGATCAGCTTTTGGCCGCCACGCTTGTCAGTGGAAGCGGGTATAGTCGCACGCATGTTCGACCGTGAAGTCGTAGACACACTGCCGCCCGGCCCGGAGCTGGGTCGGCTGCTGGTCACGGTCGACCACACCGAGCTCGATACCGCGGACACGTTGTGCTGGCTCCGTGCGCACGAACGCCAGAAGGCCTACCAGGCCGCCCACGAGGCCGACCTGCTGGCGCACTTCGCCGACCTCAACTCCACCCTCGACCCGGTCGAGGAAGACCTGCACGACCGCCAGGTCAAGGGCACACCCCGACTGATCCAGGTCGGCGGCGACGGCACCCCGACGGTGCACGAGTTCTGCCTCACCGAGCTGGCCGCCACCCTCAAGTGCTCGGAGGGACGAGCCAGGTACCTGCTCGCCGACGCACTCGACCTGCACCACCGGCTCCCCCAGACCCTGACCCGGATGCACCAGGGCGCACTATCCGGGTACCGGGCGTCGCTGATCACCCGCCAGTCCCGCTGCCTCCCTAAACCCGGTGCCGGTCAGTTGGAGGAAGAACTCGGCGCGACCGCCTGCAGGGTGGGAGACAAGCGGCTGTGCGACGAAGTCGACAGGCTGCTGATCGACCTCGACCCCGAACGCGCCGCCCGCCGCGCCAAGGATGCGGCCGAGTCCCGATACGTCCACGTCGAACGCGACCCCGACCCAGCAGGCGACGGGAACGGCGTGGCGTTCCTCAACGCCAAGATAGACGCGTTCTCCGCGCAGGCGTTCGATCAGGCCCTGAACACGGTGGCTGGCATGCTCAAGAGCCTCGGAGTCACCGGCGACCACGACGTACTGCGAGCGCAGGCGCTGGGTTGGCTGGCCAACTGAGGTTCCCCCGGTTCTCCGGTGACTGGATTATCTGGTTTCGGTTGGGGGTTCGGGGGTCGTAGCTGACTCGTGGTGGGTGTGCTGTCTGTGCCACGTCTCCTCGTACTC